>JAVYAJ010000067.1:0-32311 GCA_032229885.1 Candidatus Anammoximicrobium sp. | reverse complement strand
CGCGCCGCAACGTCTCGGGCCGATGACGACCGCGATGATGCCCGTGGTGATGCCCACGACACCCGGTGCGACGATGCGCGGCGCACGGCGGGCCGTTGAAATGGCCAGATTCGAGCTCGTCGAGCGCGGTCACTTGGCCATGCCGCGCCCTGCGGGGACGCGGTGTGTTTTCTCGCCATTCATCGCGTGATCGCGAGCGCCGTTTTGCCCCTCCGACCTCCGGATAAATGGGCTGAGCCCGAACGCCGGCCTCGAAACCGGCGTGAACCTCAGTTGGCCGTGGACGGCGGTTGGCGAACGGGGAAGAAGGCGGCCAGCGCGGCGACGCACGCGGCGCACAGCACGGTCCCGCTAAGCCAGATCGCGGTCCAATCGCGGACTTTCTCGCCGTCGGCCTCGATGGTGAACCAATCGCCGACCGCGCCGCCGACCAGGCCGCCCGCAAAGAAACCGATGCTGATGAAGAACACGCCGTAGATGTTCTGCATACTCCCGCGGACGTCGGGCGGCGAGATCCGGTCGACATACATATAGCCTACGGCCAGGAAGCATCCGAAACAGAACCCGTGCAACGCCTGGCCCGCGCCGGCCAGGGCCAACTTGCCATAGAACGGCGGATCGACGCTGAACACCAGCGAGAACAGCAGGAACCGGAGCAGATAGGCCGACGCGCCGAGGATCAACGTCCGCTTGTAGCCCCATTTTTTCAGCATCAGGCCGAGGAAAGCCATCACCAGGATTTCGCACCACTGGCCGATCGAACTGATCATCTGCTCGGCGGCCGTCTGCCAGCCGCCGCTGCGGAGAATGTCTCGCAGAAAAGGGCTGTTGAACACGAAGAAGTATTGGTGGGCGATGCAGATGAAGAACGTCACGGCGACGATCACGAAGAAATCGCGTTGGCGCAACATCCGCAGCACTACGCCGGGCGCATACGAGCGTTGCTCGCGGCGCGCCGGCGGCGTATGCGGCAACGTCAGACAATAGGCGGCCATCAGCACGCCGACCACGCCCGACAACGCAAATGCGATCCCGCGCGCGGAGGCCAGTTCTGGACCGGCCAGGCCGCGCAACCACCACAGCTCGATCAGAAACGCCGGCACGATGTACCCGATCGTGCCGCACAGCCGAATCCAGGGAAACTCGAGTTCTTCGTTCCGCAGATGCTGGAAGGCCAGCGAGTTCGAGAGCATCATCGTGGGGACGTACAGCACCGAATAGACCGTCCCCAACACCATGACGGGCCACACGCCCGTCTGGCAATAGAGCGCCAGCATCAGGCCGCCGCCGATCAGATGGCAGAACGCCATCACCCGCTCGGTGGCGAACGAACGATCGACGATTTGTCCGACGACAAACGGGGCGAGGATCGGACCGATCGCCAAGGCGGCGACGAAAACGCCGACCTGCCGCGCGGTGAACCCGAGCGTCTGGTCGACGTACAGGGCCGCGATCGGCAGATAGCACCCCTGGACGAAATACTGCAGGAACATCATCACCGACAGTCGCGTCAGCAGCGCCGGGGGCGAGCGACCGGCGGTCGGCGGCGCCAGATTCTCGGCAGTGGTCATCATCGGCTTGGCCTTTTCCAGAAGTCTCGGGTTCCGCGCACGAATCTACCTCGCGTGGCCGCGGGCGGCCAATGCGCGGGGCTCGTGCAAAGCGGTTCGGGGCGTGGCTCGAAAAAATGTCACGAGCTCAAACACGCTCGCGCCGAGGCGCCACGGCGCCGAGCGCCGGAAAGACACGTCTTTGCGTCTCTGCGCCTCGGCGTGAGACCGTTCTCGTCATCCGGGAAATTGTCTTGGATTACATCCCCCGCTGCAACTCGGCGGGCGCCGGACCGATGACGGCTCAATCCTCGGCGCCCAGGATGACGCTCACATTGATCCGGCGACCTTCGCGAACGACGGTGACGATCGCTTCGTCGCCGACCTGGCGGGTCTCGATCGCGGACAGCAGATCGTCCGCCGATTTGATCGGCTGGCCGTCGAGCGCGACGATCAGGTCGGCATAGTTGCGATCGACTTGGATCTCCTCGCTCGTGAACGGCCCGAAACGCCGCTGATTCTTGACGATGCGGAAGCCTCGCAAACCGGCTCGCTCGGCCGCCCCGCCGGGCGTCAGCGTCGCGATCACCAATCCCTGGTCGGTCTGCAGGATGCGGGTGATGCCCAGATCGGGGCGGATCACGCGGCCATTTTGAATCAACTGCGGGACGACGCGGGCGATCGTGTTGACGGGGATGGCAAAGCCCACGCCCGTGTTCTCGCCGCTGCGACTGGCGATCGCCGTATTCATGCCGATCAGCCGGTTGCGGCTGCTCAGCAGCGGGCCGCCCGAGTTGCCGCGGTTCAATGCGGCGTCGATCTGGATGATCGACTTCATCGTCCGGCCGCTGCGCGACGGCAGCGAACGGTTCAGGCTCGAGATGATCCCGGTCGTCATGGTTCGTTCGAGGCCGAACGGGTTGCCGATGGCAAACACGCGCTGGCCGACCCGCAGCCGCGACGAATCGCCGAACTCGACGGGAAACAGCGCATCGCTCGGGGCGTCGATCCGCAGCACGGCGATGTCATACACCGGATCCGCGCCGATCAGTTTGGCGACAAACGTCTCGCCGTTAAACAGCGTCACTTTGATCTGGTTCGCGCCTTCGACCACATGATAGTTGGTCAGGATGTGTCCGGCCTGATCCAGCACCGACCCCGAACCGGCGCCCTCGGAGGGTGGTTCGGCCATGAAAAACATGTCCGGCCGCACGATCAGCGTCGTGATGTTGACGACGCTGCGGTTCACCCGCTCGTAGACCGAGATGTTGACCCGTTCCTCGGCGGTAAAGTCCTGATCGAACAACCCAGATGAAACAGCGACGGACGATTCCTGGGCCGATGCGCGAGGTTCCACGGTATGCGTCGCGAACACGGCCGATAGCCAGACGCCCGCCAGAGCGGCAAGCGCGCAGCACGCAATGTACTTGGTCATCCTTTTGCCCTCAATCGCAGGCTCGGCTCAAACCGAGCAGGTTTCCCAAGATAAGAAAAAAGGCGTCCGGCGGCTAGTTCGGTTGATATTCCGATTGGGTCGATTTTTCGGCTTCCGCTCAGCCCGTACCGAGCAGGACGCCGATAAGTCGATAAGAGGAACTACCGAACGCCCCGGTGCGCGCCGAAAGGCGGCCTCTTGCAGCAGCGCCTGTCGACGTCGTGCCGTCTCGCTTCGCTGATCGAGTCGCCGGATGCCGTTCCAATCCGGCTCGTCGCCGGGAACCACGGATTCGACGAAGACCGTACGTCGGGCAAGACCTTGGAGGAGCCAAAGGATGATGAAGGGAAGACAATCGTGATGTCCGTCGCGCGCGACAACAGGTTCGAGACGCTGTCTCCGGCCGCGGCGACACGGCGGGCGGCTCGCAGACGCCCGGCGCGGCGCATGGCCGCTGCGCTCGTTCTGACAGCGTGCCTGCTCGCGGCGCTGCGCGGGATGGCAGGCGAGCAACGGGGCGACAACTGGCCGTGCGCCGCGGTCCAGATGCAGTCTGGCGGCAGTGCTGGCGCGGCGCCCGTCGTGACGACCGTTTGTCTGCAGCCCGGCGGCGCCTTGCTCGCTGCCGCGGGCGACGATCATCGGATCTACTTGTGGAACGTCGCCGCGGGTCGCGTGGTGCAATGCCTGGTGGGGCACCAGGATTGGGTTCATGCGGTCAAGTTCTCGAACGATGGCCGGATGTTGGCGTCTGCCGGGCACGATGGGCGCGTCATGCTGTGGAACCCGGAGATCGCCGAGCCGGCTTGCACCCTGGACCAGGGCGGTCAGGCGGTGACCGAGTTGGCCTGGAGTCGGGACGGGACACGGTTGGCAACCAGCGGCTTTGCCGCTCAAGTTCGTCTGTACGACACGGCGACGCGCAAGCTAGTCGGTGAATTACAGGGTCCGGGCGACGATCTGCGGGCGTTGTCGTTCTCGCCCGACGGGCGCCTGCTGGCGGCCGGTGGGCGCAACGGGAAAATACGGATCTGGCGGTTGCAGGGCGACCAAGGCCCCGAGGATTACACGGCGCACCAAGGCCGGGTTCGCGCCTTGGCGTTCTCGTCGGACGGCGCGCAGTTGGCGTCGTCGGGCGAAGACGGCAAGATCCACGTCTGGTCGTTGACCAGCCACAGTGGACGCGACCTGCCGCGGCGGCCCGCCAAGATTTTCTCGCTGGCTTTTTTTGGTCCCCACGAATTGGCCGCCGGCGGCAGCGACAACCTGATCCGGCTGTGGGACGTGGCGACCGGGCGCGAGGTGGGGCAGTTGACGGGACACCAGGGCAGTGTGACATCCCTGGACAGCAACGGTCAGATTCTGGTTTCCGGCAGTTACGACACGGTCGTTCGAATCTGGACGATCCAGGAGCGCGTCGCCGAGGGCCCGCGGCCCGCGACCGAGTTGAAATGACGCGCTGGCCGGCCCAGGGGGCCGCGATCCCGTACAGGGACTGCCAGACACGGAGGTGAATCTTGCCACTGTTCACGCACGCCAAGAGGCTGGTCCGCCGAATCGCCCGTCGCCGACGGTCTGCGCTGCGGCGGATCTTGACCGAACCGCGCCGTCCGCGCGGCTTTGAACTGATGGAACCGCGCCAGTTGCTGTCGGCGGCCCCGCTGTACGTGGGCGCGGTCTATATCGAGGAGGACAGTGGTTCGGACGAACACCCCGATACGTTCGAGCTGACGTTCGTCGGCGGCGCCGAGGGTACGCGGCTGACCCGGGTCGTGATCGACGCCGACCAGAACCAACGGGGCTTGAGCGTCGGCGATCTGATCTTTGACACGGTCGAAGGCGGATTGGGCGCCGACCATGCCCATCCGTTCACGCTGGTCGCGTTGCAGACGGCCGATCCGCGGGCCACGGTCCGCGCGACGGTCGAAGATGGCAGCTCGCTTCTGGTGCTGGATCTGAGCGGCTTTCAAGCCGGCGACAAACTCATTTTTTCCATCGACGTCGACGAGGTGCAGCACTTCGCGCCGGGCCTGACCGACATCGACGAGATCAACGATGGCCTCGACCCCATCACGTCGGGGATCGAGTTCCAAGGCACGCGATTGAACGCCACGTTTTCCGCCGCGCACTATCACGATGTCGAGGTGACCGCCGAGTTCCGCAATCGGTACGACCCCAATCTGGCCGGCACGGGCCTGGACCTGCCGCCGGACGATCATCTGGGCAAACGCGACCGAACGGCGGGGGCTGTCACCCAGGCCGTCCAGCGGCCGCTGCCGGTCTCGGTGTCCGGCACGGTGTTTCTGGACGCGAATCTGGATCTGCGGCAGGATGCCGACGAACCGGGGTTGGCCGATGTCGCGCTGGCGCTGTGGCGACTGGACGGCGACCAGTATCGGTTCACAGGCCATACGACGCGGACGGACGCGCAGGGAAGATACACTTTTGGTGTCGAATTGGATCTCGAGCCGGGCGTCTACCAGGTGCGCGAGGCGCAACCCGAGGGCCTGTTCAGCGTGGGCGCGATTCCCGGGACCGTGGCGGGCACGGCGACCGGCGGCACGGTGGCCGGCGATCACGACATCCTGACCGACATCGCGATCCCGCTGGGCGGGACGCACGCCGTCGACTTCGATTTCGCCGAGGCGGCGCCGGCCCAGATCGGCGGCTATGTCTACCACGATCGCAACAACGACGGGCGGCGCGACGCGGGCGAAGAAGGGTTGAGCGGCGTGCGGATCGTGGTCTCGGCGATCAACGCCGTCAGCCCACAGGCGCCGGTGACCGTGACGACGGACAGCGCGGGGCATTACGTCGCCACGGGGTTGGCGCCCGGCCTGTATCGGATCGTGCAGCCCGACCAGCCGGCCGGATATCTGGACGGTTTGGATTCGGTCGGAACAGTGGGCGGCCAAACGCGCGGCGCCGCGCGCAATCCGGGCGACGCGCTGGAAGACATTTTCCTGGGCGGGGGGGATGTCGGCGTCGAATACAACTTCGGCGAACTCGTGCCCGCGTCGATCGAAGGACAGGTCTGCCTGGCCGATCGGTTTGGCGATTGCTTTGTGGACGGCGCGACGCGCGTTCCGTTGGCCGACGTCACCGTCCGCCTGCTGGGCAGCGCCGGCCGGGTGCTGAGCGAGACCGTCACCGACGCGGACGGCCGCTATCGCTTCGTCGGACTGTCGCCCGGAACGTACGCCGTCGTCGAAGTGACGCCCGCGGGGTTGATCGATGGGCAAGAGCACGTCGGCAGGATCGACGGTCAGACCATCGGACGCATCGTCGCCGACGGGATGATCGGCGAGATCACGATCGCCTCGAGCCAGCGGGCCGTCGAGTATGATTTCTGCGAATATCTACCGGCGCAGCTTGCCGGCTACGTGTACCACGACCGGAACAACAACGCCTTGCGCGAGGCGGGCGAGGACGGGATCGCCGAAGTCCGCCTGAGCCTGCGGGATTCCACGGGCCAGATTGTCGCCACGACGACGACCGATGCGCGGGGATACTATCAGTTCAGCGGCTTGCGGGCCGACACGTATGTCGTGACCGAGACGCAGCCGGACGGCTGGATCGACGGACGGGATCGCGCCGGGCGAGTCGCTGGACAGGTCGTGGGCGTCGCAGACGAGCCGGGCGATCGGATCAGCCAGATCGAGCTCCGCTGGGGCGACGAAGGGGTCGAATACAACTTCGGCGAACTTCGGTGGGCCTCGATCCGCGGCAGTGTGCATCTGGCCGGCCCGGACGGCGAATGCTATGTGCCGGGAGGCTCCCAGCCGCCGCTGGCCGATGTCCGCGTCCGGTTGTTGGATGCGGCCGGCTCGCAGATCGCCGAAACGCGCACCGACGCGCAGGGCAATTACCGTTTCGAAGGGCTGCTGCCGGGAACGTACACGATCGTCGAGCACACGCCGGCCGGGTTGATCGACGGGCCGGACCGCGTGGGGACGATCGACGGACGGACGGTGGGCGCGCTGACCGCGAACGATACGATCAGCCAGATCGCGCTGATGTCCGGCCAGACGGCGCTCGATTACGATTTCTGCGAATACGCACCCGCGTCGCTCGGCGGACACGTGTATCACGACCGCAACAACGATGGACGCCGCGACGCGAACGACGAGCCGCTGAGCGGCGTTACGATCCGGCTGCTGGACGAGCAGCGAAACGTCGTGGCGACGCGGCAGACCGATTCGGACGGCGGGTACGAGTTTCGCGACCTGCGCGCCGGCCGCTATGCCGTCGTCGAAGTCCAACCGGACGGATTCCTAGATGGTCCGGACTCGCCCGGCACGGTTGGCGGCGTGACGCGGGGAACAGCGATCAATCCGGGCGACGAGATCCACGGCATCGACCTGCGCTGGGGCGACGTCGGCCGCGACTACGACTTCGGCGAATTGCTGCCCGGCAGCATCGCCGGACAGGTGTTCGCCGATCTGGACTTGGACTGTCAATTCGATCCGGACGAATCTCCGCTGGCCGGCGTGACCATCGAGCTACTGGACAGCGGCGGACGATCGATCGCCGCCACCCAGACCGATGGGCAGGGTCGGTATCGGTTCGCCGACCTGGCGCCCGGCGTCTATACGATTCGCGAGCACCAACCGTCGGGCTATTTTCAAGGCGGCCAGCGCGTCGGTTCGGGCGGCGGCGACGCGAGCCTGGAAGACATCATCAGCCAGATCGTGGTCGGCTCGGGGCGTCACCTGGTCGACTACGATTTCTGCGAAGTCCCGCCGAGCAGCCTGACGGGATCGGTCTATCTGGATCGCAACGCCAACGGTCGCCGGGACGCGGACGAACGGCCGTTGGCCGGAGTCGTCATTCGGCTGCTGGACTCGACCGGCCGGATTTTGACCCAGACGAGCACGGACGCCGCGGGTCGGTATCGGTTTGACCAATTGCGCCCCGGGCAATACGCCGTCCAAGAAGATCAGCCGCGGGAATATTTCCACGGCGGCCAGCAGGCAGGTTCGCACGGCGGCGACGCTTCGGTTGCCGACAGGATCTCGGAGATCGTCGTTCCGGCGGGCGCGGGATTGACGGAGTATGATTTCTTCGAGCTGCCCGCGGCACGGCTGTCCGGATACGTCTTTCAGGACGGTCCGCGGCTGCAGTTCTCGTACGGCGACGAGCCCGCGGACCTCTGGACGCTGCGCGACGGCCAGCGAACTGCCGACGATCTGCCCTTGGAGGGCGTGGTCCTCGAGCTTCGAGACGCGCGGACGGGACTGCCGATTTTGGGCGAACAGGCGCTGCCGGGCGCCTACCAACCCGGTCCGATCAAGGTCCAAACGAACGCGGATGGATACTACGAGTTTCTGGGATTGGCCGCGGGCCTGTACGACGTGACCGAGATCCAGCCGGCGGGCTGGCTGGACGGGCTGGACACGCCGGGGACGATCGGCGGCCAGGCCTTCAATCCTGACACGGCCATCGATCCGGCGCTGCGAATCAGGCGCGAACATTACCCCGCGTGGGACGCCATCGTCGCGATTCCGTTGGCGCCCGGCGACGATTCGCGGGAGAACAACTTCAGCGAGATCGCCGTCGATCGCGAGCAACTGGTCCCGCCGTCCGAGCCGCCGCGCGAGTTTGTGTCGCCGTCGTCGCCGCTTCCACTGCTTGCGCCGCCCGTCAAGCCGCCGATGATTGTGCCGCCGCCGCCCCACAGCCCGCTGCGATTTCTCGTGACCGGCGTCGGCGGCGCGCAGACCTTCAGTTGGCATCTGAGCGTCATCGATGGCGGCGCGCCGCGGGGCGCGCGCGACCCGGCCGCGCCGGGCAGCATGTTCTGGCGCAGCGTGGCATTTCTGGATGTCCGGGACTGGTACGCCCAGCCGCTGGACCAAGGCCGCTGGACACTGGGCACGCGGATCGACAGTCCCGATGGCGTACAAGCGGCTCGCGAACTGGTGTTCGGCGACGCCGACAGCATCCCGATCGTCGGCGATTGGAACGGCGACGGGGTGACCGAAGTCGGCGTATACCGTCACGGACACTTTTTCCTGGACCTCAACGGCAACGGTCGCTGGGACGACGATGATCTGTGGGCCCGGTTGGGCAACGAGTTCGACTATCCCGTGTCCGGGGACTGGAACGGCGACGGCAAAGACGATCTTGGAATTTTCGGCCCCGAGTGGCCGGGCGATCCGCGGGCGATGCAAGTCGAGTCCGGCCTGCCCGACATGCGGAACCGACGGCCTTCCGTACCGAAACCCAAAAATGTCCCGCCGCAGGTGGAAGACGCGGCGAGCGGCGTGCGCCTGCTGCGGCGAGCGGCGGTCGGCGCGACGCGGGCGGACGTGATCGATCACGTGTTCCGGTACGGCGTCGGCTCCCAGATCCCCGTCACCGGCGACTGGTCGGGCGACGGGATCAAGAACATCGGCGTGTTTCGCGATGGCCAGTGGCGGCTGGACATCGACGGCGACGGCCGTTGGTCCGAAAACGATCGGGTGTTCCAGTTCGGCCAACCGGGCGACTTGCCGGTCGTGGGCGACTTTGCCGGCGATGGAGTCTCGCGGATCGGCGTGTTTCGCAACGGCATCTGGATCGTGGATATGAACGGAAATCACGAACTCGACGCACACGATGCCGTCTTTTCGCTGGGTGGCCCCGGCGACCTGCCCGTCGCCGGAGATTGGACTGGGGACGGCGTGGACAAACCAGGCGTCTACCATCCGGGCGCTGCCGGGTCCGACGCGCCGACGAAGCCGTGAATCGCCCGCGCCCATTGCGCGACGCCCGGCGGGGCGCGAGGCGTTGTCGCGCCTCGCGCGGCTGCTCGGTCCTCGTCGCGCGATCCCGCGCTATTGGTCGTCTTGGTTGTAGGCGTCTTGTTCGCCTTCGGTCTTCCCTTGTCCGATCAAGGCGCTTCGACGGGATCGGAACGGCGGTATGCTCCCAGGACTTCCATCCGCCTGGTCTTGCGTCGCAGCGACTCGAGCGCGCGTTTGACTTTGGCGTCCTCGTGATGCCCCTCCAATTCAACGAAGAACAGGTACTCGCTCACCGTGCTGGGCATCGGAAAGGATTCGATCCAGGTCAGATTCAGCCGATTGCGTTTGAAGATCATCATCGTATCCGCGAGCGACCCCGGCGCGTGGGCGATTTCGAACATCAACGCCGTCTTGTCTCGGCCCGTGCGACGCGCCTCGCGGTCGCTGATCACCGCGAACCGAGTGAGATTGTGTTCGTTGTCTTCGATCTTTTCCGCCAGGATATCCAGGCCATAGTTGGTCGCCGCCTGGCGGCTGGCAACCGCCGCGGCGCCCGGCTTTTCCGCCGCAAGCTGGGCGGCGGCCGCCGTGCTGGTGATCTCGACCAGACGGGCCGCGGGGACGTGCCGGGCCAGCCAGTTGCGGCATTGCGAGAGCGCCTGCGGCTTGCTGTACACTTCTTTGATGTTCGCCCGCTCGCCGCGGCCGAGCAGAAAATGATGGATCCGCAGTTGGACCTCGCCGCAGATCCGCGCGGGCGACCGGGTGAACATCCCCAGCGTATCGGCGATCCGGCCGTCCGTCGAATTCTCGATCGGAACCAGGCCGAAATCCACCTGCTTGCGGCTCAGCGCTTCGAACACCGCCGCGATCGTGGCCACGGGCACCAGTTCGGCGCTGTTGCCGAATCGTTCGACGGCAGCCAGATGGCTGTAGCTGTACATCGGTCCGAGATAAGCGGCCCGCACGGGCCTGACCAGGGCCTGCGCGCCGCTGTGCAGTTCGCGAAGGATCGCCTGCACGGCCCGTTCCGGCAGCGGGCCTTTGTGCGCCGCCAGGGCTTGGTCGATCCGCTGCGCTCCGGTCTGGGCCTCGTCCAGAGACTCGCCTTGTTCGAGCCGGAGTCGAGCCAGTTTTTCGCTGCATCCGGCGTACTCGTTCAGCAGACGCACCAGATTCGACGCGAGTTTGTCGGCTTTTCGTCGTAAAGCGACCGCGGCTGACGGAGAAACCGTTTTCTTGGCAGGGCTGGGTTGTGCAGGGCTAGGTTGTGACATGTTCCCGGGCCTCATTCGTGTTCAGGACTGACAGCTCAGGACGGACGGCGCGCTTTCGCCATCTGGAAATGTAATCGGTGCGGCGCGTGTCGTGAAGTCTCCTATCCGGCTACTCGTCGCTGATTGGGCCAAAAGTCCTGTTTCCACGCCTCGCGGAACCGCGTGTCAAAATGGCAGACCGGGACGGTTTCGTTCGGGATGGCCTTGCCACGTCAACGAGAAAAACAACTCTAAGTATTTATCATAACGCGAGTTACAAGAAACATTGCTCTTGTGGCACGCACTTTGCTTTTATATTGCCACAACCGGCGTTCGCCGCGCGGATCGCGACGGTTCGCCGCGGGTTGACAAATCGAGAGTGGCATTCCGCAGACTGAGGCGGTCGCAGCGACCGGTGTCGAGCGCGGAAGTACGACGTGCCGCGAACGCGCGCGACACGATGCCAGACATTGCCTGAAATCTGGGAAAGGAAAAGCTGCGATGGCACAAGGCGAAAAAATTATTGGGATCGATTTAGGCACAACGAACTCGGTCGTCTCCGTGATGGACGGCTCGGAAGTCAAGGTAATTCCGAATGCCGAAGGCAATCGGCTGACGCCGAGCGTCGTCGCGTTTACGGATCGGGGCGAGACGCTGGTCGGCGAACCGGCGCGCCGTCAAGCGGTCACGAACCCGCATCGCACGGTTGCGTCGATCAAGCGATTCATGGGGCGTCGGCATCACGAGGTGCAGGCGGAAGAGAAGATCGTGCCGTACAAAATCGTCGGCGCGTCGGGGGATTACGTCAAAGTCGAGATCGACGGCAAGGCCTACACGCCACAAGAGATCTCGGCCAAGACGCTGCGCAAACTGAAAGAGGCCGCCGAGGCGTATCTGGGGCACAAGGTCAACAAGGCGGTCATCACGGTGCCCGCGTACTTCAACGACTCGCAACGCCAGGCGACCAAGGACGCCGGCCAGATCGCCGGGCTCGAGGTGGCGCGGATCATCAACGAGCCGACGGCGGCCGCAATGGCCTACGGACTGGACAAGAAAGCGAGCGAAAAGATCGTGGTCTTCGATCTCGGCGGCGGCACGTTCGATGTCTCGGTGTTGCGCGTGGACGAAGAAGACGGGCACAAGGTGTTCGAGGTGGTCAGCACCAGCGGCGATACGCATCTGGGCGGCGACGACTTCGATCATCGCCTGTTGGACTATGTCGCCGACACGTTCAAACGCGACCAGGGGATCGATTTGCGCAAAGACACGATGGCCCTGCAGCGACTGCAAGAGGCGTGTGAAAAGGCGAAGAAAGAGCTGAGCACGCTGCCCCAGACGGACATCAACCTGCCGTTCATCACCGCCGACGCATCGGGCCCGAAACACCTGCAGATCACGGTGACGCGTTCCAAGTTCGAGTCGCTGATCGACGACCTGATCGAGCGTTGCCGCGGTCCGGTGAATCAGGCGATGAAGGACGCCAAGTTCAAGCCCTCCGACATCGACGAGGTCGTGCTGGTCGGCGGGTCGACGCGCGTCCCCAAGGTCCAGGCCGTGGTTCGCGAGATCTTCGGCAAGGAGCCTCACAAGGGAGTCAACCCCGACGAGGTGGTCGCGGTCGGCGCAGCCATTCAGGGCAGCGTATTGGCCGGTGATCGGCGCGACGTGTTGCTGCTGGACGTCACGCCGCTGACGCTGGGCATCGAGACCGAGGGCGGGATCATGACAGCGCTGGTCGAGCGCAACACGACGATTCCGACCGAGAAGAAACAGGTTTTCAGCACCGCGGCGGACAACCAGCGGGCGGTGACGGTCAAGGTGTACCAGGGCGAGCGCAAAATGGCCGAGGGCAACCGCCTGTTGGGCGAGTTCAACCTCGAGGGCATCCCGCCGGCGCCCCGCGGCATGCCGCAGATCGAAGTCAAGTTCGACATCGATCAAAACGGGATTCTGAACGTCACGGCCCGTGACCTGGGAACCTCGAAGGAAGCGTCGGTGCGGATCGAACAATCGTCCGGTCTGTCCGAGGCGGAGATCGAGCGGATGCGCAAGGCCGCCGAAGAGCACGCGGACGAAGACCGCCGCAAGTTCGAGCTGGTCGAGGCCCGCAACCAAGCGGACCAGATGTGCTATCAGTTGGAAAAGCTGATGAAAGAGCATGCGGACAAGATCGGCGAAAGCGACAAAGACCCGTTGAACCAAGCCATCGAAAAGGTCCGCGCCGCGGCCAAAACCGAAGACACGGCGGCGATCAAGTCGGCGGTCAACGAGCTCGAGCAGGCGTCACACGCGTTCAGCAAGATGCTGTACGAGCGACAGACGGCCAGCCATGCCGAGGCCGCGGCTGACGCACCGCCGACCGGAGGCCACAAGGATGATGCGATCGACGCCGAGTTCGAAGTCAAGGACTGAGCGTCCGTCCGATGGATCCGACGGGACGGACGCGTCTTCCGTCCCGTCGGATGATCTTTGCCGCGCGAAAGGTCGCTTTCGCGCGGTGCGACTTGTCTGACGGGCGATCCACGGCGCCCCTCGCGCGGCACGCAGGCCGACGACGGGCGCCCCGGCGTGGCGGTGGCTGCGAGCCGCGTCAGCCATGCCGCGCAGCTCGCCGATGGACCGGTGCGGCAGTCTTCTTCGCCCCCCGCCGCATCGGTTGGTTTCGTTTGATGTCTTTAGCTGAGTGAGATGCACGCGGCGTTTCGTCCCGCGGCGGACGCGCTCTGGTCGCCTGTGCGGCGAGCGATCACACGGCGGCCGACACCGCATTTTCAAGGCTCGTGTTCCGATGAACTTTCGATTTGACAAATTAACGGTCAAGGCCCAGGAGGCTGTGGCAGCGGCCCAAGCAGCGGCGCACGAACACGGCCATCCGGAAATTGATTCCCTGCATCTGCTGGCGGCCCTGCTGGCGCAACGCGACGGGATCGTCAAGCCGATCTTCGACAAGATCGGCGTCAACATCGGTCAGCTCGCCGAATTGCTCGACGGCGAGTTGAGCCGCCTGCCCAAGGTCAGCGGCGGCTCGGCGGCGCAGCTCAGCGCGGGTTTGGAACAAGCCCTGCAAGCCGCCGCCAACGAAGCCGCGTCCATGAAGGACGACTTTGTGTCGACCGAGCATCTGCTGCTGGCGCTCACGAAGACAGCCTGCAAGGCTCGCGACTTGCTTCAGGTGCACGGGGTTCGAGCAGAGGATATTCTGGCCGCCTTGCGCACAATTCGCGGCAGCAGCCGGGTGAGCGACCAAACGCCGGAAGACAAGTTCCAGGCCCTGCAGCGCTACGGGATCGACCTGGTGGAACGCGCCAACCAAGGCAAACTGGATCCGGTGATCGGCCGGGACAGCGAGATTCGCCGCGTGATTCAGGTGCTGTCGCGGCGCACCAAGAACAACCCGGTGTTGATCGGCGAGCCTGGCGTTGGCAAGACGGCCATCGCCGAAGGCTTGGCGCTGCGTCTGGTTGCCGGCGACGTGCCGCAGAGTCTGAAGAACAAACACGTCATCGCGCTCGACATGGGCGCGCTGGTCGCCGGCGCCAAGTTTCGCGGCGAATTCGAAGAGCGGCTCAAGGCCGTGCTGCGCGAGGTCCAGGACGCGGGCGGTCAGGTGATCCTGTTCATCGACGAGTTGCACACGGTGGTGGGCGCGGGGCGGGCCGAAGGCAGCGCCGACGCGGCCAATTTGTTGAAGCCCGCGTTGGCCCGGGGCGAGCTGCGGTGCATCGGCGCCACGACGCTGGACGAATACCGCCAACACATCGAAAAGGACGCGGCGCTCGAACGGCGGTTTCAGCCGGTGTACGTCGGCGAGCCGACGGTCGAGGATACGATCGCCATCCTGCGGGGACTCAAACCGCGCTACGAGACCCATCACGGCGTCAAGATCAAGGACTCGGCGCTGGTCGCCGCGGCCGAGCTGTCGCATCGTTACATCACCGATCGCTTCCTGCCCGACAAGGCTATCGACCTGATGGACGAAGCCGCCAGCCGCCTGGCGATGGAAGCCCAGAGCGTGCCGACGGAGATCGACGAGGTCCAGCGCCGCTTGCGCCAGTTGCAGTTGGCGGCGCGTCAGTTGGCGGACGAAACCGAGGACACCGCGCGCGAGCGGCTGGCGGAGATCGAAGCGGAAATCGACGAACTGAAACGCAAGGAAGCCAGCCTCCGCGAGCAATGGGAAGCCGAGAAGCTGGGGCTGGACGACGTCCAGAAGATCCGCCAGGAAGCCGCGCGGGTCGACGTGGCGTTCGGGCAGCTCGATGTCGCGATCAAGGACAAGCAGGCGCGCGGCGAGCCGGTGAGCGAAGAGGAATATCAGAAGCTGTACGAACTAGACGTCTCGCGGCGCCAATTGCGCCAGCGAAGCGAAGCGGTCGAGGAGGACGGCGCGGTGCGTCCGAGCACGCAGCGCCGCCTGCTGCGTCAAGAAGTGACCGAAGAAGAGATCGCCGAAGTGGTCAGCGTCTGGACCGGCGTGCCGGTCAGCCGCATGATGGAAACCGAGCGGGCCAAGCTGCTGGTCATGGAGACCCGTTTGCACCAACGCGTGATCGGCCAGGACGAAGCCGTCGAGGCCGTGTCCAATGCGGTCCGCCGCAGCCGGAGCGGCCTGCAGGATCCGCGCCGCCCGATCGGTTCGTTCCTGTTCCTGGGGCCGACGGGCGTCGGCAAGACCGAGCTGTGCAAGGCGTTGGCCGAGGTGCTGTTCGACGATGAAAACGCCATGGTCCGCTTGGACATGAGCGAGTTCATGGAACGGCATACGGTCAGCCGATTGATCGGCGCGCCGCCGGGCTATGTGGGTTATGAAGAAGGCGGCAAGCTGACCGAAGCCGTTCGCCGACGGCCGTATTGCGTCGTCCTGCTGGACGAGATGGAGAAGGCTCATCGGGACGTGTTCAACATCCTGTTGCAGGTCTTGGACGATGGGCGGCTGACGGACAACCAAGGCCGCACCGTCGATTTCAGCAACACCATCGTGGTGATGACCAGCAACGTCGGCAGCCAGGCGATTCAGCAACTGTCGCAGGAGGGCGAGAGCGACACCGAGATTCGCCAGGCGGCGATGGACGCCGTCCGTGGGCATTTTCTGCCCGAGTTCCTCAATCGCATCGACGAGACCATCGTGTTCCATCCGCTGGATCGTCGCGAGATCAGAAAGATCGTCGACCTGCAGGTCGCGCTGCTGCGGCGGCAATTGGAACGCCAGGGATTGACGCTGCGCGTCACCGAGGCCGCCCGCGGCCTGATCGCCTCGCTGGGTTTCGATCCGGCCTACGGCGCGCGACCGCTGCGGCGCGTGATTCAGCAGCGGATCCAAAATCCGCTGGCGACCGAATTGTTGCGCGGCTCGACGGCCGAAGGCGACGGTTTCCAGGTGGACAGCCACGGGGACGAGTTCGTGTTCGAACGGATAACGCAGCCCGGGGCGAGCGTCGAGACCGTTTCGGTTACGTAGGCGGGCGGTGGGCGGGGAATCTGGGGCGGTGGCTGCCGCAGGCGATAAGCCTCTGGCCCGGTCAATTTCTTAAACGACGGCCGCTTCGGCTGTTGCGCGTTTGAGCGCAGCAGCGCCGTTGACCCTGTTTGGCCGAAGGCCTCCGCTCACCGTAGCCTGGGGCAACGCCCCAGGACGGGCGCCGCGCGCGAGCCTCTTTTGGCCGAAGGCCATATTCATGCGGGCGGAGGCGACACGGTGATCATGGCCTTCGGCCAAGACGGTTGCTGTCGTCTTTGCTTCCTGGGGCGTTGCCCCAGGCTACGTTGAAGATGGCCTTCGGCCAACACGATTCTCGTCGTCCGTGCTGCGCAACAGCCTTGCAAAACCAATTTCACCTAAGCTCCGCAGTTTCCGGCCTTTTGATCGCGCCAGCCGGCCCCCTGGCGGCGCGACGGCCCGGGAACAGGCCGTGGCGCCGCTACCGATCGAACGATTCGACGGTCCCCGAGAAAATGCGTCGACGCCCTTGCGAGGTCGCGACGACCAGCGCGCCGTCGTCGTCGATGCCGGCGCACAATCCCGTGATGCGCTGCCGGTTCGCCTGAACCACGATCGATCGTCCATCCAGCGCGGACCATGGCGCGCACGCCGTCGAGAGACGAAGTCCGCCCGTCGCAACGTCGGCCAGCCGCGACGCCAACTGCTGCAAGACGCGGATCAGCGCGTCCGTCAGATCGTGCGTCGCGCCCGTCGCATCGCGCAGACTGATCGCCGTCCGCCGCAACTCGGCCGGCGCGTCCGCGAACGAATTGTTGACGTTGATCCCGATTCCGAGCACCGCGTGTCCGGGCGGAGCGGCGGGCGATTCGACCAGAATTCCGCAGACCTTCTTTCCGTCCAACAATACATCGTTGGGCCACTTCAGCTCGCACCGATGGCCCGGGGTCAGCGTCGCCAAAGCCTCGCAGACACTCAAGCCGACGACCAGCGAAATCGAGGTCCGCGTTTCGGAAGACGGCAGCGCGGCGCGCAGGTCCAACAGCAGCGAGAACGTCAGCGATCCGGCGGACGACCACCAGCGGTTCACGCCGCGTCCGCGCCCCTGCGTCTGGCGCGCCGTCAGAACCAGCAGCGGCAGCCGCCGCCCGCCGTCGCGCGCTTGGCGCAGCGCGAAATCATTGGTCGACGGCAACTCGTCGCGCTCGATCCATTCGGCGACGAACGTCTGTGCCGCGACTCGATCCCAATCCACCATTTGCGTTCCGCCGTTCACCGTTGCCGAATCCGTTGCGAGAAATCACCCGCGTCAACATACCGCGACGCCACACGGCTGATCAGGGCCTGGCGCTTCAGTTTTTCAAACGGCAGTTGCGCGTCGAGCAACCCCAGATCGTATGCCAGTCGATCAGCATAGCCGGGCAGCAACGTGCCGATGTTCAGCGGCACGCGTCCCGGGCGGACTCGGTTCACGTGGGCCACGATGTTGGTCGTGCAATTGTTGGTCAATGCGTCGTAGAACTCGGGCTCGGCCGCCAGCTTGTTCGCCCGGGCGAGCATGTCCAGCAGCAGCGCGCGGGCGAACTCGGGAGTTGATCGGGTCGGGTACAGATAGATATCGTCCTTGCGGTGTTTGGCGCGCAGCCCGATGACATCCCGTTCGTCGGCGACGACGTACATCAGCTCGTATTGCCGCATCGCGCCTTTGATCGGCGAATACGTCTCGCCCTGCTCGTAGCGGGCTTCGACGGAGATCGCCAGAAACTGTCCGTCGGCAAATCCAAAGCTCAGCATCGTATGCGCCAGCGTGGGCGTCTCGCGAAACGGCACGGTCACAAAATCGACGCTCCGCAGTTGCCGCAGGTCGAATGTCTTGTCGTAGTGGCGGACGACGTAATCGTCGGCGCTCAGATACTGGCAGTTGCGGATGTTGTGAACCGTCAGCTCGTCGCCGCGCAGTTCCGCCGTCGCCAGGACGGCTTGGGCCGGGATCCACGAGCGATAGTTGGACGGGGCCCACGCGCGGGCCAGCTCGTCGGCGGACAGCACGTCGGTAATGTCTCGCACCCGATTCGAGTGGCAACCGGGTGCGATCACGACCGCCGCTAGCAGGGCTAGTCCGGACCAGACTGAAATCCGCCCGTCCCCGAGCACGCTGTCTCCTCTGTCGGTTTTGTCAGGTTCGCGACGGCGTCCAGCGCCGCGCAGCGCTGCCCAGCCTCAATCATGGATCGAAAAAACCGCCGCGTCTCGGCCGGGGACGTTGTCCGCCGGCCGTTCGAGCTCCAATGGCCAAGCGGCCGTCACGGTCCGCGGGCGGGCCAGCTCGGCGTACATCGCCTGCGAATGTTCCAGAAGGATGCGGCGGACCTCCCAGATGGCCCGCGGATGCTGGTGGATGCCGACGTGGTCCGCATCGACGACGATCTCCGAGTCGGCGTCGTCCAAATGGGCGCTTTCATAGCTGACCACGCCGTCGCCGGATTCGCTGATCCGCCCCAGCAGTTTTTTCTTCGAGACGACGCCGACGATGTTATGGAACTTGACCCACGGCGGTCGCTGCGACGCCAGCATCACCGGGAACAGGGGCGAGTCGGGCGATAGCGAGTCGATGCTCGTGTTGATCGTGAACAGGTCGGAATTCCGGAAGAACCCCGGGTTGTCGCGCAGAATTTTCGTTTTGGTCTGGACCAGCATGGTGGGCAGCTTGATCAGCTTGCGGCCTACCCAGCGCGTGTAATCATTGGCAAAGTCGCTGCCGCGGTGCGGCGTGCCGATCGTGATCACGCACCGGATATCCGGATTCGGGCGGAAGAACAACGTATGCGCAAGCCGCTCGCGCGTCTCGTCGTCCGTTTGCAGCTCGTCGAACGGGCGATCGGTCATCATTCGCCAGTAGGGCTCGCCGCCAGGCAGCGCCTGTAACCGAGACACCAGTCCGCCCATGCTGTGGCCGACCAGAACCATCTCGTTCAGCGCCGGCCAGCGGCGCTCGGGATCGAGCGTTGCGCGAACGGACTGTAGATCGTCGCGCATCTGCGTGGCGCTGTACCAGAAAGGCTGGCCGGTCGGGTACAGATACGCCCAGAATTGGTATCGGTTGCGGATCTCCGGCAGGCTCCGCAGGTCGTTTAGCATCTCGGTCCACGTCTCGGGGCTGGACCACAGACCATGCACCAGGATCACGGGAATCTTGCGCGCGTCGAACGCCTCGAGCATGTACAGACCCTGCCGCTGCTGGGCCGACCGGGGATTGAGCAGTCCCCAGGTCGCCAAGCCGATCCCGCTGAATTCGCGCTGATCCAACGACAGCCCCAGCGGCGTGGTGAGGTCCGTCTCGAGCGGGACGAGCCGATCGGCGACTCGGACCTGGTCGTACGCCAGCGGATCGTGCAGCTCCAATGCACAGCCGATGTGCCGCGTTTCGCCTGGCGCCGCACAGGGTTTTTCGACGGCCCGCAGGATCGCCGTGACGGGAAAACTCATTCCCCGCGGATAGAATTGCGCGGCCGAATCGTCGCTGCCTCGGCTGCGGTGGATCGCGATCAGGGGCACGCCCAGCCCATAGGTCTGATACCGGTTGCTCAAACCTTTGACTTCGTAGTCCGACACGAACTCGAACCGCTCGAAATCGTCCGGCTTCCACAGCCCGCACGTGACGACCTGCACATCCAAATGCTGGTCGTCGGCCTCGATCGTGTAGGTCTGCCCGGGACTCAGGCGTCCCTGTTTGTTCATGATCCGCAACACGTCTTCGAGCGCCGCGTTATAGATGTCGCAGGCTCGGCGAAATTGCGGGTCGTAGGCGTTTCGCTCGCGCGCGTACTGCGGAGCGAACAGATACAGATAGGCGTGCGCGACCGCCGCGCTGTACAGATCCAGCGCCGCGGACTGTTGCCCCAGCGCCTGGGCTTTCTTCGCCTGGATATAGCCCAGTTCGGCGTAGGCGTACGTCTTTTCCAACGTCGGCTCGCTCGCAATCTGCTCTTCCAACTTTTGCAAGACGGCCTTGGGGTTGTGGTTCTGGGTGTCGACCAGGTCGTATCGTCGCAGCAATTGGCGCGTCCGCTCGGTCGGTTTGGGGCCGCTGCGCGCCAGCAGATGCAGAGGGCCGGTCAGCGGATTCTGCGGCACTCGGCGAACGGAAACATAGCTCCTGGACGCGCAACCCAAAAACACGGCCAACAGCACCGCGCCCAGCCAAAATCCCGTCGCCGCGCGGCGACCGCCGTCGTGCCGGCGCGCAGCGACGCTCGAAGCGCGTGATGCGCGCGTCGAATCGCTTTGATGTCCGTACCACCCGTTCATCGCTCTGTGCCTTGCGCCAGCGAGCTAGCAGCGCGCAGCCTTGGCGCGGAGCGCCGTCGGCGAGGCTGCCATGCGCGGAGACGATAGCGAAAGACCCAAGTTGCGGTCAACGGCGATTCGCGCGGATCTCGACATCCAACCACCGGCGAGGCAGACCTGTCTCGGGCCACCGGCATCTGGTTGTGTACGACCTTTAGCGTCTTCAGAGGTGGGTAGATGGTGATCGGTCGAGCACGTCTGCCCGGCGCGGACGCGGCGATCCCGCGATCATTTTCTTCGTGCGTCGCCGGCCGGGCCCTGGCAGAGAAGGCTGTCGAGTCTCAGGCCCGACGACGCGCGCGGTGCGCGCATCCGGAAACCACGGACAACACGGATAGCCGGGATAAGAAAGAATGGTTAACCGCGATGCCTTCATCCGGGTGATCTTTGGTTTTCCGCGCTATTTCTTGCCCCTTGTTTGGCTGTGACCTCTGGCCTCATTAGGTCGCGGCTCGAAATAAGCTCTCGATCCCCGGCGCGCTCATGCTAGCCCAACGGCGCAGAACAGGCCGACGAGACGCCTCTTCGCGCCTTTGCGTCTTTGCGTGAGACCGTTTTCCCAATTCGTATGCCTGTTTTGGACCAAATCCTCGCCGCTCGCGCGCGTCCGTGCCTCCCTGGAGGGACGCGCTCCGTCGCGTCCGCAAATTCCCCCGCCCACGCGCGTCCGCGCTGCGGGCGTCGTTGTCCGGGCGTCGAACGGACGGCGATGCTGGCCCCGACGTCTTCGCCGCCCGTCCTACTCGCGCGACGTATAGGTCAACACCTTGAGCGCCTCGATCACCTCGTCGTCATGTCCATCCACGCGGACATTCGGCCAGACCTTGGCGACGCGGCCCTGGGCGTCGATCAAGTAGGTCGAACGCTGGATGCCGATGGATTTTTTTCCATACATGTTCTTCTCGCGCCAGGCCCCGTACTTCTCGGCCACGACGTGATCCGGATCGGCCAGCAGCGGAAAGTTCAGCTCGAATTTGTCACGAAACTTGACGTGGCTGTCCGTCGTGTCCGGGCTGACGCCCAAGATCTTTGCGCCCAACTGCTCGATCTCCGCTTTGCGATCGCGAAACGCACAGGCCTCTTTAGTGCATCCGGGCGTGTCGTCCCTGGGATAGAAATACAACACGACCGGGTGACCTTGCAGATCGGCCAGCCGAGTCGTCGTTCCGTCATCCGCCTTCAGTGAAAAAGCGGGCGCTTTTTTCCCAACTTCGATCCATTCCGCCATGATGATCTCTCCTCCCCCAAAGCAGGTGCAAGGTCAACGACATCGTCTATCCAATCGCCTTTCGTCCAACGGACTTTTATCCCGCGGACTATCGGTCCGGCGGATCACCCGAGGACCGGGGGCCGCAAACGGCGCCGGCGACGCCAGCGGCGCGCACCGCCCGTGGCGTCCCCGCCCGCGACTCGCGCTGGGATATTGTAGGCTTCCGTCCGACTTCGCCACACGGGGTTTGGCGATCGCGCGGCCAATTCTCGCCGCGACATGGCCCAACGTGTCCGGGACAGGCCTTCGCCCGAGCGAGAAAAACACATTCACACCGCGACGGGCGGTGCGATATACTCGCGGTCGTTCCGACGGCCGACGACGCCCCGGCGATGATGGCAGTCTACGCATCGCGACCGGGCCGTCTTGCGGCGCACTCGGCGATGACGCCTACGACGCACGCTCGATCCTCGCGGCGCCGTCCTCTTCCGCCGGACGGCCGATCAAGGCCCGGCCGCCGCCGGGGTCGTGTCGCCGATGGATACCGCGCGCGGCGGGCGACCGGCTGTCATTCCAACGTGACGACACCCAGGCGCACAAAGACCATGAGCACGCTCATTGTTCTGGCCGGCCTTCAGTCGGCAATCATGGCGGCCGAGCCGGTCAGGCTTGGCCCCGGAGACACGGTTCGCGAACTGAACATCGACGGCAGCACGCGCAGCTATCTGGTGCATGTGCCTCCGATCTGCAAGCCCGCCGATCGAGCGCCCGTCGTTCTGGCGTTTCACGGCGCGGGAATGAACGCCGCGCTGATGCCCTACTTCTCGGGACTCAGCAGCAAGGCGGACCAAGCGGGCTTTGTCGTGGTCTATCCCAACGGCACGGGGCTCGGCCCCTTCCTGACGTTCAACTCGGGCGGCGTCGACTGGAGCTTGGTGAAAAAACAGCCGGACGACGTGGCGTTTGTCGCCCGCGTGCTGGACGATCTGGCCACCGTCGTCCCCGTCGATCCGCGACGGATCTACGCGACCGGGATCTCCAACGGCGGGATGATGTGCTACCGTCTGGCCGCGGAGATGAGCGATCGGATCGCGGCCATCGCTCCCGTGGCCGGGACGATGGCCCCAGGTCAAACGAAACCCCACCGCCCCGTGCCCGTGCTCCATTTCCACGGCACCGAAGACGGGCTGGTGCCGTACGACGGTCCCGATCCGCGATTCTCCAAGCTCCTTACGTTCGAGAGCGTCGAACGGACGATCGCGACCTGGGTCGCCTGGAACGGTTGCCGGACGAAACCCTTGCGCGAGGATCTACCGGACGCGGTGGACGACGGAACCACGGTGACTCGAGAAATCTATCGCGCGGACCAGGGCGCCGACGTGATCTTGATTTCCATCCACGGCGGCGGCCATACGTGGCCGGGTCGCGACACATCCAAGCCCATCCTGGGCCGCGTGACCCGCGACATCTGCGCCACGGACCTGATCTGGGACTTCTTCCGCGGCCACCGCCTGCAATGCGACAGCGCCCCGCCGGGCGGCACGGGCGACGAATGAACAACGGCCACGATCGTCGGCGGCCAGAGAGTCGCGAACGCAACGCCGGCGAGCGGGATCAGGCGATGATCTCCAATCGCACGTCGCCGATCAGGCCGCCGGGCAAAGCGTCCCGGTCCGCGCGATTCAGAGGACGGCCGCCGGGCGCCACGCGCGGCAGCTCGACTTCGACGACCAATTCGTTTCGTGCAGCGAGCCGAGCGGTGACGTCGCACCGCCATGCGCCGGCCCCGTCCGCGATCTCGCCCAGGGCCAAACCGTTCAATTGAACGCTGCCGAACGCATCGACCCGGGTGATCACCAGGTCCACACGATCCTCGCTGGTCAATCCGGTCGGCCGTCCAAAGCGGCGTCGATAGGCGACGCGGCCGCGAAAGTCGGCGCCGAGCGTTGCGCCCCAGTCGGCCGGCATGGTGATCTGGCCGGGCGGCGGCAAGGGTCCGGGATCGACGCGTCGCGAACCGTCCGCCAGAAGCGTGGTCCGGGCCAGCGGCGTGTACTGCCACGGGCCGCGCAGCCGAATGGTGTGGGCGGGAACGATCGACTCGAACATTTTGCGAGAAAGCCTCCACGGCGCGGTTGTTCGCGCCCGGCGCGCCCCAGCCGGGCCGCGCGCCGCCGGACTTCCGGATACGCGGCGCGCTGAAAACTGCGCGGCTGCCCGGTCATCCAGGCTCGCTTGGCGTCCGACACAGCGCCGCGATCAGGCTTTGGCCCTCGGAATCCCGGTCCAGTCGTCGCGCGTGCAACGCCCAGGCGACCGCGCGAGCCAGGTCGGGCGCGTCGCCGCGGGCGGTCGCTTGGCGGTACGCCCGTTCGAAGTCCTGATCCAGTCGCAGGCTCCAATTGGTCGCATCGGATACGCCGGGACGGTTGTATGGTTCGCTCAGGCCGAACAGGTCGGTCCAGAATATCAACACGTTTCGCGCGGGTCCGCGGAACAGATCGGCGAACATGGCCGTCGCGAGCTGTCGATCGTCCTGCGAGAAACGCCGTTCGAGATCCGCGAACTCGCTCGAGTCGCCCGCCAGCCGACTTGCCAAGTACGCGGCTCGATCGGCGGTCTCGCCGCGGCTGCGCCAGGTGGGCAGCACGGCCCGCAGCGGCGGCGTGTCGTGCGTTCCCACCATGATCCAGTCTTCGGGCCGCGCCGTGTCGCTGCGATAGACGTCGCTCAGGTCGCGGACGACCGCTTTCTGAGTCACGCGATAACGGCCCAAATGGTGCCGCGCCAGCACTTCGGCCAACGGACACGGGCAGGTCGACAGCACCTCGACCAACAGGTCGCCTTGTCGGCGTCCGGCGGCCAGCAGCCGCCCGACGATCAAATCGAACACCCGGGAATACGCCTCGACCTGCGCCGACTCGAGCGCCCGCACCCAACGGTCGGCGTAACGCGGCTCGCCGCGCTCGATCTGCTCGGGACGGACGCGGGCAAAGGCCGCCAACGCCTGATGGTCCGGCAAGTCCGGTGATTCGAACAGGCGCGCCCCGTGTTGCACGGCGTGCAGCGGGCTGGGGTCGTCGGTGCGATAAACCCAGGGGCAGACCCAGCCGTGCGGGTGATCGATTCGCATGCCATCGTGGTCGCCCAGGACGGCCTCGAGCCGCGTCGAGACGTATCGCCAGCCGTCGCCATCGGGCGCGAGCTGCGCGGGGTCCAGGACGGGATAGCCCCATGGCTGGCCCGCCGGATTGGTGCGGCTCGGCGGCGCCCCCATCGCATAGTCGGCCAGAAACAGATCGCGGGCCAGGAACCGGTCGCGATAGCTGACGCCGATCGCCAGGTCCGCGTAGACGCGCAGCCCCAGCCCGTTGGCGTGGCGGCGGAACGCGGCATGTTGGTCACGGACCAGCCATTGCGCGAACACGAACCGCTCGGCCGCTTCGTCGGACTCGGGCGGCGACGCTGGCCATTGCTGCCAGTCGTCGTGACCGATCGCCGCCGCGACGGCCTCGAACCGCGCCTCGCGTTCCAGCCACGGATCGCTTCGCCGCAGCTCGGCCAGACGTGCCTGCACCGACTGGTTTTCGCGGCACGCCATCGCCGCCTGATCCAGCAGTCGTCGCTGCGTGCGCCAGGCGTACTCATACGCCACGCGATCACCGGAGGGCCGATTTTTCACGGCGGCGTCCAACGCCCGCGGATCGAGCATGCCGCGCTCGCACAGCGGTCCCAAGGCAATGTGCAATGGATTTCGCGACAGGGCGGTCGAATCGTAGGGCGACGGATTGCCGCGAGAGGTGATCCCGGCCGGCCCCAGCGAAATGCCCGTGAATCCCAGTTCGGCCAGCCAATCGACCAAGGCTCGGCCGCGCTCGGAATACGGCGTGCCGTGCCCGATGTCGTCCGAGCCCGCCGGAAAACTGGCCTGATGGATCGACAGCACCAACCGCTCGATGCCCAACCGGTCGAGCGCGGTCCGCATCGCCTGCTGGAAGGTCAACGTCGAGGCCATGTTTGTCTCCGTTCGTCTCCGTCAAACCCGCGCCGGGCACACCCGCCAGACCCATATCGTAGAAGCGGCATCCTGCCGCTTGTCTAGTGCAGCTTTTCTACCACCGCTTTTCTATCACCGCTTGTCCGCCACGATCCCAGACGCCCGACCAGACCTGCCTTCATCGCCCGTCAGTCCGGTCCAACCCGAGGCCAACCGCTTCGAGATCCGCCAGGACGCGCGGGCCGACGCGGTAGTACTGCGAGAAGCCTTTGCCGTAGGCGTCCCCGCTTGCGCCGCGCGGCAGGGCCTCGGTCAACACCCGTCGGAACCGCTCGTCGCGCGTCCACAGATAGGCCCGAGCAATCCCTTCGACCATCAACGGCGAGGCGCCCGGCCGATACGCCATCTTCGGACAGGACGTATACCGGAACCCTTGAACTTCGTCCGAGTAGGTCTCGTCCAGCAGATAACGGGCCCCGGCGATGATCGCCTGTTTGACCCGTTCCTCGCCGGTCACGTCGTGATAGTATTTCAATCCGGACAGCAGCACGGCCACCATGAATCCCGCGTTGCCTCGATGTCGCGGTTCGCACAGGCAGTGCCCCGGCACCATCATCCGCGACCAGCCGCCCTGTTGATACGGCGTTCGCCCGGCTGCTTGATACGCGGGCAATGGTCGAGGCGCTTTGTCCTGCGCTTCGAGCACGCGATCGACGACGACGCGAGCGGCGTTCAAATAGTACGGATCGCCCGTCGCGTGATAGGCGGACGTCACCAGAATCAGGAACCACCCGGGGACTCGGCAATCGAAAAAGTCGTAGGGTCGCGCCAGGTCGCGCTTCACGAAAAAGTCGGCCACCGCACAACCGGTCTCGTACGAGCGGCGGTCGCCGGTCAGGAAGTAGTGGGCGAAATGACCTTCGGTCCAGGCGTGCGACACGGTAAACCCGCTGTGGA
Source organism: Candidatus Anammoximicrobium sp. (assembly GCA_032229885.1). Lineage (GTDB taxonomy): Bacteria > Planctomycetota > Planctomycetia > Pirellulales > Pirellulaceae > Anammoximicrobium. The sequence goes on along the minus strand of JAVYAJ010000067.1, from coordinate 5,394 downwards.
CAAAGCCCAGCGCGCCCGGTACGGGGCGGTCGTAGTAATCGCCAACGTGGCCGATCGAGTGGATATGCACCCCGCCCCGCTGGTCCGCGTCGGCCGCGGCGTGGACCGTGTCCACGTCTCGATTGTGCAGCTCGGCCGCTTCGCCCAGGAAGAACGCCCGCGGATTGCCCGAGCGGACGTATTCCAGCAGCAGCGCGTGCTGGGTGTCGTACTCGACGTTTCCCCAGTTCGTTCCGCGTTCGCCATACCAGTCGCCATAGTTGAGCATTCCGAAGTCGCGCTGTCGCTGGCGGGTTTGTTCGTACCGCTCGAGGTTCTGATCGATCGCCGCCTCGTAGGCCGGAAAGCGTTCGACGTTGCGGGGCGCCACGTCGTAAAACGCGCGACTCCGGCAGTACACCTCGGCCGGGGCGGTGGCCAACAGGGGTTGTTGGAACAGCGCGCAGATCGCCGCCTGGTCCGCCGCCGGCGCCCCGCGACACCAGCAGCTCGTGCGTCTTCGAGGCGCCCTGCTTCAGCCGATATCGGCCGCCCAGCAGATAGTAGTACAGATGGTGTCCTTCTTTCTCGAAGGGAAACGCGTCGTACATGCCGTCCGCGAACGCCGGACACAGATCGACCTGCAGGCCGTCGTCGGTCAAACGCATGGCCTTGGGATAGTTCTGCCAAAAATCGCGAACCGCGACCGCCCAGCCGTGGGGTCCGTCTTCGAGCAGACTTCCCACGACGCGCCCGGGCCGCGATTCACCGCCCGCCCCATCCGCGGCGATGGCGTCGTCGAACAACTGGTAGACGGCCGGGTTCGCCGCGTCCAGTCGTCGGGTTGCTCCGTCCACCAGGCGCGCCGTCCACGCGCCGCCGGAAATCGGCAGTCGCCAAGTAAGGCGCTTCCATGTGGTGAACCGCTGGGGACCATCCGCGACCAGCGTGTGGCGCACGCGGACCCACGCCAGACCGCGATAGGCCTCGATGCGCTGTTCGACCTGCGCCAAATGCTGTCCGTCCGCCGCGATCAGCGGGGCGGTCGATTTGACCACGGCGCGAATCGGGCCCGCTTCCTCGATCTCCAACTCGCCATCGCCCGCCGCGTACGCGATGCCCGCCGCGTCTTCGGCCTCCGTGCCGGCCGCGCCGGCCATGTCGGTCGCGGCCTGCGTCGTCGATCCGCCGGGATCGCCGGCGACGATGTCTGACAAGCCGCCGCGGCCATCGATCCGCAGCCGGACGCCGCCCGTATCGATCCGCACGCCGCCGTCGGCCGATTCGACGGCCAGCCGCGAGGCGACCGCCGCGCGCCGCACGGCCGGACCGTACTCGAGCCGGTACTCGGCTTGCCCCGCGGCGGGGGCGTCGGCCAGGAACGTGACCAGCAGCCACTTGACGCTGCCGTCCGGCCAGCGGCCGGTCAGTCGAATCTGGGCGGGCACTTCACCCGTGTCGCCGACCAGCCGGACATGCGCGACGTCGCTCAACTCGCCCTGACCGAACGGGACCCCCGTCGTGATCGGCCACTGGACGGCGGCAAAATCGTGCGGGTTCCGCACCGTCAACGGAATGACGCGGTCTGTTTCGTTCGCCGTCGGCGCCGTGGGAGCCGCGGCCCGAAAGGCAAAGTCCGCGCCGGCCACGGCCTGGCCATCCGGTCCCACCGCGATCGGCCGCCCGCAATACGTTGCGGCCGGATCGAGTCCTTCGAGCACCGCGCGGTGGACAAGGCACCGGTTGGTCTCGGTTCGTTCCTGCAGCCCGGACCCTGCCTCGAGCGCATCGGCCGCGTGGTGCTTGCGGAGCGCCGCCTCGTCGCCGTACACCAGCCGCGTCGGGCAGGGCCAGGTGGTCGTCCACGAGACGATAGCCACGCCGGGCCGATCGATCGGCGTGACGACCGCGACGTTTTCGACCGCCACCCGGATCGCGCGGGTCTCGGGCGCCTGCGGCAGGAACACGAGATTCGCGATCCCAAAGCGACCCTGGCCGCCGATCGTGCGCAGCTCGATCCGCTCGCCGCCGCGGAACTCGCGCGGTTCGGTCAGCCAGTACAGCCAAGTGCGGTTATTGTTCTGGCTCGCCGCCGCCAATCCCAGGAACTGGCCGTCGACAAAAAACCCCAGCCGCTCGTTGTTCCCGTCGTCGTACATCATAAAACCGACATGGTAGACGCCAGCCCGCGGCGCGGTGGTCCAGGCGGCGCCGCGCGGGCCGACGAGCTTGAGATGCGGCCAGCGATGCGTCGTCTGCAAGTCCACCTCAAAACCGTCGCGCTCCAGCGCATCGTGGGGCACGACGATCACGCCCGGCGCAACCAGTGTGGCGTTCAACAGGTCTTCGCCGAACGTGGCCGACACGTTGTGGTTCTGTACGTAATCCACCGGTCGGATCCACTTTGGACGGTCCGTCACGGGCACGTTGGCGACGGTCACTTTTCCCGCCGCATCGCTCATGGGCGGCGACGGATTCTCCGGGGTTGTCGCCGTATGGCACAACACGTACAGACCGTAACGGACGCCATGTGCATCGCGCCCCAGCGACAGATCGGCCGACATCAGCACCGCGTTGCCCACGACCGTATGCCAGACCGCCGGGCCGGGCGCTTGAACCCCGTCGACCGAAAACACGCTGGACGTGCCCTGATCGCGGCTGACGGTCAACATGTACTCGGCGCCGGCCACGCCGCTGGCGGCCGATCCCTTGCGGCCCGTCGTGTGCGTGTCGTCCGCGTCCACATACAAATGCAGCACGGTGTCTTCTAAACGGGGCGGCGCAGCGAACGTCACTCGCCACAGGAACCGATCGCCGCCGACGTGACAGAACTCGACCTGCGTGATGTCCTTCGAGGGATCGTAGGTCGGTCGATCGCGCTTCGCCTGCGGCTCTGGCCCGTCGACCAGAACCACTTGCAGCCGGGCCAGAGACGGCAGATCGACACCCAAGGTCTCCTGCTGAGCCTCGTCCAGCGCACCTTGTTCGGCCGACGAGCTTCTCGCCGCCAACAGGCCTCCCACCGCGACCAACAGAAAGATCGTGATCGTTCGTTGCAACATGACGGATCCTCGAGAAAACGTCCATCCAAGGCTCGAGCAGACCGAACCACGCCTGTCCGAAGCGCCTGTTATACTGCGTCCGGCGGGATTTGTCCCGCCGAGCGCGAAATTCATCGCAGTGCGCAATGTCCGGTGGGACTGTGAAATGCAGGGTCGCGCCGCGACATTCGGCGCCGCGCGAAGGATGCGCAGCGCAAATGCGGCCCAACCAGCGGGAACCTGCGTGCCGACGACCGGGTCGCGGCCGCCTTCGTCGGTGGGACACGCTCGCGGTCAGCGCCTGGATCGCAATTCGCCTGCGCCGCAACGCAGGTTATCGCCCGCGCCCCAGAAGAATAGGGAACGAACCGCTGTACAAGATGCGCGCGTGATACGAGCGAAGACTCCAACGACCAATGGCACGCGGTCGGGCCGCCGCGTTTGGACGCTGAGTCTGTAGGCCGAAGGTCTGCGATCACCGTAGCCTGGGGCAACGCCCCAGGACTGGCGCCGCGCGCGTATCTTTTGGCCGAAGGCCATATTCATCCTGGCTGCAGTGACACGGTGATGTTGGCCTTCGGCCAACACGGTTGCTATCACCTCTGACTCCTGGGGCGTTACCCCAGGCTACGTTGGTGATGGCCTTCGGCCAACACGCTTCGTCTCGTCTGGGCTGTGCAACAGTCATTCAATGCCAATGTCACTTAACACGGGCCAGCGTCAATAACCCACAAGTGTACTGTACAGACCAGTGTACAAGATGTGCGCACGGTGCCGGTATGATACCGAGCAAGACTCCAATGGCGACAATCTGCGTTGCGAGACACGCGCGCCTTGGAGAACGGTCGCCGAGAATTGAAGCCGAAGGGGCGCAAAAATTAACGCGGAAGGGCGCAAGCCCTCCGGTGTGTCTGCTGGCGGACGATCCAATTGGTCCGCTACGAAGAACCTACCTACCTCGAAGGACCGGACGGCTTGCGCCGTTCCGCTTCCATTAGCGGCGCATTCCCTGAACGGTTCTGCCGATCCTCGATCTCAACCGGACGCTCATGGATCGAGCGAGCCTAAGCGGCAGGATGCCGCTTCTACGATGGGCCAGGGCTTCTGGCCGCCGTTTCCCCGGATCGTCTCGGGGCAACGTACCGCGGCCACGTAGGCCGCGTCTGCCGTCGTCGGGCGTCGTCTGCCGTCGGTGCACTGTCACACGAGACGCCGCGACAATCCGCGTCAATTTGCGTCGGACCGGCCAACATGCCCATCCACTCGGCCATTTCCAAAAAAATCCCGAATTGTTGACGGAAAGCTTGACATCCGGTTTACGTATGCTAACAAAGGGGCCTTATGGCTCAAACTGGCAGGACGTGGCTGCCTAGTGTGACTAGCGCGCCCCGACGCGCACGGCGGGCACACGTGACCGTATAGTCGGCGCGGACGGATGAAGATGGACGGATGAAAGCGCACGTTCCCGATCTACAAGCCGATGCACCGGCTCGAAACGGATGGGCGCGACGACCGATCGCCGCCGGTGCTGTTGGCGCGGGCGCAGATCGAGGCCCTGCGGACGGCGAGCGACGCGGACGCCCGCTACGGGGCCAAGTGGCGCCGGGTGCGGGGCTTGTACGACGCGGGCTACGACACCGACCAGGTTCGCGAACTATTCCGCTTGATCGACTGGATGATGCACCTGCGCGGCGACCTGGAAGCGCGCTTCAAGGACGAGTTCCAAGAACTCGAGGAGGCCAGGCAAATGCCATACGTGACAAGTGTAGAACGCCTCGCCCGAGCCGAGGGCCTCGCCACCGGCAGAGCTGAAGTCAGGGCCGAAGGGCAGCAGCGGGGCGCTGCGGCCGTGGTGCTGAAGCAGATCACCAAACGCTGGGGGCTGCTGTCGGCGCAGCGTCAGGATCAACTCGCGCGGCTGTCGCTCGATCAGTTGAACGAACTGGTCCAGACGCTGCTGGATCTCCAGACGGCTGACGAGTTGTACGGGTGGCTCGACGCGCAGGCGGAAGACGCAGGGTAAAACGCGCGCTGGAGCTCACGCAGAGACGCAGAGACGCAGAGGAAGCCAGAAAGACCACTGACAACTGACAACTGACGACTGACAACTGACGACTGACAACTGACGACTGACAACTGACGACTGACCCTTCCCCAACCTTTTTCTGAAAGGCCATGATCATGATGAATCGTACCGCAATCCGCGAGTTGACCAGCACCACCCTGGCCTGTTGAAAACTTGGCCTTGTTCCAGGTCACGTGTCTTCCGGTTTTGGTTGCGCCTCGGAGCAAGCCTGAAGGGCGCGGCGGACGGTAACGCGTTGCGATTGAAGGGTCGTGCCCAGGTGTTGGCGGCGCCAACGCCAGACCTGCT
>JAVYAJ010000066.1:0-39786 GCA_032229885.1 Candidatus Anammoximicrobium sp. | reverse complement strand
CGATGGCCGGGACGGCGATGGCCGCGACGGCTGGTCGGCCGTTGGGAACCGTAGCCTGACAAGCGCAGGCATACCCGCTTTCTCGCTCTCACATATAATAGAGCAGGCTCCCTCGGGCAACGTATGTCCGGCGGTCCCAGCCTGTCCGACGGTCCTCGCGCGGCTCGACAAGCGAAATGCCGTTCGATCTGCGAACACCATCGCGGCGACCAATCAGAGGGAGAATAACGTGGCTAGCGAACTGGCGGTCAAACGCGAGCGGTTGTTGGGTCTGCTGCGCAGTTTTGACACCTGTGCCGTCGCCTTCTCGGCAGGCATCGACAGCACGGTCGTGGCCAAGGCCGCTCAGTTGGCGTTGGGAGATCGGGCTATCGCGGTGACGGGGGTCAGCGACAGCTTGCCGAGTGGCGAGTTGGACGAAGCGCGGCGGCTGGCCAAGCTGATCGGCATCCGGCACGAGGTCATCTCGACCGAAGAATTCGACAACCCGCAGTACACGCAGAACGCGCCGGATCGCTGTTATCACTGCAAGACCGAACTGTACACGCAGATCGAGCAAATCGCGCCGCGCCTGAATGTGCGCGTCATCGTCAACGGCGCCAACGCCGACGACACGGGCGACTATCGTCCCGGAATGCTCGCCGCCGACGAGCATCGCATCCGTAGCCCGCTGCTCGAGTGCGGGATCACCAAGGCCGAAGTGCGCCAGTTGGCGGCCGGATGGAACTTGCCCAGTTGGAACAAACCTGCGATGCCGTGTCTGGCCAGTCGAGTTGCTTACGACGAAGAGGTCACTCCGGAACGGATGCGGATGATCGACGGGGCGGAACAATTGCTGCGCGCCCAGGGTCTGCGAACCGTGCGGGTTCGTTATCACAAGGGCAATCTCGCGCGGCTCGAGGTCCCGACCTCTGAACTGGGACGATTGGTCGAGGACGCCACACGGCGAACGATTCTCGAGGGGCTGAAAAAGCTGGGCTTCCGCTTCGTAACGCTCGACATCGAAGGCTTCCGCTCCGGCAGCCTGAACACCCTGTTGCAACTCAACGTACTCAACGCCGGCTAAAGTCGGCGTCCACGGTCGTTTTATTCGGCGTCCAGCGTGGCAGTTCGATTCAGGCCGCGTTCCCTCGCCGCTGCCCTGACAGGCAGCGAACGGGCAGCGCGCCATTCGGAACTCGGACTTGTACATTCACGCTTCTTCGATGACTTTCCAGCCCAGTGCGTCCGCCAGCGCAAAGACCGGCTGCTTGAGGTCGCCGTAAAAGGTGACGCGATGCCAGCCCCAACGGTCCCATTCGCGAAACAACTTCTCGATATCCCCGAGCGGTTCCACGGCCAGCTTGGTTCGACAGGCCCGGTCGTCAGGATCGTTGGCGACGGCCTGGCCCTGGTGAAACACGATCTGTTTTCGTTCCTGCGAGATCTTCAGCGTCGTCGTCATATAGCCGACGGGCAGGAGGGAGCGTACCGCCGCGCCTTGGCGGTCCTCGGAGTGGGTCCAGATCTCGAACGGATTGGTCGGCCCCTGTGGCCCGAATGGGCGGTTGGCCGCGACGCAGTGCGCGTAGATGATTTGCCGCTTGGCCGTGTCGATCACGGGATCGGAAATATAGCCAGGGCGGCCCTGCGTCAGCGTCGTGATCGCCACCATGGTTGCCGCTGAAGCCACGTCGCACTCGCAACCGCCGACCAACCCCTCGTTGTTCAATTCGTGAAAGCCTAGGCAGGGATAGGCGTGGAGATGTCCGCCATAGAATCCCCCCAAGCAGTTGATCGTAATCGCGTTGGCTCCGTGTTTCGCCAGCAAAGCTTTCTCGGCCAGGTACATCGCAGCCGATTCTTCCAAGGTCTGACGCGAGACGCCTTCGATCCGGGTTGCCGTCTTCTCCCACCGATCTGCAATGGCCTGTGATTCTCCCTTGTCCGCGTCTTTCCAAGCGTCGTTCAGCTCGGCGAATGCCACGTATTGCATGGGGATTCCCATCACCGGCTGGGCGGGGCCGGAATCGGTCCCGCGCACCGCCAAGATCTTCGACCCGCCCATCCGCCGTAGACATTCGTCGATCGAAAGAACTTCGACCGAATCGGGCGCGCAGACCAACGCGCTTGGGCCCGGCGTCCGCGCGGTTCGCACGCGGGCCGTTGCGGTGGCGAACTCGGCCAGCGAGCCGCCCCGTTTGACCAGCTCGAAACACCGCACGGCCTCGGCCAGATGAGCCATCTCTGACGAAGCCACGAAACCAAAATTCGGCGTCGAGGCGCGCACGAGCCCGGCCGTGTATACCAGAAAGCCGCCGCTGCCGGCGTACTGGAAATCAGCATACAGCACGGGCTTGGGGGACTGGACCATGGTCTGTACGACGCGATTCCAACAGTTCATCTGCATGACCAGATAGCCGGCGATGTCTTTCGTGCGATCTTCGGCCAGGATCTTTTGCGCGTCCTCCGGACCGGTGGCCAGCGACGGGACGAACTCGAACCCGGCGCAGCGTTTCGTCAATTCTGTCTGGATCCGCGCCATCTCCGGATTGAAGTCGAATCCGACGTTGGGCCAATCGGGTCTCGACTGAATCGGCGCGTGCAACGCGTAGACGATTCGAATCCGTACCTTCTCGCCATCCTGGCGTGCGAGCGCAGGCCGAAGCGAACCGAACGCAGACGCTCCGGCGCACGCTGCGCAACCCATAGTCAGAAATCGTCGTCGATCGATCTCGCAGTGCGCACATCCGGGTAGGATATCAAGCCGTTGCATGGTCGGTGCCTCCAGTGGACAACGGACGAACACGGGTGCGGAACGCAACGCCTGAGGCGTGCAACGATACTATGGATGATAAGCGTTATGACTCATAAAGTCCACTTCTTGAGTTATATGCTTTGTGCGGCATCCAACCTGGAATGGGACTTTGTCAGACGGCCTTCGGTCCGTTCTTGTCGCACAGGATGTGGCGATCCTGTGATCCTTCTTCTCTCTGCACTAGATCGCAGCGGATGGTCAGAAATCCGCAGCGTCAGCATGCCAGCCATGCCTTTCTCCGGCTCGAGTCCGTTATCGTCTGCCAAAGTCTTGAAATCGTAACATTCATTGCATTTTGCCACGACAAGACAACCGAAAAGATGCAAAATGCAATCTTTGCGAAATCTACTTCATTCTTGCGAATTATCGTTAACTCAAGCTGTGTTACTATGTTAGATCACAGTCGGCTTGTCGATTCATCTCGCGGCATGGATCTTGCTATCACATGTGCTCGAATATAGTGTCACTGCGCCCGCTGGGCGGTCGAATGACGCAAAGCGTCGGGACGGATACGAGCTTTGGGCTAGTTCCAAATGGACGGCCGTCCGTAGCGTTGTCGCGATGTACAGTTTGGCGGATGGGCAGCGACCGGAGAGTTGGGTTCCGCAACCCGTAGTATCACCACAACTCACTTTGTATGGAGGTAGTTCGAGATGAGGTATCAGTTTATTCTGGGCTTTGCTGCGCTGGCTGTCGTCGCACTACTCGGGGCGCAGGCATTCGCGGGGCATGGCCACGCGGCAACGACCTGTGCACCGCCGACGACGTGTGCACCGGTCACGACCTGTGCGCCCATGACGACGTGTGCGCCGAAGACGACGTGTGCGCCAGCCACGACGTGTGGTCCCCGGATCCGTTACCGCGTTCCTTTGACGACCTGTGCGCCCAAGACGACCTGCGCGCCGGCCACGACCTGCGCACCAGCCACGACGTGCGCGCCGAAAACGACCTGTGCGCCGAAGACGACGTGTGGACCGGTGGTTGTCTGCCGACCGCGCATTGTGGTCTGCCGACCGGCCACGACCTGCGCGCCGGTCACGACCTGTGCGCCGGTCACGACCTGTGCGCCGGTCACGACCTGTGCGCCGGTCACGACTTGCGCGCCGGTCACGACTTGCGCGCCGTAGAGACGAGCGTTCCACAGGCAGGCTAGACGCCCAGTCGGCTTGTCCCGTAACTCGAGCCGGGCCTTGCAAAAGGCCCGGCTTTTTCGTTCGAAGGGCGTGTCCAAACCGCACAGGTCTCGGATGCGCGCGGTGGCGTTGTACGGGGCGATCCGCGGTTCGAGCCGGGCGCTGAGGCGAGGATGCCACGAGGCTCGCACATCAAGACGCGCATCGACGGCGAAGCGTCGCCCCATGCTTTGCGGCGAGGCGCGAGGTCGTGGTCGCGCAGCTCTGGCCGGCGTTTTTCGGCGCCGCCGGACATCGTTCGGGCCACAGCCCGATGTTGTGGGCCAACAGCGCGGCCAGCCGCGCCGTTGGTCAATCGCGTTTCGGCGAGTTGTTGTCGAACGTGCGAATCCGCAGATCCTTGAACTGGATCTTCATCGGCGGCCCCGGGTGCATCTGTAGCGCCACGATCCCGTCACGGGCAGCTTTGCCCTGTTCTCGATCGATCGTTCGAGACATGACGACGCCATTGATGCTCAATGTCATCTCAGCCCCGCGCGCAACGACGCAATAGTCGTTCCAATCTTCGTTCCGGATCTGCTTGAGCAGTGCGCTGGGATCGGCGAACTGCGAGACCGTTTTCTGGCCGGCCGCGTCGACGATCACGCTTTGGCCGCGCATCGCGATCCCACCACGCGCATGTTCAAACAACGCCCCCGTCCACTGCCCGTCGGCGTCGATATCTGCTTGATAACCATAGGTGTCCCAATCCGGGCGTCCTTGGCTCCGGAATTGAATCCCTGAATTGCCACCCACAAGGCGGTAACGCAGGCGGAGCTCGAAGTCCGCGGGACGACCTCCGCGCCACATCAGATAGTTGGCCTTCAGGCAGGGTTTCTCTGCCGTGCTCTGCGAGGTGATCGCGCCCTGTTCGACGTACCACCAGCCAGGCTTGCCCTCCCAACCGGTAAGATCGATTCGGTTGAACATCGAGACAAACCCCGGCTCGTCGTCAATCGTCTCGGCGACGCGGACCGCCTCGGCGGCCCCGGCGGCCGAACACGACCAAACGACGAGCATCCACCCCGATGCCATGGGTGCGTAGCGGCGCTTCATCACGCGGTCTCCGAAAGAACGATCCCTTCGCTCAGCCCATCGAGTGGCAATCGCAGGCAGACTCGGAACCAGTGGTCAGTTGAAAGTCGGCGACCATCGGCAGATGGTCCGATGCCTGTTTCGCGATGGCCGTCCGAGCGGCGTAGGTATGGTGCAGTTCGAGGTCGCCTCGAAAAAAGATCCTATCGAGTGGACGCATCGGCAGAACGGCCGGAAACGTCTTGATCTTGGTCGTCGCCGAGCGAAACCCTACGGACGCGAGTTGCCGTCGCCCGAGAGTCCCCCAGACATCGTTGAAATCACCGGCGGCGACGACGGGCGTACGACGGTGCGAATGCGTCAAGACGTCGCTGCGCAGGAATCGCCGCAACTGGATGTTTCGCTCAAAACCGGCCAAACCCAAATGAAAGTTGAACACCACCATCGTTCGGTCGTGCCCGTCGGCGTGCACACGGCAGTGGGCGATCAACGCGCGGCGGCGTTTCTTGAGCGGGATGGCAAGGTCCAGATCGCGAATGTCGTACAGCGGAAAGCGGCTCAGAATCGCGTTTCCATAGCACCCCTGCTTCAACGCGACGTTGGCTTGATAAGCCCGATGTGGCAACCCGAGCGCGTCGCCCAGCAGGTCCACTTGACGATGCCCGTTCGACCGCGGCACTCCATCGTCAACTTCCTGAAGCAGCACCAGGTCGGGCTGGCAGTGCGTAACCACTTCGATGATTCGTTCTGGCCGATAGCGGCGATCGACTCCTCCGATCCCCTTGTGAATGTTGTACGTCAACAGCCGGAAATGCATCCGAAATCTCCAAACCCAGTGTCTCGCCCCAGCGTTGGGTTGTCGGACTCCAACGCTCCGGAAAAGCGTCTGGCCTCGAAGCTCAAAGGTTCGATTCCAGTCCGCCTTTGGCCGATCGTCGATCGAGCGCGTCGGGCATCGTCGCGATCGCGCATGGAAACCAGCTTAACACGCAACGGACGATGCGCCAACTGAATCCGCGGCGGATGAAAATCATGGCCATCAAGCAACAGGTGGCGCCAGCGGTTCGCCGGCCGTGGCTTGCCGCGCACGAGCGAGGCTTGGCCTCGGCGCGAGTTCAACGCCGGTCGGTCGCGGCCCGGTACCGCCCGCGGCACTGTTCGATGGGATACTTTTGTTCGTTCTTGTGTATTTTGTCTCGCAGGATGCGGCTGACGTCCAAGTCCAATTCGTTGGCCATCGCCAGGGCGTAGCAGATCACGTCCGCCAGTTCGTCGCCCACCTGGGCGAGCGCATCGGGTTGGTCGCGGATCGTGCGCGATGACTCGCAGTCGATCCACTGAAAGTGCTCCATCAACTCGGCCGCTTCGATGGCCAAACCCATGCAGAGGTTTTTAGGCGAGTGAAACTGGCGCCAATCGCGTTCGTCCACAAACTGGCGGACGATCGCGCGAAGGTCTGCCAGTGTTGTGTTCTGGTCGCTCATCGCTACACTATCCTGACAATCCTGGGTGCAAAAAGCCGCAGCGGGCCGCGCGGCAAAACGCCCATTCTAACGCAAACCGCGGGTGTACACGATGCCTTTGGACGTTGTGGAAACGCTGTGCGAACTGGTCCGGTTGCCCAGCGTCAATCCGATGGGCCGCGAGGTCAGCGGCGAGGAGTATTACGAATATCGAGTCACCGATTACCTGCAGGCGGTATTCGAACGGCTCGGTTGGCCCTGGCGGCGACAGACCATCGAGCCTCGGCGCGACAATATCCTCGCCCGGATCGATGGCCCGACGCCGCCCGAGGCCGGCGGCCCCATCCTGATGTTCGAGGTCCATCAGGATACGGTGCCGGTCGACGGGATGACCATTGCTCCGTGGACACCCGAGGTTCGCGATGGCCGCGTATACGGCCGCGGCGCCTGCGACATCAAGGGTGGGATGGCCTGTCTGTTGTCCGCGCTGTCGCGGCTGGCCGAACAACGCCCGAACGGCCGCCCCACCGTCGTGCTGGCGTGCTCGGTAAACGAAGAACATGGTTTCAAAGGCGCGCTGCGGATGGGCGAGTTGTGGTCGGGCACGTCCCCGTTCTTGCCGCGGCCTCCCGATGCGGTGATCGTCACCGAGCCGACCGAATTGGAGGTCGTCATCGCGCACAAGGGCGTCGTCCGCTGGCGCTGTCGGACGCACGGCCGCGCCGCGCACAGCTCGCAGCCCGAGGCAGGCGACAACGCCATCTATCGAATGGCGGGCGTGCTGGCGGCGGCACAGCGATACGCCCGCGAGGTCGTCCCCACGTTGGGCCAGCATTCGCGCGTCGGACATCCGACGATGAGCGTCGGACGGATCTTCGGCGGAGTCAGCGTCAACACGGTGCCCGATTCCTGTACGATCGAGATCGATCGCCGCGTCTTGCCGGGCGAAGATCCTGTCGCTGCGCGCCAGCACGCGATCGATGCGCTCGGTGAAGCGCTGGCTCACGATCCGCGGATCGCGCACGAACCGCCGCTGATGATCTCACGGGCGCTGTCCGACGAGCGGAACGGACCACTCGCGGCCCGACTGAGCGAAACGATCCGCCGCGCGGGCAGGCCGGGGCGTTGCGTGGGCGTGCCCTACGGAACCGATGCGCCGGCTTTCGCCGATGCGGGCATCCCGACGGTCGTCTTCGGCCCCGGATCGATCGACCAGGCGCACACGGCGGACGAGTGGGTCGCCATCGAACAACTGCACGCTGCGACCGAGATCGTGTTCCGCTTGGCCAGCGGGAACTAGGGCGTCCTCAGGGCGCGACACCACAGTAGCCAAGCGCGCCCGATCCCGAGACTCCCGCGCGCGGCGAGCACGGCTGACTGGCGGCAGGATGCTGCATCCACCCAAAAAGAGAATCCGGCGCGCGGCGGCCGCGGCCAGTCGAAAAATTAGAACACGACAGCGCGCTGGCCCACGCAGCGCGTCGCGGGGGCGCGTCGGGCCGGGTATACATCCCAAGCCGTGCATGGCAACGGGGCGTGCCGAGCGGCGAGACGTAACGGCTGCGACGGCCGTTATGCTAGTTTCGACGGTCGAATCGACGGACGAAGAAACTTGTCGGGCAGGGAGGCAACGGATGACGTACTTGATCACCGGGGCAACGGGGCTGGTTGGCAACAACACCGTGCGGCGGCTGTTGGAACGCGGCCGGGCGGTGCGGGTCTTGATTCGCCGCGATTCGGATCCGCGACCGCTCGACGGTCTGGACGTCGAGCGCGCCTGGGGCGACATTCGGGACGCCGAAGCGGTTCGGCAGGCGTGCCGAGGCGTGTCCGCGGTCGTGCATGCGGCGGCTGTGGCCCATTTTGGCTGGACCAAGCTCGACGACCAGCGGGCGATCAATGTCGCAGGCACGCGGCACGTGGCCGCCGCCGCGCTCGAGGCCGGCGCTCGGTTGACGCATGTGTCCAGCGTCAACGCGTTGGGCGTGCATCGGGGCGGCCCGCCGGGCGACGAAGACACGCCGCTGGCGCCGATCGTCCCGTGCACCTATATGGTCACCAAACGCGAAGCCGAAGCCGTCGTTCGGGAGTATCTCGGCCGTGGGCTGGACGCGGTGATCGTCAACCCGGGCTTTATGCTCGGGCCGTGGGATTGGAAGCCGTCCTCCGGACGGATGTTGATCGAGGTTGTCAGCCGCTTTACCCCCGTCACACCGACCGGCGGGTTCAGTTGTTGCGACGTCCGCGACGTGGTCGACGCCCTGCTGGCCGCGTGCGACAACGCGCCCACGGGACGTCAATACATCCTGGCCGGCGAGAACTTGACGTATTACCGCGTGTGGCGTCTGTTCGCCGAGATTGGCGGAGGCGGTAAGCCGTGGTTTCCGGCCGGTCCGCTGATGCGGATCATCGGCGGCTATGGCGGCGATGTGTGGGGAAAGATCACGGGCCGCGAGCCCGATCTCAATTCCGCCGGTGTTCGCGTGTCCAGCCAGTTTCACTACTACCGCAGCGACCGCGCGGTCGCCGAACTGGGCTACGCTCGCCGTCCGTTTCGCCAGTCCGTCGAAGATGCCTGGCAGTGGTTGGTCGAACACGGCTACGTGAAGCGTCGCCGCTGAGTCCGGGCGAGAGACGATACGTCCTCTCGATCCTATTTCGCCTTAACGCGAGCTAGCGCCCGCAAAGCCAGGCGCGCTGGGAACAAACCGTGCATGGGACTAGTGGGACGGATGTTTGGACGCTTCGCCCGGCGGGCGCTCGATGATCTGGCGCACGGCGTCTTCTAGTCGGGCCAGTTCGTTCTCGACCGCGCGACCTTCGGGCTCGGGCAGCTCGGCGGCGCCGAACCGGACGCGGTAGAAGGTCTCGACGATCCGCGATGGGGCGAGCGCCACGGCGGCCTGCGGCGCGAGCTCAGCCAGACGCTGCGCCGCCCGAGATGCCAGCTCGCGCGGCGTCTGGCCGCGGCCACGGGTGATCTGCAACCGCCCGAGCGCCGCTTCGAGCCGCTGGTAGAACAGGACCGTAAGGTGTGTCGTCGGGCGCACGGCGACGGGCGACTGGCGGTTTCGTCCCCAGCGCCATCGCCGCCGTCGTTCGTTCTGTGACACGACGGTCAGCCACCGGCGTCCGAAGAAGATCAGCCCGATTGCCAATCCGGCGGCCAACACGATGCCCACCAGCATCGACAGGCGTTCCATCCAGGCCCGCAGCCACTGACGCAGCCCGCGAAGCCGGGCGAGCGTCGTGGCCCAAGTCTCGGGAGTCGCGCGATTGGCCACCGGTTCATAAATCGACTCGCGTTGCCGTTTCGCGGTCAGCCCCAGGATGTATTCGGTCCACACCGTGCTCGCGTAATCCAGCACGTCGTCGACGACGTCCATCCAGCCCTGCTGGAGCTGCCGAGCCCGGTCGATGTCCGAACCGGGCGTCGGATCCAGGCGTAGCCAGCCGCCCAGCGCGCTCGAGTGCGCCTCGGGCGGCAGCTCGGCTCGCGCTTCGTCCGCCGGCAGATAGGCTTCGACCCAGGCGTGCGCATGGCGCTGGAGCACATGGTAATAATCGCCCAGCGAGTTGTACTCGCCGCCGCGAAAGCCGACCACCATTCGCGCGGGTATGCCTTGGCTGCGAAGCATCATTACCAGCGCGCTGGCAAAATACTGACAGTGGCCCGTATGATGGCTGGCCACGAAATCTTCGATGGGGTCGACCTCGCGGCGACGCAAGATCCGCGAGAGGTCCAACGAATAATTGTAGGCGCCGGGATACAGAAAATGGTCGCGCAGCGCACGGGCGATATCCGCGCGGCTCGCGGCTCCGACTTGGTGGCTCGCGATGACGTTTTCGGCCGTCTCCTTCAGCGTGGGAAATCGCTCTGCATCGAAAGCCAGCAACTCGGGATCCAGGAGATCGGTCGTTCGTCCGGACAGCGGGGTCACGTCCAACTGGACGCCGCCCAGCAGGCCCGTCGTGACGATGGCATAGCGGTATTCGCCACGCACGCGTTCCTCGGCAGTCGTCCCGCACAACAACTGTTCGGTACGGCTGTGCATCCGCACATCCTCGGGCGTCTGCGGGCTGGCATAGACGGGAAAGATCGCAAACAGAGCCGGCTCGTTGAGCGGCTGAAGAGTGACATCTTGCCGTACCAGGCCGCGGTGGGACGGCGGCGACTGCAGCGGACGCAACGCGACGGCGGCGCGAACCTCGAACGAATCGGTCAGCGGACGACTGCTCGGCTGGCGCCAGACCGCTCCGGTCGCCCCGGTTCGGTATTCCGTCAGGATGGCGCCCCGGAAATAGGGCTCGCCGTAGACGCGATAAGGCTCGCCGCTGACCGCGTCGCGAAAGCTGGCCCGCATTACGCTGTCCGAGCTCTCCAGGATCCGGCACATCCCGTCTAGCGAGATCTCGGAGCTGAACCCGACCACTCGCGTCGCCCGGTTCTGGTAGCTGCGCCGCGTCGAGCTGTCCAGGCGGGGCGCCGTGAAAAACAGCACGAACGCAAACACCAGCGTACACAGGCCGATCATCGCGCTCTGCTTCAGCAGGCCGCTGCTCAATACCTGCTGTCCCAGCTTGGCGGGGCTCACCAGCGGGCGAATGATCACTTCGCGACGCAGCGCAGACCTGCTCGTCTTGGCCGATCGCCCTGCCGCGTCCGCCTTGCCCCGGGCGACGCCGCCCGCGGCTCGGCGTTTTCCTCCGTCCGGCCCTTCGTCCCCAGGCCGCGCGAAGTCGCCTGCTTTGTCGATCACGTCCGTCAGCGTGGGAAAATCGCCCGTCAGGAATTCGAGCCAGTTTTCGCCGCCATGCCAGATCCGGCTGCGAACGCTGAACTCGATCGTGCGCAGGCACTCGCGGTGCACGTGCAGCACGGCCAGCGACGAAAACGCCGTCACCGCGTACAACATCAGCACCAGCCCGAATTCGAGACCCACGCTCAGCGCCGCCGACACGACGACTTGCAGGAGGCTCAAGACGGTCAACTGCCAGTACAGCCGCGGATTCTTTCGCTGATAGAACAAGAGAACCTGCAGATAGACCAGCAGGTTGCCGATCGCCAGCAGTTGCGCTCGCATATCGGTCTGAAAAAAATCGTTCAGCGAGAAAAACAGCGCCAGCAAAGCGATGACATTCGCCACGAGCCGGTTGAGATAGAACCAGTTCAACCCATCGGAAAAGATCACCGACGTGAAGGCGGCAAACCCGGTCAACAAGGCCGGCGTGGGGCTGCGCTGGCCCATGCCCAGCAGCACCGCGCCGAGGGTCGCCAACGCGGCGATGTGCACCTGTACGATCCGTTCCAATTTCATGGCTCGTCCCACGCAAACACGCGTCGCGCCTCGTCCGTGCCCACGTCCAGCCAGACCACGTCGGCCAGCGAACGCCGTCGCTGGCCCGGCGGGAACAGGCCGTCCAGCCCTCCCGACGCCGGTCGGTTGCTGCGCGTGCTGATAACCGTCACGCGGATCCCCGTGGAATTGCCCGCGGTCACCGCACTGAACGCCTCGGCCAGATGGTTGTCCGAAGCCGCCTCGACCATCGCCAATCGCTCGAACATCTGTCGCGCGAACAGCGGGCCGGCGGTCGCCTCCCAGTGTCCGGGTTGGCGCGCGGCCAATGCAAAGGACAGGCGGCCATGCCCGCGGCGCGCCAATTCGTCGACCAGCGTGGCCGCCAAGCTGACCGCCACCTCGACGCGCTGTAGGTCTTCGTCGCGCGGCTTGGCGGGCGTCCACAGATCCAGCACCAGCGCGAGCGTCTCGTCCTGTTGTTGCTCGAACTGTCGCACGGCCAGCGTGCCCAGCCGGGCCGAGGTTCGCCAGTGGATCCACCGTTTGCTGTCCCCCGAGCGCCATTCGCGCAAGCTGAAATAATCGCCATCCATCGGGCCCTGCTGGTGGTGCTCGGTGTGGTGACCGAGGTGACGCGAGGTCAGCAATTCGCGCCACCCCGGCAACAGACGGCCCAGACGCGGCCACGCCACCGCCCGCTCGTACTGTCGGCAGCGCATCGCGCCCTTGACCAGCCCCATCGGAAACCGGGTCGAGACCCACAGCGGCCCAAAACGATAGCGGCCGCGGCGAGGCAGCGTGACCTGATAGGCCGCGGCGCCCGAGCCACCGGCCCCGATATGCCCGAGGATGACACCGGCGTTGGGCTTGGACGACAGCTTGCTCGATTCGCGAGCCGGACGCTCGGGTTGGACGCAATCCTCGACGGCCAGCATCCAACAACCCAACCGCCGTCGGTCGTTCTGGCCGCGGATCTCGACCCGAAACGGCTCCCCGGCAAAGATGCGGTCCGGCAGACGTCGCGAGACCGAGACGTTGCGCAGCGTCTGGACCACGAATCGCCAATTGAACAGCAGCGGGCCGACCATCATTCCCGCCAGGATGAACAACAGGTTGAGATCGCGGGCGGTCGCGCCGCCGATGATGAATATCAACACGAGAATATAGTAGACGCCTTCGCGGCACACCGTGACTCGACGACGGACGGCCGTTCGGCGGTTGAGCATCACCAGGTATCCTGTACAAAAAACGTGGCGGCGTTTGTTCGACCGCCTGAGGAAACACGTCGCGGGTGACCGCGCTTGGTCCCAGCCAAACGGTCTGCGGATTGAGGGCGGACGGAACGCGGCGCGCGAATGGGCGAGCCGCGATGGCGTGACGCGCCGGTCCACCTGCCCCCGAACCCGCCCCACGGGATTTGTTCTCGAAGCATGGAAACGGTCTCACGCACGCGCGCCGTCGCCACCAGGCGGGTTCCTTACCCGCGGCGCCACAGCCGTCTCTGCGTGAGGCGAGCCGAGCCGGAGAACACGTTTCGCCTCGAGTCCATGCGCCAGGCGTTTCGCCCGCTTTCCGACGCCGCGCTCTGGCCATTATACCGCCGACATTTGGCCGCGGCCATCGGCGCTGGGCGTCGGACGTCGCACGCCGCACGCCGGACGCAAGCGTAGCCGCCGTTCGCTCGGTGCGCTCACAGTCGCCCGCGATGCCGCTGGCGAAACGCTTCGAGACTGCGGTGCGATTCGGCGTCCAGTGTCTGTTTGGCCAGATATTCGGACGCGCGCCGTGCGATGAAGAACTCGCGATGTTCGAGCAGCGCGACGACGTGCGCCTCGATCGTTTCGGAAAAGAACCCCTTCGCCTCGAACAGCCGTAGGATCAGATGCACCTGAAAATAGGGCAAGCGGTCCAGCACGCCCGCCAGGCCGTCGCGCGTCTCTGGGGGCAAGTCCGCTTGGGCCGCAAAGTACTCGAGGACCAGTGGAGCGTTCGTCCCGTTCAGGCGGCAGAACGAGTCGATCAGCCGCGCATATCGCTCCCGCGCGTCCGGAACGGCGCCGTCCAGGAACTTGAGCGCCAACAGGATGTGCTCGCGGTCGCTGGTCTCCAAAACGTGAAACACGTCGTCCACAAACCGGCCATCCGTCGGGCAATGCGCCAAGATATGCCGCAATGCAAAATCGACCGCGCGCCGGTCTCGGGAACGCAGCAGACGTTGCAGATAGGCCGGCGTGGCCCGTTGTCGCGTCTGGTCCTGCAGCTTCGAGACGATCTGCCCGTTCGCCCAGTGCCACAACGTCCAACTCGTGTAGGCTGCGTCGTCGACCACCGCATCCTTGACGGCCTGTGGCGTGGCGCCCGACCAACCGTCGAGCCCCGCGGCCAGCGCCGCCTGTTCGTCCAGCGTCGGCGGCGCCACCACCACGTTCAGCGAGCACGTGGCCAAAACCGAATCTCGCTCCTTCAAGATCTGATCCAGCTTGGCATAGTCCGCGGCCTGGAACGGGACATGCTCCTTTTTCGTCAGCGGCGCATCGACTGGATATTCCAGACGTTGGTAAAATCCCAACGCATCCCAGAACATCGTCAACTGTACGGTCCGACACTGGTTGTCCAAACAGACGTGCGTCGTAAATGACAGGCGATAGCCCGCGGGAAAACCGTCCTGGTCGACCAGCGAAGCCACGCGGTACGCGCGCGGAGGCAGCTCAGGCGAGACCGGATCCGACAGCTCGACTTCGAACGCATCCTCGGTTCGTCCGCCGTCCTCCGCCGCGAACAGACCGAAAACAGCGGCCATCAGAAAACCACACAGGCACGCACGGATGCGGGCGGCGGGCGACATGGTTCAACGGCGCCTCCGATTGCCGGGGAACGCGAGCGGGCCGAGTCCGACCGCCGGGCTCTACTCAGACCGCGCACCAACAAAGTATACTGGATCCGATTCGGAAAGGAACTTTGCCGGGCGGATCTCGGTTCGACTTTGCCGCACACGACTTTGCCTTCGCGTCGCAACCCTTGCCCGTGCGCTGTCTATCGCGCACGATATGTCATGGGACTGTCCAAGCCAGCGTTGCGTTTTCTCGCTTGAACCGCGAGCCGTCAAGCCTTTCACGGCGAGTGGCTCACGCTCGGGCGCCAGTGCGTGTACGCGACGCACGCTGACTTTGTCCGGATCTGCCAACACGAGGGCGTCGCACCGGCCGAACTTCCCGCCGACTGCGCACCGCGGACGAACATCCCGAGCTGGCAGGGCACGGCTCGTGGCGACAACACGAGCGATGTGGCCGTGCTTTGCGCGCTGGGCGCTCGCGACGTGCGCGCTGTGGACTATTCGGACTTCGAAGGCGCGGAATTGATCCACGATCTGAATCTGCCGGCGCCCGCGGCGTGGCGCGGCCGATTCGACGGAATCCTGGACTCGGGAACCCTGGAACATGTTTTCGACGTGCCCGCCGCGCTGGCGAACATCGTCGCCTTGCTGCGCGTCGGTGGCCGCGTGATCCACATCAGCCCTTGCCATGGCTTTGCCAATCATGGGTTCTATCAGTTCAGTCCGACACTGCTGGCCGACTATTATCAGGCCAACAACTTCGCCAATTTGCGGGTCTACATCGCGGAAGAGCAGGGCGTTGACTATGAGTCCAGTTATTGGGACTTGGTCGAACTCGATCCCCAGCGCCAGCCCGTGCTGTTCAAGTCGCGACGACGCCTGCTGCTGATCGTCGTCGCAGACAAGACAGCCGACGCGACCGGGGATGTGCGGCCCATGCAATCGTACTATCAGCAACTGTTTGCAACGTTGTCGGACGGCCAGCCAGGCAACCCGCCGAGCGCGAGTTTACGAGACCGAGTGAAACGCCTGCTGCCCGTGCCGGTCAAGACCTGGTTGCGTCGCTGGCTGCTGGGCCATCCGCATGGCAAGCCGTGGGGCGGGCGACGCTTGGGGCGCCTCCGCTAGCGGGCAGCCACGGGCAAGCGCGCGGCCGGCGCAGCCTGCGCCCGGTCCCTGCACGAGCCCCGATCGTTCTCGAACCGATCGCAAGCTCGAAGCGCAACTCAGAATCGAACAACCGACCTGTCCCGGCTGACGTGTCGCCCTTCGGCCACGCGCGTTGTTGCGAGATCACCCAGCTCTCGAAGGATCGGGCATAGGGGCTGGGCCCGCGTTTTGAAACGCCGCGGCCCAGTCCATCGCGCACGGCGGAAACGCCGCAAAACTGAGAGAAAAACCTTCACGCGCGGCACGCGACAACTTTGCGAGGTCGGGCAACCTCACGCCAAGGCGTCTCAGACGCGGCCGACCTGGAATACGGCGTTTGACGGCGTCGCGCCTGCCCGTGAAACCATTTCCTCAATTCCAGAAATTGTCCCGATCCTGTCTCTAGCGTCGGTATGTTCCAACCAGTTCACCCCAGGCCAGAACGTGACCCGTCATCGCGCGAGCCAGCGCGGCGCGGTCGGCCGCGGGGCGAAGACCGAGCGGACGGTCCACGGCGTACAGCCGAAAGCGATAATGATGGAGCTTGCCTGGCGGCGGGGCGGGCCCGCGATACCCAACGGTGCGTCCGCTGGGCCACGAGTTCTTCCCCTGTGCGGCTTTCACCGGTCCATCCAAAACCATGTCGTTGGCAAGCCCTTCGGGCAACCCGCGCATCGTAGGAGCGATGCCATAGATGATCCAGTGCACCCACGGCTCGCGCGTCGGCGCGTCCGGATCGTCACAGATCAGGACCAGTTCGCCGGTTCCCTCCGGCACGCCGTCCCAGGTCAGCTCGGGGGATACATCCGCGCCGTCGCCCGTGTGTTTGACCGGGATCGACCCTCCGTCCACAAACGCCGAGCTGCGGACCGCGATCGCCCGCCCCGGCGCAGCGTTCCCAGCATGGCTTGCAGCGCTCATCACACCAACGCCCCCCAACACGAGTCCAGTCAGTATCATCGGAAGATCTCCCGAGCCCGATTGCCAACGGCCCGGGGCCATTATACACCATGCGCAGACGAGGGACGCCAGCGAGCCCGCCGCTTGCTAGGCGCCATATCCCGAACGCCGCCCTCCGACGCGTCGTGCGCACGGGCGGTTGACGAACCATCCGAGCGAGTCGTTCTTGGCCCTGTTCGCCGACGCTCTCCCCGTCAACCCGATGGTCGGCGAGATCTCGGCTGCGAACAGCCAGGCCCAGGAGCCTTGCTGCTGGCTGGCGTTGGCGGCGATCGCGGCGTTGGCGCACGTGGGAACGTGGCTTTCGGCGAGCCAGAAGATTCGATCCGGTGCCGCTCGGACGAGCTTGCGTCCCATTTTTGGGAAGCTGCGACTCGGGCGGTTGCCAATCTGGCCGAGGTGTCCTAGGATTTCACGTCGAGTCGATGGCCGATCGTGTCCGCGGCGAGACCATCGCGCCACAAGGCGCGCGCTACGCCGCCACCGTTCGCGCCGAGGGGTAACAGGGGTGACCGGAGGTCGGATCATCGTCTGCGAAAAAACGGGCCGCTGGGGCGCCGTTTTCCGTCGAGCGCTTCCGGCGGTGCGTCTGTGCGAGACGCGCAGTTGGGCCGCGTGCCTGCGCGAGCTGCAGGCTCGACGCGCTGCGTTGGTCGCTTTAGAGGTGTCCGCAGAGAATGTCGAGGCGTCGTGTCAGCGGCTCGTCCAGTTGTCGCTGAGCTTCGTGCGGGTTCGCAGCATTGTCCTGACCGGCCTGGAGCTCGAACCGCTCCAGTGGCTGTTTCGTGAAGCGGGAGCGGTGGGCGTCGCGTTCTCGTGGGAAGACGTGATCGAGTTGAAGCCGTTGATACAGAGGTTTCTCGATCGTCTGCCCTCGTCGTCGATGCCGTTTCGGCAGCAAGTCTGGTCGCGTTTGCCTTGGGCGCGATATGCGACGAGCGGCGCCGGGAAGCAGTTCGACACCTGTACCACGCGCGACGACGCGACGCCGGACGATGAGATCGCGGTGAAGCGAGACAGCGGTGAAGGGCAGTATTTTCGCGAGTAATGTAGACTATCGTATACGCGGGCGCCGGTGACCGCTCGAGCGTCCAGTCCCGTGAGATCCGGGGGGGGGCGGGGGTGAAGCGCGCTGTACTAAGTTCCATTCCGAGCGGCGCTCATTCTGAACCGCGCCCGTTCCAAATCGCGCAAGGTATAGAAGGTATAGAAAGGCTGTTTACATGGCCAACGGTTCTATTGATCCGGCTTCTGTCATCGAAGTGGTGTCAGCGCTTCCCGACCCCGAAACGGGCCAACCGCTCGGGAAGGAGAACCAGGTGCGCGACGCGCAGATTCAAGACGGGCGGCTGCGCGTCGAGGTGGCGTTGACAACCTGGGCCGCGCCGGTGTGGCCGGACGTCGAAGCGCGGGTGGAAGAGAGCCTGCGGGCGAGATTTCCGCAGTTGGCCGCGATCGCGGTGCACCGCACCGTCCATGAACGGCCGGCCGCCAAGATCGGCGAAATCGGCCTGACAGCCAAGAGTGTGATCGCGGTCGGATCGGGCAAGGGCGGCGTCGGCAAGAGCACCGCGGCGGTTAGTCTTGCGTTGGGGCTGAAACGCGCTGGGTGCAAAGTCGGGCTGATGGACGCGGACGTGTATGGCCCCAGCGTCCCGCACATGCTGGGGCTGAGCGGACGTCCGACCATCGAGGACAAGCGCGTGCGGCCCATCGACAAGGATGGAATGCCGGTTATGTCGATGGGATTTCTGGTGGCCCGGGACGAGGCCGTGATTTGGCGCGGGCCGATGTTGCACGGCGCAGTGACCCAGTTCCTGCGCGATACGGCGTGGGGCGATCTGGATTATCTGATCATCGACATGCCGCCGGGCACCGGCGACATCGCGTTGACCTTGTCGCAACTGCTGCCGTTGACCGGCGCGGTCATCGTGTGCACGCCCCAGGACGTCGCCCTGCTGGACGCCGTCAAAGCGATCGCCATGTTCCGCAAAGTGCGGATTCCCGTGCTGGGCCTGATCGAGAACATGAGCGGGTTCATCTGTCCCGGCTGCGGCCAGCGGCACGATATCTTCGGCAGCGGCGGGGCCCGCCGACAGGGTGACGCGTTGGGCGTGCCGTTTCTGGGCGACATCCCGATCCAAGTCCAGATCCGCGAGTTTGGCGACGACGGACGGGCGGCCGATAGCTTTGAGAATCCCGAAGTCGCCGCGCGGCTCGAAGGCATCTGCTACCGACTGGTCAAGGGGCTCGCCGACGCCGCGGCCAAATCCCCGCCTCAGGCCTCGCTGCCCGTGTTGGGCCGAAAATAACAACCTCGCGCGATACGGTGGCGGGATGCGCATCGCTGCCCGCGTGGCGCGGACTTCGACCTCGTCGGCGCATTCGGCCCGATCCGGCCGTGTGGTTCTTGCTTTCTCGGCTTCGGTCGGTTATCGTGAGCGCATAGCCAGACGGTCGCGGCGCCCGTTCGGGCCTGGGTGGCCGTCTATTCTGAGAGTGCAAAGAGAATATCGAGATGAGTGACGCCAAGTCCACCGACCATTGGAAATCGTTAGTTGCCAAGTTGGGCGCGACGCCTAGCGAGGAACCCGAGCGGCAAGAACCGGCGGCAGACCAAACGCCGAGCGCCGCAGACGCTGGGCTCGACGAGGCGACCGGACCAGCCCCGGAATTCGACTCGTCGCCGCTCGGTGCGCAGCTCGACACGCCAGCGCCGCTTCAGTCCGCGCCAGTCCAATCTGCGCCGGCCCAATCTGCGCCGGCCCAAGTGTTCAGCCCCGCGAAACACGTCCAGAAACCGCCGGAGCGAACGACGGCTGTGCCCAAACCGAAACTGGCCAAGCACTGGTACGAATTGGCTAACTCTCTGGGGTTGGAGGTTGCTGAGCCGGAGCCGGAGCCAGAGCCGGAGCCAGTACTAGAGCCAGAGCCAAAACCAGATGCTGGGCTCGAAACGACGCCGGCCTCTGCCGTCGGCGACGCCCGCCAGGCATTGCCGCCGACAGATCCGCCTGCGACGGCGATCTCGACCTGGATCACCGAACCGCCGGAACGGCCGTCCGCCGCGCGCACGAGCCCGCGGAGCCAGCCGCGATCCGAAGGTCGATTTTCCGGATTGTTCGAGGATCCGGATCTTGCATTGGACGCGCCGGGCGTACTGGATGCGGTCTTTGACGAGGTCGACGCCGCGTCCTCGGCCGACCGCGAGCCCGAGGCGCAGCCCGATCAGCCGAGTTCGACCATCGACTCGTTCGGACGCGGGCATCCGTTCATGGCTCGCGAACGGGAGCGAGTTGTCGCGGCGCAGCCGCAAGGCGAGACGGACGACGCGATTTCGGCGGACGAGACGGTTGCCTCGGATGCGGAGGATGCCGACCGTGGGCGCCCCAATCGGAGACGTCGTCGTCGGAGCACACGCCGAACTTCGAGACCTGCCGCCGGGCCGGAGCCGGTGGGCGCTGTGGCGGACGACTTTGGCGACGACGGGAACGCGGACGACGAGAACGCGGACGACGAGAACGCGGACGACGGGAACGCCTGCGCCGGCGCTGAATCGCTGACAGATCCCCGGCGTGAAATACGCGACAGGCCAAGGCGTCGGACTTCGGCCGTCGTCCCGACGGACGAAGATCAGGCTGACGAGGATCAAGCCGACGACGAGGACTTGTTCGACGACGAAGACGAACGAGAGGATGGCGGCGATCCAGAGGACGGTGGCGAGCGGCTGAGGTTGAAGCACAAGAAAATCCCCACGTGGGCGGAGGCAATCGAGCCGATTCTGACTGCCAACATGGAGACGCGAACCAAGAACCCCGGCGGCGATGGCGGTCGCGGAAGGACGCGTCGCTGGCGGCGATGATCGCGGCGTGTCGCACGGTCGCGTTCAATCGATGTGCGCTATGGCCGTGCGCTGTGGGCGGCGCGGGTCAGGACAAGACGCACGAACGCAGGCTTTTGTGCCGCGAAGGCAGGCTGAAACCCATTTGAAAGAGATTGCCCGATCAAGCCCTCGAACGCATCGTGCCCTGCCGGTTCGACCGTTGCTTGCCGTCCATCGGCCAGGCGCTAGTGGCATCCTCGGAACGCAGCGTTCGCGCGGTGGGCGCGCTGGGTCCGACGGAGCACGCCGGCTCGCACGCCGAGACTCGGGCGTCGCGCGCCCGCCTGGTACAGGACGCTTAGGCCCCATGGGATCGCGGACGATGGCTCGCGTTAGGGAGAATGCCGAATGCCAACGGACGCCTTCATCCACAAGCGAGGTTCGGTTTGCCCGGCGGCCGTTTGGCTGGCTATGCTGTTTCCCACCGCGTTGACGTTCGTTTACTTCGTCCTGTTGGCGCATAGCCCCGCCGGATGGCAACAGGCAGTCTATGTCATCGGCAAGGCAAGCCAGTTTGCGTTTCCCGTGTTAGCGGTTGTCTGGTGCGGCGCCTTGCGGGCGTCGCCGATCCGAAGCTTGCTGACGGCAGGAACCGCCGCCTTGCGGCCGCGCCGCTTGCGGTTCGGCGCTCAAGCCGGCGCGCTCGGTGCGGGCTTGGGGTTCGGCCTGCTGGTGTCGATCGCAGCGTGGGTGTTGTATCACGCGGTGTGGAAGACCAACACCGAGTTCGCCGACGCGACGGCCGCGATTCGAGACAAGATCATCGCCTTGGGCGTCCACGGCCGCGGGGCGTATGTGGGCTTGGGCGTCTTCTATGCGCTGTGCCACTCGGGGCTCGAAGAGTATTATTGGCGTTGGTTCGTGTACGGCCAGTTGCGAGCGCGCAGACGGATGGTCTCGGCCTTGGCGATCTCGAGCCTGGCCTTTGCAGCGCATCACGTAATCGTGTTGGCCACCTACTTCGGTTGGCTTTCGCCATTGACTTATGCCTTGGCGATCGGCGTTGCTCTGGGCGGAGTCGTGTGGGCTTGGCTGTACGAACGCAGCGGGTCGGTGGCTGGTTCCTGGCTCAGCCATCTGATCGTCGACGCCGCGATCTTCGCCATCGGTTACGATTTGGCCCACGACGCGTTGATCGGCGCCTCGAGCTGACTACGGATGTCGCTTGTGGCCGTCCCTTGATCACATCCTGTAGGGAAACCGGAGAACTCCCGATGATTCACGCGGCCTTGATCGGGTGCGCCCTGTTGATCGCTGACGACGCGGCCTTCGCCGCCAATCCGCCGGTTTCGTTGCAAGCCTGGTGGGTCGATTCCCTTCACCACACGCTGGTCGGAGACGGTCCGGCCGAATCGTTGGCGCCTGGCGAACTGCGAGCCGCCCGGGGCGAATGCGAAGCGATCCAGGTTGCGGTGCGCAGCGATCGCCCCCAGCGGGTGACGATCGTCGCCCCGCCGTTTGCGCCGGATCTCGAGATTCGCGTCCGCACGGTGGGTCGCGTCCCGATCCAGCATGGGACGCATCGCACGCCGCCCGACGAGCGGGTCGCGCTGCCGCCGGTCGATCTGCCCGATCCGTTGCGGGATGGCAGCGCGCTCGAACTCGAAGCCGACCGGACCGAATGCTTCTGGCTGGACGTGACGGTTCCGGCCACCGCGCGGCCGGGCGAGTACCAGAGCACGGTGCAGGTTCGCGGCGAAGGGGCGACACGCGAGCTGCCCTTGGTTCTGCGCGTCTATGCGGCAGTGGTCCCGTTCGACGGGCAACTGCTGTTGACGAACTGGTTTTCCGTGCGCCCCGCAGCCATGGGATTCGGCGACGCGCCGGTCGACAGCGACGCCTGGTGGGCGTGCGCGCGTCTGTTGTTCGACAGCATGTGGGCCCATCGGCAAAATATGTTCTGGACGTCGCTGGATGCGCCGTTCATCAAGCCGATCGTGACCGACGACGGGGCGTTGGGGTTCGACTTTGCGCTATTCGACGCGTGGGTCGAGGCCTTTTCTCAGCCGCGAGGCGGTGCGCGGAAGACCTATATCGAAGGCCAACCGATCGCCTGGCGCGAAGGCTACGACGGCCACGTGAAAGCACGGGTTTGGCAGATCGCGGACGGCGCCCCGCGCAAAGCGTTGCTCGAAGTCGACGATCCGGCGGCCCGCGAAGGCTATCGCGTGTTCTTGACGGCGCTGCGCGATCATCTGGCGAACCGCGGCTGGCTGGATCGCTTTCGAATCCACATCACGGACGAGCCTCACGGCCATCAACTGGCGCCGTATGCGGTTCTGGCGGGCTATGTCCGCGAGTTCGCGCCCGAGTTTCAGATCATGGAAGCGCTGGACGTGCGGGATGATTTCGCCTTCTTCGACCAGCACTGCGATGTCTGGGTTCCGCAACTCGGCCGTTTCGACCGTTCACTGGATCGCCTGGAACAGCGTCTGCGGGCGGGTCGCGAAGTATGGCTGTACACCTGCCTTTTCCCCAACGGCCGCTATCCCAACCGGTTCATCGATTACCCGGTGATCAAGGCGCGGTTGCTGCATTGGATCAACTTTCGCTGGGGGTTCACAGGCTATTTGCACTGGGGCTTCAACCACTGGCAACCGGACCCGTTCCGACAGCTAGAGCCACGGCATGGCTTGGCGTCGTTCCTGCCGCCCGGCGATGCCTGGATCGTCTATCCGGCAGACCACGGCCTGCTCGACTCGATTCGTCACGAGGCCATGCGCGACGGGGTCGAGGATTATGAGTTGTTGAGGCTGTTGGCCGCGCGCGATCGCCCCAAGGCCGAGGCGATCGCCGCCGCGGCGGTCGAATCCTTTACCGCCTATGTCCGCGATGCGCCACGATTTCGCGAACTCCGCCGGGAACTGCTCGAGGCCCTGGAATCGCCACGAGAATGATTGGCGACGGAACACGAGCCAATCGCACGCCGCGTCGCCGGATCCGGCCGCAACCAAGTGCGCTGCGCAACGACGATGGACGCCCGGCGCCGCTCTCCAACACTGTCACCAAAATCTACGCAGGTTCGGCCCCGTAGAACAGCGCGCAGGAGAATCGAAATGGAGGTCGAAAACACACCGGTCGACATCGAATCCGAATGCCGCAGTGGCTGTCTGCGGCGGTTCGAAGAAATGTCCGCCCGCGTGCACGAGCTGCTGGAACAGCCCGACGATGCCAAGCTCAACGAGTACGTGTTGACGCTGCGTCCGGCGGATGTGGCACAGGTGGCGGAACGGTTGACGGACGTCGAGCCGCGTCGCCGCGTGTTCAGCCTGTTGACGGCCCCAGCGGCGGCGCGAGTCATCGAGGAATCTCGCGTCGATGTGCAGCGGGCCTTGCTGCGCGGCCTGCCGACCGATCGCCTGCGGGCGATCCTCGAACACATGTCGGCGGACGATCTGGCCGATCTGGCCGGCTCGCTGTTGCCCGACGAGGCGCGCAGCCTACTGGACTTGATCCCGGAAGACGCCGCTGAAATTCGGGCCCTGATGGCGTACCCCGAGGATACCGCGGGCGGCTTGATGACGCCCGAGCTCGTGCGTCTGCGGGAAACGCAGACGGCGGCCGAGGCGATCGAGCACATCCGCAAACGGGCGCCGATTGCCGAGACGATCTACTATCTATATGTGACCGACGAAAAACGACGTCTGTCGGGCGTGATCTCGTTGCGGCAACTGATCATCGCGGATCCATCCGCGTTCGTCGGCGAATTGATGGACCGGCAGGTGATCTGCGTGCCGGTGACGATGGATCAGGAGGAGGTGGCCCAGGCGCTCGCGCGGTACGATTTGCTGGCGGTGCCCGTGGTGGCTACGAACCACGTGCTGGTCGGCGTCATCACTGTGGACGACGTGCTGGACGTCGTACAGGACGAAGCCACCCGCGACATCCAGCAGATGGGCGGGAGCACGCCGCTCGAGCAGCCGTATCTACAAAGCCGCGTGTGGTCGTTGATCAACTCACGCGTGTGGTGGCTGCTGCTGCTGTTCGTGCTGCAATCGCTGACACTGACGATCATGGATCGATATGGCGCGGCGATGGAATCCGTCATCCTGCTGGCAGTCTTCATTCCGCTGTTGATCGACACGGCCGGCAACGCGGGCAGCCAAGCGTCGACGCTGGTCATCCGAGCGTTGGCCGTCGAGGAGGTGCGGTGGGGCGACTTTCTGCGCGTCATCTGGCGCGAGACGTTGGTGGGTTTGACGCTCGGCATGGTGATGGCCTTGGCGACGATCGCGCGGGCTCTGCTGATGGGCAGTCCGCTGCTGGTGGCCTACACCGTCTCGCTGACGATCCTGTTGATCGTCCTGGCCGCCTCGGTCATCGGCGGTGCGCTGCCGCTGCTGATCAAGCGCGTCAAGCTCGACCCGGCGGTCGCCTCGGCGCCGCTCATCACCACGCTGGCCGACACGACCGGCTTGCTCCTCTATTTCACGATCGCCACCTGGATGCTGGGGCTGTCGCGCTGACATCGATCGCGCCGTTGTCGGCGGACCGGTTGCATCACCTGCTTGACGCGGCCGATCTCGCATCGTCTGGATCCGGCGGCCAAGACCAGAGGGACAGAGCGCGCCGCGGCGATTGACGTGGGCGGCGGCGCAGGCCAGAATGACGCAGGTCCGCATAACGCGCGGCGGATCGCAAGGCCGCCCGTGCGTTTCCGCCCGGATCCTCCCCCTACACTCGCTGGAGGCTCGATCATGCGTTGCCTGCTTGGTGTCGTTCTGATGATGCTCGTTGTCGGCTGGCACGTCGGTCTGTGCCGCGCCGCCGACCCGCAGCAGGTCGCGCTGACGGCGCTCGACTCGCTTCAGCGGATCGTGCCGCACCAACCGCCGTTCGGCGAGCCCGTGGCCCGGCTGTCCGCCGCGCGGAACGAGGTCGAGTCGTTTCAAATCGTGGTGGCCGCGCCCCTCCAGACGCTGCACGTGACCGGCGCCGAGCTGTCTGAACTGACCCGCGACGATGGGGCGAGGATCCCCGCCGAGTGCATTCGGCTGTTCCGCGAGGAATCTGTGCGCGTCCGACTGTCGACGCCTCGCGCCGAGCTGCCGCCGGGGTTGTATCCCGACGCGCTGGTCCCCTTCGTCAACCCGATCACCGGCCAGCCGATCGAGCCGCGCAGCCAACACCGCGAGCGGTGGGGCGAACCCTTGGTCACCACCGGCTTCGACATGTACGCCCTGCCATTCGAGGTCTTCGAGAACCAGAATCAACCGCTGTGGATCGACGTGCAGGTGCCCGCCGACGCGCAGGCCGGCGAATATCGCGGCGTGTTCCGCGTCGTCGCACGCGAGGGAAAGGCCGAGATCCCCGTGAGTCTGACCGTGTGGGATTTCACGCTGCCCGACGGTCCCACGCACCGGAACCACTTTGGCGGTTTTTCGAACATCAGCCATTTCTTTGGCGTCGCGCGCGAATCCGAGGCGTTTCGCGAGATCGAGGCGCGTTACTGCCAGGCGCTGGCTGACCATCGGATCAACCCGCCCGTGCCCAGCCACCTGCTGCCGCAGGTCAATGCCGACGGCGGTTTGACGATCGTGCCCGAGCGTCATGCGGCGCTCGTGAAGTTCATGCGTCAACTGCACGTGACGGATTTCCAGATCCCCACCTCGCCGTTCGGCCGCCTGCCCCATTCCACGACCGGATCGGATTACAAGACCGTGCCGCCCGCCGAGCGCGAGAAAGCCGTCCGCTACTACCGCGAGTATTATGCGTACGTGAAAGCCAACGGCTGGGCGGATCGCGCCTATCTGTACATGCTCGACGAGCCGAACACGCAAGAGAACTACGAACAGGTGCGCGTCCTAGGCGAGGTCGTTCACGAAGGCGCACCGGAGCTGAAGCGGCTGGTCGTCGAGCAGACCTATCTCCAGGATCCGTCGTGGCCGGATATCGATCCGGCAGTTGACATCTGGTGCCCCCTGTGGGCGTTCATCGACCGCGACACGATTCGAGCTAAACTAGCCGCCGGCGACTCGGTGTGGTCCTATACGGCCCTGGTTCAGCGCGCGCCGCCATATCACCCGCGGTACGCCGAAGTGCGCGACAAGGACCCGCCTTATTGGCATCTCGACCGCCCGCTGCTGGTCTATCGCATCCCGACCTGGATCAATCGGCAGTACGGCATCACAGGCTTGCTGTACTGGAGCACGGTCACCCGTGTGCTCGATCCCTGGCTAAACCCCGCGTTTACGCATCCGCGACATTTCAACGGGGGTGGATACCTGTTGTACCCCGGCGTCCCCTGTGGAATCGCCGGTCCTGTCGCCAGCATGCGTCTGAAGAACCTGCGGGATGGCATGGAGGACTACGAGTACATGGCGTTGCTCGAGCGACTCGGCGGCCAGGACGCGGTCCAGCGCATCGTCGATCGCATTGCCCCTTCGTGGTGGGACTACGCGCGCGATCCCCAAGCTCTGCTCGACGCCCGCGCCGAACTGGCCGAAGCGATCGCTGCCCTGGGCAAGCGGGCGCCCGCCGACTGAGGACTCTAACCGACGCGAGCGACACGTCGCCAGACGCCCCCCGTTCATCGAGGCCGATGAGGGCGAGCGCGAGCCAAGCGGCGGAAGCGGCTCACGATTCCAGCGCGCAGCACGCGACGCGGCCGGCCCGCGGGCGTCGGACCCGCGCACGCGCTGCGGCATCCGAGATCGACGGTTCGAGACCTCGGATGGCTTTCTGGCCATCTATACTGGCCATCTATAATTGCCGTCGCTTGAGTCCTGCGCGCTCGAGCAAGCTCTGCGACATGACGTCCCGGATGGGTTCCTCTTCGGCCGGCGGGGGCCCGGCGGCGCCCAGGTGGTCTACGGGCGAGTACCGCACCTCGTAACGGTGGCTGGCGACCGCCAGCGTATCGCCGGGGTCCAGCCGTTTGCGCATCGTCGCGATCCGCAACCCGTTCACTTTCGTGCCATTGCGGCTGCCCTTGTCCGACACGAACCAATAGCCCGAGTCGGCCACGAGCTCGCAGTGCTGCCCCGAGACATTGGCGAATCGCAGGACAATATCACAGGCTTCGCGCCGCCCGACCACCAATCGCTTCTTCAGCAACGGAATCGGATCACCACCGCCTGTGGGGACAAGTTCGCCGTACATCTGTTCTGCTCTCCGTTGATTCAAACCGCCACCCGTTTATCGTGAATCGTCGTATCGCCGCCAGAGCATCCACCCCAACCCGTTCAGACGGACAACCCTGCCGCGTTGAATCCATGATCGACCCGGCTTGTTCGCCGTCGTCGGTTATCCGAAGATCCGAGCTATAACCCGCAAACCTGCTAATAACTCGTGGCACGCAAATATCTAGTTTAGTCTATAGGATGTGAAAGTTGTCGTCAAAGGATTTCGCGATCGACGATACCCAGCTAGTGCATTGTCCAACCATAAGTCTTGCGTTGTCGCACTCGCCAGAGCACGGAATTCCCGCGGCCTGACAATCCCTGGTCCCGCCAATATTCAGCCTCGACGTCGCACTAAAAATCGCTCACGCGACGCCGCTTTCGCTGCGAGGATCGCCTGCCAGGTACGTTGTGGACAATGAAGCCTTCAAATGCGTCACTTGCTGCTTGAAGCCGCTCAGACATGTGGTAGAATCATATACCGCTTGAAGATGCATTTCCAGCCGAGCGACACGGTATAGACGCACGCCAAACACCGGATACGCTCGCCGACGGCCATGCCGGCCGCATCTTTTTTGTCATCGAATTGCACGCGGGAGGTGCGTTATGGCGTCACGTTTTCGAGGCCGGATGGGATTTACTTTGGTCGAATTGCTCGTGGTGATCGCGATCATCGGCATCTTGGTTGCCTTGCTATTGCCCGCGATTCAGGCGGCTCGCGAGGCCGCTCGCCGCAGCCAATGCTCGAACAATCTAAAGCAGATGGGACTGGCATTGCACAATTACCACGATACGTTCCAGGCTTTTCCGTTCGGGTCGCGATCACATCCGACGTTGGTGCCGCGCAACTCGTACGGCACCAACTGGCGGGCCTCGATTCTGGCGTTTATGGAAGAGCGGGCGGTGTTCGATCAACTGAACTTCGAGACAGGCGGGTTTGCGGGCGCCGGATCCGGCCCGTTTTCCAACGGCAACGAGATCTTGTCGGGCTTGGTCGTCAAAGCGTACAAATGCCCGTCGAGCACGATGGGACCCTTCGAGGCTGACAAAGGCACGGCGAATCCAAACAACAGCCAGATGCACGATTACGTGGGCGTCTCCGGGGCGTACCCGGATCCCGGCGATCGAGCGACGATTTGCAAGCAGAGCATGCGAGGGATGGTCTGCCGCAATGGGCTGCTGTTGCCAAACGAGAATCGCGGCTTGCAGAGCGCGGTCGACGGGGCATCCAACAGCCTGCTCTTGGCTGAACAATCGGGCCTGGTGGACAAGGTGCTCATTCGCGCGAACTATAACGGCGGCTGGACGGGAACTGCGGCAGATCCCGGAAACCCCGTGTACACGGTCGCCACGATGCCCGCCAACCACAACTTCTATCACACTGGCCTGTCGGTGATCCGGTGGGCGATCAACAGCCCCACGTCGGTGGCCGCTTCGAGCGATCAGTGCTATATGACCAACACGGTCCTGAACTCGTTCCATCCGGGCGGGATTCAGGCGGTGCTCGCCGACGGCAGCGTCCGTTTCCTCGCCAGCACGGTGGACATGACGACGCTGTTGCGAATAGGCTCGTGCGACGATGGCGAGAGCGTCGGTGAATTCTGATTCCTGCCAGCAGGGAGAACACGAACAGATGAAATGCGTCAAACTTCGACGATGGACGGCGCTCGCGGTGGCCTTGGCGGCGTCTGCCGTTTGCTGGGCTGGATGCGGGCCGCAGGAACTCCCAGCGGGCAGCTTGACGGGAAAAGTCTCTCTGAAGGGCGAACCGCTGTCCGGCGGCATGGTCACGATCATCAACAGCGATACGGGAATCGGCGCCAGCGGCGAAATCGATTCTTCCGGCAGGTTCCGCATCGATTCGGCTCGTACGGGAACGTACCAGGTGGCAATCCAACCGCCCGCGGCGCCGACTCCGGACGAGATGGCCGCGGGCGCCAAGCCCGAGTCGTCTCCGATCCCGCCCAAATACCAGGATCCCCAGACCAGCGGACTGACGGCCACTGTCAACGAAGGCAGCAACGAAGCCAATTTCGACTTAGAGTCGTAATCTCGACAGCGAGACGCGGGTTGTGGGAACGCCTGCTTATGAGGCAAATCTACGACCTCGGACGGATTTTTCGTCGAGAATTATCACCGACCATCTTCCACTGCTGATTTAAGTCAGTAGAATACACGCGCACGTTCCGTGGGCGACCCGGCGGATGGCGACCCGGCGGATAACGACTCGGCGCGCATTTGGCCCGCAGTTCCACCGATATAATTCCATCGATACAGTTGCACTGATACGCCGGCGTCGATGCGAACGGTCAGCGAGACTGCGACGCCGCGAGACAGCCGGCGGCAGCCCGCGCCCGGCACGTACGTCAGAAAGCCATTCAGCCCGATCGACAGGCCTAGCCGATCTCCGCTTCGGCGTATTAGAAGCACCTCTAGCTCAATTGGATAGAGCATCGGTCTACGGAACCGAAGGTTACAGGTTCGAGTCCTGTGAGGTGCGCTTGACAGAACCTCCGCTGCTGCGAGGCGCTAGGCTAGGTGGCGAATGTCGGCACGTCTCACCGCGTTCTGGCGCGGGTAGTGTATCGGGGTTTGCTGTGCCTGTCACGTACCTGGTGCGACATGGAAGAGAACAGTAGCCCCCTGGTTTCTCCGGGGCTCAATTGGCTGGTGGCGATGATCGTATGCGGGATCATCGGAGCCTTGCTGCCGGCGGAGAGTCGCGCGACCGGTATCGTGATTGTGTTGCTGGCGTGGATTTCGCTGCAGATCGAGCGACTGATCGCACACGCGATCGTCCTCAAAGCAATCCTTACGTTTTCCAGCCAGTTCTTCAACCTTAAGGATGATTGAGACGTTTCGGTTGTCGAATTCTCGCGGATCTGGTCGGAATTTTCGCGAATCACGGTCTGCGAAAAACTGACCACGACGACTGAGTTGCGTCGCGAATCCCTCTTTTCTGCCGGCCGAGACATCCTCGCTTGACTTTCGTTATCGGAATCGAAGGTCACGGGTTCGAATCCTGTTGATGTACGCTCGGCGTTCTCGGGTTGACATGCCGTCTGTGAAATCCTGGCCCACACGATGCCCAGGCGCCTGGGCACTGCGGCTCGAACGGCAGAACCGACGCCGCGTAACCCGATCTGCTGAAAAACCTGCGCGACAAAGCGTGACGCGTCTGTCCCAGCGTCCGTCGCATCCTGTCGGCAGGTGGTCGGCTGGACGGCGCTCGCCTCGATCCGTGGCGACTGATCGACCGGGCGTCCGATTCCGCCGGCCGGGCTGAGCGTATGGTCATCATGGCTGACCTTGGCGGATGGCTTCAAGTGCCCTCGGTGGGGCCGATGGAGCGCAGGGGTTGGCCCATCACATCGGTCGGGTCGGCGATGGTCACGCGTTCGCGGCCGGCCAGTTCGATCAAGTCGGGCAAGTCGTAGTGTTGCAGGGCGCCGTGGACCACGTTGACCCATTGATCAAAGGTCTCGTTGGCTTCGACGACACGCTCCCACGAAGGGATCATTTTCCTGAGCGTGACCGTCCGATAGCGGTCGTCCTCGAGCGCGGCGGCGTGCAAGGCGGGGATCGCCGCTTCGCCCACGGCGACCAGATGGATCTCGGTCGGTCTGTGTCCCGTGGGGGCCCAGTTGCGCAGAAAGCGTGTCCAGCTTTGGGCATCGTCGGTTCGCATTCCGACATAGCTCTTGCCGATCAGGTACGCCAGGAAGATCTCCAAGTTGTCGGGACCGAAACGGCCGCGGCCGAACTCGACCTTGTCGTGGCCGGTCTCGGTCTCGCCGATTCCGCGCAGCTCGGCCGACAGGACGATCTGGCCTTGTTTGACCAGCGTCTCGATCGGGCCGTCGGCGCCCGCGTCCTCGGCCATGCTCGTGCCGTGCAGATACAGGGTTGCGAGGCCGCTGGGGTTGGCGGGCACGAATCCCAACGCGCCGATGCGCAGGTTCTTGTCGATTGGGAGCGCCAGTTTGTAGATCGTGTAGCCGTCGCGCGGCAGCGTCGCGATCGTCTCGACGTGGGGGGCCGGGGCCTGCTCGGGATCGCGAGCGCCGATCACCTCGCGGACCTGCTTCCGCCGTTCGGCCGGCGACAAGCGGGCCCAGACGGCTGCGCGTTTCCGCCGTAGCGATGCGGCAAGTTCGGCGTTGATTTCAAACGCCGAGCGTTGGCCCGGTCCGAGCAATACCTGTCCGCGCGGCGTGCACTGCAACTGTTCGGCGGTCCAGTCGGGCGCGTTCCACGCCCGCAGCTCGTCGTCCGTGAACGTGTCGGGCAGCGGATCGATCTCGCGGATCGTTTTCTCGCTGTCCAGCAGCCAGCGGTGCATCCAGCGGGCGGTCGCCTCGCGCTGTTGAACCGTGAACCCGTGCGGCGCGTCGGGCGCGTTGATGTCCATGCATTCGGGCCGGCCGATTCGGGAGTAGAACCGTTTGGCGTCCAGGAACAGCTCCCAGGTTCCGCGAAAGTCGAACGTCACGTCGCGTGTGCCGGCGCAGATCAACGTCGGACGGGGCGCGCGCATGATGCAATAGTCGGCCTCGTCCATCCCGAAGGCGATCTGGCCGTAGATGTTCTGCTCGCCGTCCTGCGGCCCGCGGCTGTCGATCAAGCGGCGGAACGTGGTCAGATAGCAGCCGGGCGCGGCCGCGACGATCCGGTCGTCGAGCGCCATCAGATAGGCCGTTTCCGTGCCGCCGCCGGAATTGCCCGCGCAGCCAATCCGGTCGCCGCGGATATCCGGGCGGCTCTGCAAATAGTCGATCACTCGCATACCGTCCCAGATCCGGTATTGGGCGACGTTCGCTCCGAGCAAGGCACAGCCCAGCCCAATCATGGTGTGTTCGGTGGTGCACATCAGCCGCACGTTCGGATGCGGCGTGCTCACGTGCGGGGCGTCCTCGAACGTGCTGCGCTGCGCGTTCGGATCGATGATCTGGTAACGTTCGCCCTGCCCCAGCGGGTCATAACAGATCGCGGCCATCCCGTGCTTGGCTAACAGGATGCACGCCCGTTGATACTGGCCGACGGCCTTGCCGTCATGGCTGTGGCCGCACGGGATCAGGACCGCCGGCCACGGCGGCGGCGTGTTCGGCAGGTACAGGTTGGCGGTGACGGCGAATCCGGGCCGACTGTCCAGGATGATCTTTTCCACGCGGTAGCCTGATCCTTCCAGGCGACCGACGATTCGGGGATTCAACGGCGTCCGTTCCGGCAAGCCGCCGATCCGCCGAAGAAAGAACTCGCGGCGCTCGGCTTGCCAATCCCGACACGCCGCCGCGCTCTTGATCATCTTCTCGAACGCTTCGCTGCGGCGATCCACCTGGCGGTAAAACTCGTTCTTGAGCCACAGCTCGAACTGCTGGCTCGCGGTGACGCCCGCGGCGCTCGGCCGCAGAACCGCGAGGTCTTCCTGGCCGTAGACCGCGACGGGAATCAGAAACAGGACCGCGAAAGCGGAAGCGATGTCTTTCATGGCGAGTTCCTCTGGCCGGCGCATTTTCCGCAATGGTCCGCCAGCAATCAAGTGTTCCGACCGCGGCGGATCGATTCGATCGGCGAGGGCGCCGATGGGGGACGTGTCTTGTCAAGGCTGCGCATCGCGGTCGCCGGATCACGGAAATCCGGCGGTCTGACACGTACGACCATGCGAAACCGAAAATCGGACGTTACACTACGCTTGCTCGTCCCGCGTGCATCGCATGCCCGCGCTGGACGCGTGATTCTCGGCCCCCAGCCGTTCGTGACCCGATCCATCCCAGCCGCGCCGAGCCTATATGTCCGATTCGTTGTGGAAAATCAGCGGAGGCACGGTCTACGATCCGGCGAACGGCGTCGATGGGCAAGTGCGAGAGATCTGGATTCGCGACGGACGAATCGTGCCGCCGCCCGCGGACGGCGCGGCGTCGGCAGGCAGGACGCTCGATGCGACCGGGCTCGTGGTGATGCCCGGCGGGATCGACATGCACTGCCATATCGCGGGCCCCAAAGTCAATGCGGCGCGCCGGATGCGTCCCGAGGAGAAACGCGGTCGCGAGAACGTCGTTCCGCGGACACCCTGCACGGCCAGCGGCGCTTTGGGAAGCGTGCCGACCACGTTCGCCACGGGCTACAAATACCTCGGGCTCGGTTATACGACCGCGTTCGACGCCGCGGTCCCGCCGCTGTTGGCTCGCCATGCGCACGACGAGCTCGAAGACACCCCGTGCATCGACAAGGGCTTTTACGTCCTGGCGGGCAACAATCATTTCGCGATGCGCGCGATCCAACAGCGGCAGCCCGATCAACTGCGTGGATTCCTGGCATGGCTGCTGGACGCCGCCAAGGCTTACGCTGTCAAGCTCGTCAACCCGGGCGGCGTCGAGGCGTGGAAGCGTCGCGCCGCTGGCAATGTTCATTCGTTGGACGAGGTGATCGACGGCTTCGAGATCACGCCGCGACAGATCCTTCGCGAGATGTCGTGTGCGGTCGATTCGTTGCGGCTGCCGCACCCGGTCCATATCCACTGCAACAACCTGGGGCTGCCCGGCAACTGGCAGACGACGCTGCAGACCATGCAGGCGCTGGACGGACATCGCGGGCACCTCACGCACATCCAGTTTCACAGCTATGGCGGCGGCGCGGGCGACGAAACGACGTTTGCTTCCCAAGCCTCGCCCTTGGCCGAGTATGTGAACGAACACGCGAATCTGTCGGTCGACGTCGGCCAAGTGTTGTTCGGCCTCACAACCAGCATGACCGGCGACGGGCCGCTGGGCTATTTCCTGCATAACGTGTACGGCGGCAAGTGGTTCAGCATGGACACCGAGTTGGAAGCCGGCTGCGGAATCGCGCCGATCGAATACCGCAACCGGAGCCTAGTCCATGCCTGGCAATGGGCGATCGGGTTGGAGTGGTATCTGCTGATCCAGGATCCATGGCGCGTGGCGATGAGCACCGATCATCCCAACGGCGGCTCGTTTCTGGCGTATCCGCAGATCATACGCCTGTTGATGGACAGCGCGTATCGGCGTGAAACGCTGCAGCGCACGCATGCGAACGTGGCCGAACGCTCGCTGCTGCGCGATCTGGATCGCGAGTACACGCTGAACGAAATTGCGATCATCACGCGCGCCGGTCCGGCGCGGCTGCTGGGGCTGCGGGACAAAGGCCATCTCGGCCCCGGCGCCGAGGCCGACGTGACCATCTACGCGCCGCACGAGAACAAGGAGTTGATGTTTCAATTGCCGCGGTACGTGATCAAGGCGGGCCGAGTGCTGGTGGACGACGGCGAGCTGCGAGCCGTCGACCGCGGCAACACGTTCGTCGTCGCGCCGGATCGTGATGTGGATGTCGAGCGGGTGATCGCGAACTGGTTCGAATCGCAGTACACGGTCCGATTCGGCAATTACGCGGTCGACGGCGCGCAATTGCCCGCGGCCCGATATGTGCGATGCGAGGCCTGACCGGGCGTGGGGCGCGTAGGCTATGTGATCGGTACAACGGGCGAAAACGTCGCAAATGCGATCTTCGGTGCGAACGATTCGTCGCTTTAGGTACGAGTCTGCGCGTCATGCGCTCGTCTCGTACGCCCTTCGCATACGATTGGATTGCGGCCGCGGCTGCGGTTAGCACGGACATGCTGTACCGCATGGACTGGCGTTTGGCGACGACCGTGGCGACGCGGAGCTGGCGCAGCGGTTGGGTGGGACCAGGGCCGGTGGCGGGGGTGTCGTCGCCGGGCTAGCCATCGAGAGACTAAAACGCGAGCCCAGCCGCCGACGGCGAGACAATTGCGGCTTACCGCGCCGAACGCGTGCGCACGAGTTTGCTTTTTCTGACGATTCATGCCAAAATAGTGAGAAGCAAAGCTTTTCCGAGGGTGTTTCCGTGTTACAATCTTTGCTCAAGATGGTGGCGCATTCCGGTCACGGGTCTTTCCGATAGATCTTACGGCGTGCTAGAATCGTGGTTGTCATCTCCTGTCGTTTCAGTCTGAGCGGCCCAATGTTCTGATGTCTACCAAGCTTGTTAACGTTTTTCTTGATCGAGTCCAGCGGAGCGGCCTGATCGACGAGGCTCGGCTATCGCAGTTGGTGCAAGAGCTCGAATCACGAAACGTGAGCCTGGACGATCCTACGGCCACAGCCGCAGCGCTCGTGGATTGCGGTGCGCTGACCCAGTGGCAGACGGAAAAGCTGCTGCAAGGAAAACACAAAGGCTTTTTCCTCGGGTCATATCGCCTGTTGCGCCCGTTGGGCAAAGGCGGCATGGGCGCCGTGTTCCTTGCCCAGCACGAGATGATGCGTCGGCAGTGCGCGATCAAAGTCCTGCCGCAGACCCAGATTGACAAACACTCATCCGTTCTGGAGCGGTTCTACGTCGAGGCTCAGGCTGTGGCCGCGCTGGACCACCAGAACATCGTGCGGGCCTACGACGTCAGCAAGGAAGTCAAAGACAACAAGGAAATCCATTACCTTGTGATGGAGTACGTCGAGGGCCAAGACGCCCAGGTCATGGTCCAGGAAAATGGCCCGCTGGATTACGTCCAAGCCGCGGAGATCATCCGTCAGACCGCCAACGGTTTGGCGCACGCCCACGAGAACGGATTGATCCATCGCGACATCAAGCCCGCCAATCTGCTGATCGACAAGCGAGGCGTCGTCAAGATTCTGGATCTGGGCCTGGCTCGTTTTCACGACGACAGCGGCGCGGCCTCGCTGACCGCTGCCCACAACGAGACGGTCCTCGGGACGGCCGATTATCTGTCTCCGGAACAGGCTCTGAACAGCCACAACGTCGATCAGCGCACGGACATCTACAGCTTGGGTTGCACCGCCTACTTTCTCCTGACCGGCCATCCGCCGTTCCCCGAGGGCAGCGTTGCCCAGCGGCTGGTCGCGCACCAGGTAAAACAGCCTCAGCCAATCAGCCAACAACGCGCCGACGTTCCGCGCGATTTGACGGCGATCATCGACAAGATGATGGCCAAATCGACGGCCGACCGGTTCCAGAGCGCTGGCGAGATTGCCACCTGTCTGGCCGCCTGGCTGATTCAATATGGCGGTGAAGACTGGCGCCGTCAGCACTCGGAGATCACGGGTGATTCGTCGATCATGAATCTGCTGCCGCAGCATCGCGAGCCAACGCGCGCGATGTCCGCGGCGGTGAGCGAGACGGAGCTGGAGCTGGCGCCGCTGGACGACGACGAAGCCGACGGATCGACTGTCCAACCCGAACGCACGACCGCGTCGTCAAAGGGCTCGGGGCGCAGTTCGCCCGCGGCTGGCAAATCCGGCGGAAAGCTTGGGCAGAAGGGCGGCGACGACGTGGATCTGACCTTGGCGGACGAGACCACCGCCGCGAGGGCCGACGTCGCCCCGCCGGCACGTCTTGCTCCGCCGGGCGCTGCGCCTACGGCCGCGCCGGCGGCTACGGTCGGCCTGCTTGACGAGCTGCCTCCTCTGACGGCATCCGAGGCTGCGACGCCTCGGTCTGCCGTCGAGTTGCTCGCGGAACTGCCCCTCGAAACCGCGCTGCCCTCCTTGGGCGAAGTGGACCTCGCGGAGGCATTCCCGTCGGCGGAAACGTCGCTCGGTGCACTGGACAGCCATGTCCACCGCGCGTCTGCGCGAGGCCCGTCATCGTCGTCCCGGCTGACGCCGCCCAGTCGGCAGGCCGAGGCCAAACCAAAGCCCGCGGCCAGCGGCCTGAAGGCCATCGGGTTACCGATTCTCATCGGAGTTGGCGGCGGAGTGGCCTTGGTGCTGGTGATCATTTTGCTGGTCTTGTCTTCGGCAAGCGTAACGGAGACGCCCGTCGCGCGGTCGCCGTCTGTCGCGCCGCCCGCGGCTGAACAGACGGCCCCGCCATCCGACGCAGAACAAGATGCGAGATTGGCGACGACGACAACGCCCGACGAAGCGGTCGCCCACACCGCCGCGCCGGAGACCGTACCACAGGGCGCTGCGGCTGATGGAGCCGAGGCGAGATCGGAGTCCAAGCCGCCGACGGTGTCGAAGCCTGATTCCTCACCGGGCCGCACGATGCTGGCGACCGCCGACGGAACGAGCGAACCGCGTCCCGTCCAAGTGCCACCACCGATACAAATCCCCGCGGAAAAGCCCGACGTGCCGCAGCTCTCGCCCGAGCCGCCACCGTCAGACAAGGCGACGCCGGATCCGCGCCCTACCGCGAAGACCACGACCCAGCCGCCTCGCAAGGTTGAGCCCGTTCAGCCCAAGCCATCTCCAGCCGCGTCGCAGCGATCGAAGGACGAGTTGCTCGCCGAGTTGACGGAAATGGCCGTCAAGATCGAGTTCATCCTACCGGGCGGCGAGGAGAAAACGCCCAAGCAAGTCGGGCCGTTTGCGGAAGAGTTCCGGTTCTTGATTCGCGGCACGATCGAGCAGATGGTTTCGGTCAAGGCCGTGGGGATTCAGGTTGTGAACGAGTCCGATCGAGGCGTGATGGAGATCGGTGTCGCGCCCATGGTTGTCGCGCCCGATTTGATCTTTTCCCT
Source organism: Candidatus Anammoximicrobium sp. (assembly GCA_032229885.1). Taxonomy (GTDB): domain Bacteria; phylum Planctomycetota; class Planctomycetia; order Pirellulales; family Pirellulaceae; genus Anammoximicrobium. Next base: position 1,560 of record JAVYAJ010000066.1, on the reverse strand, counting down.
TTCCGCCCGGGCCAAATGTCGCTCGGGAGAATCCTGGGTCGAGGTCTGGTCCAAGCCGGAGACAGAAGTGGTTCGGTTTCGACCTCAAGTAAAAATGTCGGCCACTCAGATCAACCAAATCAAGAGGCTCTGGACCGACAGCATCCGCGATTTCTTTCAAGACTTCCGTGCCCGCCGAATCAATGCCGCGCGCGGCGAAGCCGGCTAAGGCTTGGGTCCAAGAGAAGTTTTCGAGGGATGAAAACAGTCTCGGGCGACGCGGCCGAGCGGCGAAGAGACGTATTCCGGCCAATGGCGTGTTGGCTGCCTATCTGTTGCGCTCGCTCATCTCGATAAGCCCTTTCGAATCCAGATCTAACGCGACCGCGGGCCGCAACCAAATGGTGTGCAACGAGTGCGCACGGCACATCGCACCCATTACCTGAAGACTCTCCCGCGCGGTCCCCGCAAGACCTTGCGCAGCTTGTAGTGCGCCGGCAAGGCTGACTAGAAAGATAGCCGCGGTCTGGCGCGGTCAATTTCTTAAACTACGGCCGCTTCAACTGTTGCGCGCTTGATCACAGATAGCCGCGGATTCTGTTTAGCCGAAGGCCTCCGATCACCGTAGCCCGGGGGCAATGCCCCAGGACTGGCGTCGCGTGCGTGCCTTTTTTGGCCGAAGGCCCTATTCACGGGGACGGAGATGACACGTTGATGATGGCTTTCGGCCAACGCGTTACTGTCAGCTGTGCTGCGCAACAGTCATGCAATAGCAATTCCGCCTAAGCCCCACAGTTTCCGACTTTTGGACTGCGTCAGCTGCGGTCTGCCGCCTGCGCGTGTCAATTGGCGCCTGAAACAGTACCAGCGGTTGGCGCTTCAAACGGTACCAGTTGGCGTGTGAACGCTCGATTCTGCTCGGGTGGTACTGTTTGCTTTACTCCTTTTCGGACGCCGACCCGGTTGGCGCTTTGGTACTGTTTGAACTTTTCAGCGAATGTTCCATTCGGTAGCTACGCCCGGTGATCTGCACCAATTCGCTTCGGTGAAGGAAACGGTCGAGAATCGCTGTCGCGGCCGGCACGTCACCGATCAGCTTGCCCCATTCTTCCAGAGGGCGATTGCTTGTCATCATCGTGCTGCGGAGATCGTGACGCCGCATGATCACCTCGAATAGGGATTCGCCGCTTCGCTTGGGAAGTTGCTTCATTCCCATATCGTCAATGATCAGAAGGTCTGGCTCCAAGTATCGCTTCAGGATCCGCTCGTGGCCATCGAGCGCCTCGTCATGTAAGAAATCCCGCACTACATCAAATATGCTGCGGTAGTACACGGGCAGTCCGGCGCGAATCAATGCTAGGCCAATCGCTTGACATAAGTGACTCTTGCCCGTGCCAGGAGGGCCTAACCAAAGTACGTCTCGCCGCTCGCGCACGAACCGACCAGTCGCAAGATCAAAGACCACGCTTTTCTTGATCGTTGTGTTGAAACTGAAGTCAAAGTCCTCAAGTCGCCTGACATCACGGAAATTAGCCTGTTTGATGGTGCCCTTTCCGCAAGCGTGCGTGAACGTTTTTGAGG
>JAVYAJ010000065.1:0-2879 GCA_032229885.1 Candidatus Anammoximicrobium sp. | reverse complement strand
CGGCCCGCGCGGGCCAGTATGCCAACTTGGCGACGGTCACGGGCATCGATCCGCTGAACCAGTCGCGAACCGACGACGACCCCAGCCACTACTTCGGTGTGCAGGCAGGGGTCAACATTGTGAAGCTGACCAATGGCACGAACAACGACACGCCTCCCGGATTGACAATCACCGTAGGCAGGCCCGTAACGTGGACCTATGTGGTGACCACCCCAGGAAACGTGCCTTTGCGGAACGTATCAGTCACGGACGACCAGCCGGGCGTGAATCCGCAACCGATTCTGAGTGGCGGGTTCAACACGGGCGACACGAATCACAACAGCCTGCTGGATCCGGGCGAGACCTGGGTTTACACGGCTACCGGCATCGCGGTGGAAGGACAGTACAAGAACATCGGCACGGTGACGGGCGAAGACAGTACGGGGACGGTGCCCGGGAGGCAGACAGATTCGAACCCCGATCACTACGTGGGCGTCGTGCGCGTGCTCGGTCCGACGACGGTGCTCGGCCCGGACAAGAATCCCGGCACGCCACAGTACGTCAAGGTCATCGCCAACGATACCGGCGAGGTTCTGTCGCAGTTTGTAGCCTATGAGAACGACTATGTGGGCGGCACGCGCGTTGCCACGGCAGATCTGGACGGAGATGGCGTGGACGAGATCATCACCGCGCCAGGCCGCAATCGGGCGCCCGAAATTCGCGTGTTCACAACAGACGGGGATCCTCTGGCCGGTTTCCCGAGCTTCCTAGCCTATGACGCTTCGTTCAATGGCGGAGTGCATCTCACGGTCGCGGACGTCAATGGTGACGGCAAACCCGACATCATCACGGTCCCCAGTTATGGCGCCACGAATGTGCGGGTGTTCCTGAATCGCTATCCGCTGAGCCCGGCGTTTCAAGCGACGCCGGATATCATGTTCAAGGCATTCCCCACCGAGACGGTTGGTGGCGGCGTCGTTACGGCAGCCGACATGGGCAGCTTGGTGGGTGGAACGTTTGTCAACGTGCCGGATGGCAAAGCCGAAATCATCGTCGGGACGGGAGGTGGCGGCAAAGCCACGGTATCCGTATTCGACGTCTCGGGCTCTACCGCGATGCGCGTCCAGACCATCTTCCCGTTCAGTTCGGTCCGGCCGAATTTCCAAGGTGGAGTCACATTGGATGCGGCGCGAATTGATCCCGATGCGATTCCGGATCTCGTCGTAGGTATGGGAACCAACGGAGACTCGCGCATCGAGGTGTGGAACTGGAACACGAGTACGGCCAGTCTAGGTCTGCTGGGAGCGATTCCGAATGCGGTTACCGGTCCGAGCAATAATGCGCCCCTCAGCGTCGCGGCGTTGGACTATAACGGCGACGGGATTGCCGAGCGAATTTACGCAGTCCAAGGCCCCATCGGCACAACGGCGGCAGTTCATCGGTTCGATGTGCTGAACACCTCGCCGTTTCAAACGCAGACTTTGCCGCCGTTCACCGGCTTCCCAGGGCCGTGGTTCATTGCGACGAGCAAGCTGCCGGGGCCCGCGCCGACGCCGCCGCCCTATCCGATCGTCGTTCCCGTGGCGAACAACTGGACGAACCCGATCAACCCGTATGATGTCGATGCTTCGGGCGTTGTCACTCCTTTGGATGCTCTGGAAACCATCAACTATCTCAACGCGAATCGGAACGCAAGCGGCCTGCCGGCTCAACAGTCTGCTTCGTCGCCGCGGTACTTCGACACCAATGTCGATGGCGTGATTACGGCGCTTGACGTGCTGGTGGTCGTGAACTACCTGAACAGGCCGGCCTCGGCAGCGGGCGAAGGGGAAAGCATTGGCGACCTGAATCCGATCGAGACGGACTTCCAGCCATGGGGCGGGGGCGGCCGTGAGGTCGTTCCAGCAAACACGTCGTCGTGGCGAGAAGCTCAGGTTGACCTTGGATTTGGTGACCTGATCCGGAACGACGCACCCGGCACGGAGTGGTATCTGCCGACGTCAGAGGATGATGTTCCCCGAACGCCGCCTCGTGCCGCGACACCGTGGAGCGATCTGGATTTGATCGATCTGGAGTCGATCCTGGACGCCATCGTTGCCGAAGTGTAGGGAACGAGGGTGGCTTGAACCATAAGACTTCGACAGATGACGTAGCCTCACGCAAAGATGACCAAGGCACACTGCGGCAAGAGCGTATCTTGCGCCTTGGCGTGAGGCGGTTTTCATGCTCTGGGGAAGTGGTTTGGACCACATCGTAACGCGGACGAGTGCCGAAAATCACAATTGGCAGGTGACTAGAGTCAGACTTTCGCCAGTCTGCGTAGTATCGCACATCGAGATTTACAGGCCACGACGGCCAGCTTCTGCCTAGCCTGTCAGCCGAAAGGCGCCCTTGGGGGAACATGCAGCGATGAAGGGCCACGCTCCACGCGTGGCCGCAACCAGACGGACGCGACGGAGCGCGTCCCTCCAGGACGGCGCCCTGCCCTGCGCTCGCTGTGCAGCCGTTTCGATTACCATATATCTCGCCCCAGCTCGTTTTTCTGGTAATCTGAGACGACTTGCCGTTCCATGGCCCATCAATTCCGCTTTGCGGCACTAGGAGTCTGTCCAAGAAATGGGCTCGGCCCACAATATGTGGTGGAGGCGCGATCGCTAGCAACACAACCTAACGTGGGCCCGTGCCAGCAACCCGAAAGTGTACGGTACAGACCAATGTACAAGATGCGCGCATCGTGCGCGCTTGAGACAGGCTAAGACTCCAACGGCCAACGGCACGCGGTCGGGCAGCCTCGTTTGGACGCTGAATCTGTTTGGCCGAAGGCCTCCGCTCACCGTAGCCTGGGGCAACGCCCCAGGGCTGACGCCGCGCGCGTGCCTCTGTTGGCCGAAGGCCATATT
>JAVYAJ010000064.1:0-2219 GCA_032229885.1 Candidatus Anammoximicrobium sp. | reverse complement strand
GTCGTCCAGTTGCCGTTCGGGTCGTTCACGCCGGACCAGCCGCCGGCCACGATCGAACTGCCGGCCACGCTCTCGAATTACGCCGACTTGGGCGAGCCCTTGACCTTCACGGCTCGCGGCGGGTTCCAGTTTGGCTCGGACCCGCTGAACAATCCGTCGGTGGATCCGACGCTGTTTCTCGACGCGACGAACGAAGACTCGGACAGCAGCGCTTGGACCGGGACGGCGACCACCACGCCGACCGTGATGCGGATGACCAAGACGTACCTGGGCCCCGAGGACGAAACGGCGACCGGACCCAATTTTCCCCGCCAGTATGAGCTGGTTGTCAGCATTGCTCCGGGCCAGACGGTGACGGATCTGGACATCATGGACGGGTTCGACAACAACGTCGTCGTGACGGGAGTCACGGTGACGACGACTCATTCTCCGGCGCCGACCAACATCCCGACGCTACCGTTCGGCCCCGCAAATTTTTCGTTCCCCAGCCAGCAGTTGGTGGCCACGATCCCGACAGTCACCGGCATCGGCGGCGCCGACGTCCGGATGCTGGTCGACTTCTACGTACCGGAGTTCGACGCCGACGGGAGTCGCATTATCCCGCACGACGGCGAGGACGATCTACCGGATTCCCGGACATTCAACGACGCCCGAGCCTTGGGCGACTGGACGCCGCTGGACCCGCGCGATGCCGGCGGCGTGGACAATGCCGAAGCGCAGCCGGATCCCGTGAACCCGGATCATATCCTGGACAACAAATCCATCGCGATTCAGAAATCGGTGGCCGTGGTGGGCGGCGACAGCGCGGGGCCTGGCGTCTATCTGGAGTACACGCTCGAGTTTCAGGTCTCCGACTACTACACGTTCGGCGATTTTGTCATTACGGACACCATCAGCGACGGGCAGGATTTCGTGTATTCCGTTTCAACGACGACATTTACCGTCAGCGACCGCGACGGCGCGACGACGGGGACGTTTGCGTTGGGTACGGACCTGACCCACACGGTTAATGTCGACGGGACGGAAACGCTCGTGTTCAACTTGTCCGCCGCGATGAAGACTGCCACGGGGACTGCCCATGCCGACGGGATTCTGGTCGGCGGCTTGGCGACGGCGGCGGACGATCTCGGCAAACCGCCGCAAAACATCGGTTTACAGGCGGGCGCCGTCGGCACGGTCGTCTTTCGCGTACAGATTCCAGACCTGTACTCGTCGACGCAACCGGGCGGAAACGATTTTGTTGCACAGGGCGACGCCGTGAGCAACACGGCAACGATCAGCGGGACGGTGCGCGACAACGGCGCGCCGACAACGACCATCCACACGGAGGACGACGACACGTCGGCTGGGATCCAGATTCCCATCGGCGAGGTGAGCAAGTCGATCTATGCGGTCAACGGCGTGTACCCGCCACCCCCCAACTTTATCCTGGCGCCGGGAGACGACCTGACGTACAGCATCAAGTACACGCTGCCGCTGACCAGCTTTGTCAATTTCTCGTTGAATGATTTTCTGCCGCTGCCGGTGTTCGACGTGACCAAGCCCACGGGCGTGGCGTCTCCGTGGTCGTTTGTCCTCGATGGGGATCGGACGAATGCTCCGGCGCCCGGCGTCGTCGAACTCGGCCCCGGCGACACGCTGTACGATTTCACGGCCGGCTCGTCCGGTCCCGACTATTTTTCGCCACCGACGATCACGACCTACGCGGCGGCGAATTCGATTCGTTTCAATTACGGCAGCTATAATTCGTCCACGAACGAGCCGAAGACGGTCGAACTGTTGTTCACCATCAAGGCCAGCGACCGTCCGTTCGCCGATGGGATGTTCCTGACCAACATCGTGCGGGCCACCGAAGCGAACTCGGCGCTGGACGCCTCGGTCCAGGACGCCATCATTTATTTTCCCTTGGGCCAGCCGGCGCTGAACATCACCAAAGGCGTCGTGGCCACGGACCATCCGGCGCCTCCGGCCGCGTTCGCTCCCGCGCCGCCCGTCGCGGCGCCCCTGACGGCAACCGCCCCGGGCACGTCCGGTTTTCGCTTTTCGGGAGATGTCACTTCGGACTATCTGAGCGCGACGCCGCTGGACAGCAATCTACAGAACATCGATGCGGGCGATCTGGTCACGTTTGTGATCGTGGTCGAGAACACGGGCAGCAGCCGCAAGGGGGCATTCGACGTCCACCTGCGCGACACGCTGCCTTCGGGTTTTGTCGTGCC
>JAVYAJ010000063.1:0-5476 GCA_032229885.1 Candidatus Anammoximicrobium sp. | reverse complement strand
ATTCATAATGGCGAATGAAAGCTGAGTGTCGTGGGTGAAGGGTAGGTCATGCGGCGAGGCGCCCGGTTCGATACGCGGCGCATACGCCGCCCTCGAGCCCTCAATTCGACCCAGGCCATTACCAGCCGTCGGAGGAGGGTCGGAAACGAGAGTCCATTCGGTTCAGTCGCTCGCCGCGGTTTGTAAACGAGGCGGGGCGGCGTGTCAAGTTCGAAACGCGCGCCCCACGCTGCGCAGGATTCCACACGCTGGAGACGCTGGCAATCCGCGCCTGTTCGGCTCGTTGCACGATGCGTCGCACGGCTTGGCTGGGCAGCGTGTTTCACACGGGGTTCCGCCTTTTCCGCAACATCGCGCGTTGGCGTCTGATCGGCACGCTCACGCGCCGGCAGCCCGTTCGCGCGCGGCGCAGGCCGCACGGGCCCCATGCCGGGCGGTTGACAAATGCCTTCTGCCGCCGTCGTCTTAGGAACGCCACGAGCCGTCGCGATCTCTCGGTTACGGCGATCTCCCGGTTGTCGTGGCCTTCGTGTTAGCGACGTCCTTGGGAACGTGAATCGAAGCGCACACATCCGACGCCCGCGATAAATCGCGCACTCCAAAATGACGTGAAACCGCCGCGGTGCGCGGGCGAGTGGAAACGACTGCACGGACGTCGCGTCCGAGGTGGCCACAGGCGGATCAAAGTCCGCCCTACAACGTTCCATCCGTACAACGTTCCGTCCGTACAACGTTCCGCTTCGAGCCGCGTGACGCGCCATGCCACGTTCTCCGACGAATCGTGCGCAGCGACGAATCGCGCACAGCGTCGCGCGGCGGACGCGTCTAGCCGGCAGGCTGCGCAGCCGTCAACTGGCGCATCGTCCCGACCAATTTCTTGACCGCCGCGATGCTGTTCAGAAAGTCGGCCCGTTCGCGTCCGACCAGATCCAGCTCGACGACCCGCTCGACGCCGCCTGCGCCTAGCACGACCGGAACGCCCACGTAATAGCCGCCCACGCCGTACTCGCGATCGCAATAGGCCGAACACGGCAGCAATCGTTTTTTATCTTTGACGATCGCTTCGACCATCTGCGCCACGGCGGCCGCCGGGGCATAGTAGGCGCTGCCCGTCTTGAGCAGGTTGACGATCTCCGCCCCTCCGTCGCGCGTCCGCTGGACGATCTCCGCCAGCCGCGCGGGAGGAATCAACTGGGTCACGGGGATTCCGTTGACCGACGTGTAGTTTGGCAGCGGGACCATCGTATCGCCGTGTCCGCCCAGCAGCAGCGCCGACACGTCCTCGACGCTGACCCCCAGTTCCATCGCGATGAAGGTGCGATAGCGGGCCGTGTCCAGCACGCCCGCTTGACCGAGGACGCGCGCCGGGGGAAAACCGCTGCGTTCCCAGACGCGTTGCGTCATCACGTCCAGCGGGTTGGTCACCACGATGATGATCGCCTGCGGGCTGGTGTCGCGAATCTGTTCGGCGACGGCGCCCACCACGCGGGCGTTGGTCGCCAACAGGTCGTCGCGACTCATGCCGGGCTTGCGAGGAATCCCGGCGGTGACCACGACGACGTCGCTGTCTCGCGTCGCCTCGTAATCGTTCGTCCCGACGATGTTGGCGTCGAATCCGGCGATTGGTCCGGACTGCATCAGATCCAACGCCTTGCCCTTCGGCATGGTTTCCGTAGCGGGAATGTCGACCAGGACGATGTCGCCAAGCTCGTAGACGGCGCACCAGTGCGCGGTGGTGGCGCCGACGAACCCGGCGCCGACAATGGTGATCTTTGCCCGACGCCTCATGTTCGGAAACTTCCTTTCTGAACGCGAAGAAAAAGGAATGCGGCAGATTTGTTGGCCGCCTGCGCAGCATCGCGGACGGCCCGCCAACGCTCGAGACGAGAGCCCGATCCGACGCACGGGTCGTGCGCCGGATCGGTCTCTCGGGTACACGGAACGCGCCGCGTCGGCCACGCCGATCGGACGCGCACGGACACGAATATGAAGCGTGCCGCCGACAAGATCAAGTAGGCTGACTTTTTTCGCCTCGTGCGCCTCGCTCGCGCTGCCGAAATTGGGCTGGACGCGTTACAATGCCACGTGAGGCCCGGCGGCGAAGACGTTCGCGGACCGCGGGAAACAACGAGCGTCGAGGCCCGGACCGGAACCACCGCCGCGCTGCCGCCGTGTGCCGCCACACCGAAGTTTGCTCGATCGACTCGCTCGGATCGCTGTACGACATGCCGCCTTCGATACCGGAATTTTGGCAACTGCTGGAGGCCAGCCAACTGGTGACGGCTGACCAGTGTCGACAACTGGCGGCCGGATTTGGCCAGGCCAAGTTGGGCGCTGCGCACAGCAACGTCCGCACGCTGGCGGAATGGCTGATCTCGCGAGGCGTGCTGACGCGGTACCAGACGGCCGTCCTGATGGCTGGCCGCGCCGGTCCGTTCCTGTACGGCCCGTATCGGCTGTACGATCGGCTGGCCGGTGGCGCGGCGGCCGGGATGTTCCGCGCCGTCCACGTGGCGACGCAGCATCCGGTCGTGCTCCAGTTCTTGACGGGGCCGGCTACGCAGGACGCCGCGCAGTGGGCCGCGCTGGCGCCGCAACTGCAGATCTATTGCGGCGTGCAACATCCGCACTTGCAGCGGTGTTACGAAGTCGTCGATCTGACGACCTACCGATTCTTGGTCGTCGAGGATCTCCGTGGGCACAGCCTGGACCAAACGCTGGTCGGCGGCCAGCGTTGGGCGCCGCCCGAGGCGTGCCGCGCGATCCGCTGCGCCGCTTTGGGGCTGATGCCGCTGCACCAGCGCGGCATGATGCACGGCGACATTCGCCCGGCGCGTCTGTGGCTGGAACAGGGAGGCAACATCAAATTGTCGCGCGAGCCGATCAGCGGACTGACGCGCGTGCATCTGTCACAGCCCGATCCCGACGGAACGCTGGCCGCGCGGGCCGACTATCTGGCGCCCGGATTCCTGCAGGATGGCAAATCGCCGGACGTGCTGACGGACATCTACGCGCTGGGCTGCACGCTGTACGAACTGCTGGCCGGCCGCCCCCCGTTTCCCGCCGCGGATCTTCGCACAAAAATGCAGTTGCACGCGACCCAACCCATCGAATCGCTCGAGCCGCTGGGCGTGCCCGCGCCGCTGATGCAGGTGGTCGCCTATATGATGGCCAAGAACCCGGCGGTCCGGTATCAACACCTGAACCAGTTGATCGCCCAGATCAGCCCGTTCGTCGACCCGAGCCGATCGAGTCTCGCTTCGCCTCCGCCTCCGGCGACGCTGGCCGCCTATGAACGGGCGATCCAACGCCAGCCGGACGCGGTTGGCGCAGCGGCGAGGGCGGCGCGCGCCAACGGTCCGCGCGACGCGGCCGGCGAAGCACAAGCCGGTTTGCCTGCCGGGCTCGATCCACTGGGCGCGGCATCCGCCGAGCCCGGCGATTCGATCCTGAAAGGCCGCGAACGCTACACCCCGGCCCGCCAGAAGCTGTTCTTTCAGCTCGGCCTCGCCGCCGGAGTCGTCCTGCTGGCGCTGAGCGCGCTGGTGTGGTTGAACAGCAGCACCGGCCGCCCGCCGCTGCGACCCCACACGGGCAGACCGGCCCGCCTCTCGGACGACACAGTCGATGCGGCAGCGTCCGGCAGCGCGGCGGACACCCCGCGCACGGCCACGGCGCCCAGCGGGCCGCCCCGCGGCGACCAGCCTCCGATCCTCTCCGACGATGGACGCTTCGAGATCGTTCCCGACGATGGACGCCAACCCTGGCTCTCGCCGACCGCCGGACAGGCCATCTCGTTGCGGTATGCGCCGCCCGGAGCGCAGTGCTTCCTGATCGCGCGGCCCGCCGACCTGTTGGCCAGTCCCGCCGGGCCGCGGATCCTCCGGGCGCTCGGGCCGGCCTTCGCGGCTGTCCAGGCCGAGTGGGAAGCGGCATTGGGGCTGCCGTTGGCCGACGTCGGTCAACTGATCGTCTGCTTTCAGGACGGCGGCGATCCACTCCCACGTGCGACGCTGATCGCGCGGCCGCGCGCCCCGATGGCCACCGACGAGCTGTTGAAACGCTGGCGCGTCCCGGCGTCGACGGCCTCCGAGGCGAATGAGTACACCGGCCCGCGCGGCTGGTCCTATTACGTGCCGCCCGACACCGAAGACGGCGCGTTCGTCGTCGGGCGAGCGGAACAAATCCGCGAGATCCGCGATGCCCAGGGCGCGGCGCCGGCCATGACCACGGTGATGGAGCGGCTGGTGCGCGCATCGGACGACCAGCGGCACGTCACCGTGCTGTTTTCGCCCCACGAAGTGACCTCGAACTTTTTTCGCGACGGACGCCCCTGGACGCTATGTCCGCCGCGGCAGATTCGCGAACCGCTGGGTTGGTTCCTGGGCGATGGCCTGACAGCCGTTGGGTTCAGCCTGCACGCGGGCGATCCGGGCTACGTCGAGCTGACGTTCGTGCCGCGGTCAGGCGTCGTCCCCGGCAGCAGCCCCGTGGCCGAAATCCCCGAGCGCCTGCGACAGGCGCCGGACCTGCTTGAACGTCACCTGGCCCGGTTGAATCCGTCGCCATCGTGGCGGATCGTCGCAGCCCGGTTTCCACGAATGATGCGTTTTCTGGTCGATCATACGCGATTTGGCGTCGAAGACGATTTGGCGGTCTGCAACGTGGCACTGCCGGCGTCGGCCTTGCACAACCTCGTCTTCGCGACGCAGATGACGCTGCGCGCTGCGTCCTCAGGCGACGCGGGCCCAACACCCCGAGCCGCGCCCCAGACAGATGCGCCCGTCACGGTCGCGCCCAGCGCGCCCTCCGCCGATGCCCCCGACGGATCACCCGCCGGCGCTACGGAAAGACCTGCGATGGCCCCCGAGTAAACCCCACCGTTGCCCACGCGATCCTTATCCTTCCCTCGCTAACACGTCGGGTTCCAAAGGCTCGGCTCGACCTAGGGTTCTTTGTCTGACATGCTGCCGAGAGTAACGAAGGTGGGTAGCGCCCAACGCGTCTTCGCCGAAGCCTCTGGCTTCAAGTCGCTGGACATCTGACCGACGTGACCGCAAAAAGGCCTAACGCGGGCCAGTGCCCGCAACCCAAGAATCTGTTTGGCCGAAGGCCTCCGATCACCGTAGCCTGGAGCAACGCCCCAGGGCTGGCGCCGCGCACCTGCCTTTGTTGGCCGAAGGCCATATTCATCCGGGCCGAGGTGACACGTTGATGTTGGCCTTCGGCCAACACGCTTCCTGCCGTCTGTGCTGCGCAACAGTCATCCAATGCCACTTCCACCTACCGCGGTCCAGTGCCAACACCCCACAAGTGTACTATACAGACCAGTGTACAAGATGCGCGCATGATACGAACTAACGCGGGATCTCGCCCGCCACCCAAGAATCTGTTTGGCCGAAGGCCTCCGATCACCGTAGCCTGGGGCAACGCCCCAGGACTGACGCCACGCGTCCCTCTTTTGGCCGAAGGCCAT
>JAVYAJ010000062.1:0-32817 GCA_032229885.1 Candidatus Anammoximicrobium sp. | reverse complement strand
CGCATGTGTCGCTCGAACCGACTTTTGAGCGATTTCGTCGCAAGTCTGGCCGCCAACGCCGCTTACGATCCACGTCCGATACGACAGTGCCATTCCTGCCTGATGCCGAAACCGTGGACGCCTGGCTTGGGACGGCTGATTCCATCAAGGCCAGCGCCGAAACGCACACTTGGCATCGGCTGGGCCTGTTCGATACCGACGACAAAGACAAGATTGAGGTCGTCCTGATCCACTCGCAGACTCCGGATGGGCAATTCTGTGCCGAACGGTTGGTCACGATGGCATTGGCGAGAGGCCTGAAGGCGAAATCGAGACGGATTGACGGCCTGGACTACTCGGATGGCCAGAAGTTCAATCGTGGTCTTCGCCAGCTGGTGCGTGTCGTTGGCGAGGAGATCAAAACAGGCCGAGTCGCGGGCGGTGTAGAACTCGCGGCAACCGGCGGATTCAAAGCGGAAATCGCCATCGCTAATCTCGTCGGTGCGATGTCGGATACTCCGGTTCACTACATCTATCAGGAATTTTCTTCGATAGTCACCATCGATCCGATTCCCGTTGCTCTTCGAGGCGACTGGATTGGCGACGGAGCCGGTCGGAAGTTGCTGGAAGCGTTCGAGTCTGCCGATGACCTGATTCCAACCACGAAAATCGAGAGCTTGATCAAACAGGACGAGCGACTGCTGACGCTGGCCGATATCGCTGGTCCGGATGCGGCGCTCACACTTCTGGGTGAACTCGCGCTCCGTCTCGTCGAAGCGCCTCACGATTCCTGGCCACCCACGACGGAAATCCCGCCTAATGACAAGATCCGGCTGGATTCTGCCGCCCACCACAGACCGCGCGGTTGGGAGCAGATCGTCGATACCATTGCGAACAGTCGATACGTCAGGTCGATTCGCTACGAGGGATCGGTATCGGGCGGCTGTCTGAAAGAAGCTCCAGACAACGAATTCGAACTGATCCATCGAATCGAGGGAAGCCCCGCACTGACGTTGCGAATCAGCACCACGGCAACCACGGGCGCACAACGCCGGTTAGTGCAACAATTGCTGCGCAAAGAGTTGAAAAGTCAACGCTAGGCGATTGACTCCCCGGCCGGAATCATGGGAGACAAGTCATGGCTCAGGAGTGCATCTTGATCTGTACGGTGGGCGGTTCGCATCAGCCCATCGTCGCGAGCATCCGCCGACATGGTCCGGGCGTCGTTCATTTCCTTTGCTCGGATGATGTCGGCAACGTCAAGGGCAGTTATACGCAAGTCGTGGGTGAAGGGAAAGTTCTCAAGAGCCGCCGAGAGATCGACAAGCCCGACCTTCCGAATCTCGCAACTTTGGCCGGCATGTCGGATGATCAAGTTTACGTTCACAAGATCAAGGGATTCGACGATCTCAACGCTTGTTACCTGGGAACTGTACGCGTGATCGCAGAGGCTCGAAGGCGTGCGCCGGAAGCGCGGATTGTGATAGACTACACGGGCGGAACCAAGTCCATGACCGCAGGACTGGCGGCGGCGGCATTGGACGATGGTCGCTGCGAGATTTCGTTGGTGGCAGGGCAACGCAAGGACCTGTCGGTCGTGCAGGACCAAACCGAATTCGTGCGGCCCCTTCACGTTTGGGATGCGCAAGCACTGCGACGGATTCAGGCGAGTCGCGAAGTCCTCCGCCGTTATGATTATGCCGCAGCAGGAGAAATTCTCGCGGATGCGGCTGCGCGGTTTGCCGGCGAACATACCTTGAAACAACTTCAACGTGGCATCGCGCTGTGCCGAGCGTTCGATGCGTGGGACAAGTTCCGACACGCCGACGCCAAGCGACTCCTTGAGCCCTATCAGTCGGCTTTTATCCCTTGGTGGCGGATGGTGCGATGTCTCTCTGATGAAAGGCGGGGGCACGGCTTTGAATGGGTCGAAGATCTGATCTTGAATGCACAACGTCGTGCTTTGCAGGAACGTTTCGATGACGCCGTCGGTCGTGTGTATCGGGCCCTTGAACTGACCGCCCAGGTCTGGCTGCAAAAGTCCCACGGTATTGACACGGGAGACGTCAAGCTGGACCTAGTTCCGGAAGCGGAGCGTAGCAACGTAGAACGCCTACGGGGCCATGACGGTCGCATCAAAATCGGCTTGCGAAAAGCTTGGGATGTTGTTGCTGCATTCACCGGCGATCCGTTAGGAAGATTGTTCGTCGAGCAGCGTGCGCGCCTGCTGGATTTTCTCCGAGTTCGCAACGAGTCGCTATTCGCCCACGGCTTGCGGCCCGTTTCCGATGCGGATTATAAGACGCATGTGCCCATCGTAATAGAATTCCTACAAAAGTGTATCTCCGAAGCCGTAGCCGCGGGCGGGCTGGCGCGGCCGGTTGTGCTGGAGCAACTGCCAGTCAGCTTCTTGGACGAGTGACCTGCGATATCCACCCTATACCAACTATTGCCGGACCTGATGTTTTCGAGCGCGCATTGTAGGCCGCCAGTTGGCACGGACTCACATGGCGTAGTGCGAGCAAGGCCGCAATGGCGGTGCGGCCTTCTTCTGTGAGCGGATAACGGTGTGTGCGCGGAACCTTCTTGAGTAGACCATGCGCCCAGAGCATCGCTAGTGCCACAAATCAGAATTGACGGGACGTGGAACGGGAAATCGTCCCAGATTACCAGAAAAACGAGCTGGAACGAGATACATGGTAATCGAAATGGCTAGACAGCGAGCGCAGGGTAGTGCGCGGCTCTGGAGGGACGCGCTCTGTCGCGTCCGTCTGGTTGCGGCCACGACGGAGCATGGCCCTCCCATCGCTGCACAGCCCCCACAACCGTGCGTTTCGGCTGGCAGGCTAGGTAGAAATGGGCCGTCGCGTGAGGTAAATCCCGACGTACGATACTACGAAGATTAGGGAGAGTCTGGTTGTAGTGACCTGCCAATTGCGATTTGCGGCACTAGGTGCCGACTCGCCCGATTGGCTGCCCGACGCCGCGCTGTAACCGCGGTCTGGGCTGAGGGGGAGGTCGCCACGTTCGCCACGGCAGGCTGTTCAGACGCTTCGTACAGCGCGGCTCGTACATCACGCTTGGAAAACCCGGCCAGCTTGTATTTCCCGCGGCTGATGACTTCCAGCGATTTCACGTCCGCAGGATCAAACGGCCGCAGGGCCCGGTAACGCTGTTTCGTGGATGTGCCATCCGCAGGCGTCGTCACGACTTCTACAGGCCGGCATCGTTTGTCCGTCAGCGACGATAAGGGGTGTCCACATCGCCTTTCTCCAACGCCTCCAGATATCGCGTGTACGCCGCCTGCGAGAGTTCCGCGCGCCGCGTCACGTCGGCAGCGCGCCGCACTATCCGCCCGCAACCGGAGCGATCAGCGTTAGCTCGTCCCCGTCATGCAGCGGCGCCGAGGCGTGGCTGGCGATCGTTCCCAGATGGCGGCCCTGGAGCGCGATCAGACAACTGGGAGAACAGCCGGGAATCGAACCGTACTGCTGCTCGATCAGCCGAAGCACGTCGTCGACGCTGGCCCCATCCGGGACGTCCCAATGATCGGGCAGATTCTCCGCGGCATCGTAGCCGCGCCCGATCAGCACGAGGCGAATTCTCACGGGTGACTCCTTTTCAACCAGTCTTGCGCGCTGCGAGCAGCTTGCGCAGGGGTGGGCTGAGGGACACCGAACTCAGCATCGGATCAGACCGCAACGCGTCGGCGACCTGATCAAGCTGTTCCACGGCGCTCTGGGCTAGATCGACGAAGATCCAGCGACGTCCCGAAAACTCGCACGAACCGCCGCCGTTTCCATCGAGCCATTCTTCTCGGATGCAATAGCCCAGTTGTCGAGCCAGCGCCAAAGCTTGTTCTCGTAGCTCTACAGTACGCATGAGACGGTTTCACAGCGAGCGTTGTACGGGTATCGCTCGGCGAGTCGGCGCGGCGGCGGGATTCGACCTACCGTTTCGACTTCGAGCGGCTCTGCGCGCCGAGTCGGATTGCCGCCAGCACCGCGCGGCCGCAGACGATGGGAACCCGGACGCCGTGTCTTGGTTGTTGGCTTCCGGTCGTTTCGAGGCGTACACCCGCGATATCGCGCCAGCGAGACCGAGTCGGATTGTAGGGCCTTGCGTTTTAGTTGTCTAGCTCGCTGCGCCGATATCACTAGAGCGTGTAAGAGGTTACAAATTAAAGAGTTAAGTAGGTCAGCACAGGGAAAGTGCAGCGGTTGCCAGCGAGTTGGCAAACAGGCGAACCTGGTGGCTGTAGCGATGATGTGAGGCACACCAATGGAGAAGATCAAGCCCGGTCGAACAACGAGCGCAGAGGAACAACTGGCCGTCTTGCACCAACAATTGGTCCAGGCGCAGCGGTTGACGGCCATCGGCGAGCTGACCAGTACGGTGGTCCACGAGTTCAATAACGTGCTGACAACGATCATCAACTATGCCAAACTCGGCTTGCGGCACAAAGACGAGGCGACGCGCGACAAGGCGCTGGCTAAGATCCTGTCAGCGGGCGAGCGCGCCGCGACGATTACCAACTCGGTGTTGGGCATGGCTCGAAACCGATCCGATTCGTTCGAGCCGACCGATCTGACGAAGATCATCGACGAGACGCTCGTGCTGTTGGACCGCGAGCTACACAAGTATCGGATCAGCGTCGAAACACAAATTCACCCAACTCCGCCCGCGAACGCCATCGGCAATCAGATTCAACAAGTCCTGTTGAACCTGGTGATCAATGCTCGTCAAGCCACTGCCGAAGGCGGCCGAATCGTCGTGGGCCTGTCGCACGACGCTGTTCACGACACGGTCGACCTGAGCGTCCGCGACACGGGCAGCGGAATCCCTGCCGATCGATTGCCGCACATCTTCGACCCGTTTTTCAGCACCAAGTCCAGGCCAGATCGCAGCGGCAAGGGCGGAACCGGGCTGGGATTGTCCACGTGTCGAACCATCATCGAACAGCATCGTGGCAGAATCCGCGTCGAGAGCACGGTGGGCGTCGGAACGTGCTTCACGATCAAGCTGCCGGCGTATCGCCCAGCGTCTCGCGTTCCCACTCCGTCAGCAGGCGCCGCCGTTCAGGCCAACGCGGCATCTTCGCCCGGTGCGATGCTGCCCCAGTGAGCGAGCGGCCCGTCTACTGGTGCGCCGCGGCTGAATGCCGTAGTACCGGCGCTTGTCGCGACCGGAAATCGGAATTGAGGGGACATGGAACGGCAAGTCGTGCTAGACTGCCAGAAGAACGAGCTGGGACGCGAGATATGGCAATCGAAATGGCTGGCAACGAGCGCGGGGCAGTGCATCGCCCTGGAGGGACGCGCTCCGGCGTGATCAATTTCCTAAACTACGGCCGCTTCGGCTGTTGCCCGTTTGAACGCAGATCGCCGCTGATTCGGTTTGGCCGAAGGCCTCCGTTCACCGTAGCCTGGGGCAACGCCTCAGGGCGGGCGCCGCGCGTGTGCCTCTGCTGGCCGAAGGCCATATTCATGCGGGCGGAGATGACACGTTGATGATGGCCTTCGGCCAACAGGGTTGCTGTCGTCTCTGACTCCTGGGGCGTTGCCCCAGGCTACGTTGGTGATGGCCTTCGGCCAACACGCTTCCTGTCGTCTGTGCTGCGCAGCAGTCATACAACACCAATTCCACCGAACCCCCACAATTTCCGGCTTTCTGACCGCGCCAGTCCTGGTCTGTTCCACGGTCGTGACCGCCTCGAACTGGCAGTCGTTTGGGATGCGGCGCTCTGGTCCCGACGGAGCGAGGCCCTCTACGCCAGCAATCTCGAATCGGCGACCCGCCGCATGGGATCGACGCCAAAACCAGATCGTCGGGCTCAAAAAACAAGCTGTTTTCCGAACCGGCGCAAAGCCGCCAAATCGCGCGGCGTGGCGGCTGGCCCCCGAGCGACGTTGCGAGGGTCGGCGCCGTAGCCGCTAAGGCACGAAAGATACATTGGAAGATGACAGGTCTAGCGACGGATGTTAGACTTGACTCGTCTGAGGTCTTCCTGGCGGATCTCTGGAATCTTGCGCGTCCGGCGGACTACGTCGCGCGGCTCAAACTTGATTGACGGCCGGCCCGTATCTTCCCCTGACTATCTTGCTGACGGTTGCTGACGGTCATTGAGGCCAGGACGGAGATGGGAACGCCGCCTTTTGTCGCCGTGCCGTCGATATTCTCAGCGACGGGATTCTAGGCAACGGGCGGGGCGTGAGACGGGTGACCGCAGAGATAGCGAGATGACGGCGACACGATCGCATCGATCGACGGGCGCCTGATACGGCTTCGGAGAACGTGCGGGTGAGTGCATTTGGACCGCTGCTGGCCGAGGAAACGGCAGGCGTTTTTTATCAATTTGCGCGTTTGCACGCCCTGTCCCAATGGTGGCACTGGCTGGCGCTGGCGGCCGTCTGCGCGGCGGTTCTGTGCTATGTTTGGCGACTGTATCGCCGGGACGGCGTCGAGCTCGCGCGCGGCTTAAACTGGACGCTGGTGGCCCTGCGACTGGCCGCCTTGATCGGCGTCTTGTTCTTCTTTTTCGACCTGGAAAAACACACCGAGCGGCGGCTGGTCAAGAACAGCCGCGTGGTGCTGTTGATCGACACCAGCCAGAGCATGGGTCTGCGCGACGGCCATGATCCGAGCAGTCCGGAGGACAAAACTCGCATTCGCCAGGTCGTCGATCTGCTGGCCGGCGGCGACTTTATCGATCGGCTCCGGCGGCAGCATGACGTGATCGTATATCGGTTTGACCAGACCGTTCGCCCGATCGAGGTCGCTTCGTTTTCCAAGCATTCGGCCGCTGCGCCGGGCAAGGCATCGGCGTCGGGCACCGATCCGTGGCGCAGCGCGGTGCGCGAAGCGCGGTGGGCGTGGGTCGCCGCCGGGGCAGCCCTGTTCGCGGGCGTCTTCCTGATCCTGGTGTATGCGATCGTGATCCGACGATCTGCGCAGCCTGAGCGCCGCGCGTGGACGCTGCCCATCGGCGCGTTTGCCGTGATCTTGGGACTAGTCGTCGTCGCGGTCGCCAGCCTGCGCAACCCGGAGGTCCGCTTTTCCGCTGTGATTGGATGGGACGAGGCGGGCGCGGCCGGCCGAGCCCGGTCGTCCGGCGAGACGCGTTCACCGGACGCGGATTCGGCGGCCGCGCGCCGTCCGCCCGAACCCGCCGAGATCGACTGGGAAACCGAGCTGGCCGCGCGCGGCCTGCAGACGCGGTTGGGCGACGCGGTGCGCTATCTGGTCGGCAAGGAGCGAGGCGGTCCGATCGCCGGCCTGGTCCTGTTCACCGACGGACGTCAAAACGAAGGGATCGAGCACACGGCGGCTGGTTCGTTGGCTCACCTGGCCGAGATTCCGATCCATGCCATCGGCCTGGGCAGCGACCGACGGCCGACCAACGTGCGGGTTGTCGATCTCGAGGCGCCCGAGCGGGTCTATCCGGGAGACCGATTCACGTTGACCGGCTATGTCCAGGCGACCGGGTTGCCCGGCCGTTCGGTCGAGGCGCGTTTGACGTCCGCGCCGACCGGCGTTCCCGACCACGAGCGGACGGAGACAGTCGAGCAGGTGGATCGGGTCGAGTTGGGCAGCGAGGGTGAGATCATCGCCATCAAGTTCGAAGTGACGCCGAACGAGGCCGGGCGGCGCACGTACCGGATGGCCGTCGAAAGCCCGCCCGAGGACAGCCATCCAGCGGATGATTTCAAGACGGCCAACGTCGAGGTTGTCGAGCGACGGACGCGCGTTCTGTTGATGGCCGGAGGCCCGTCGCGCGAGTATCAATTCCTGCGGAACATGCTGTATCGCGACAAGGACACCATCTCCGACGTGTGGCTCCAGACGGCGGCGACCGGAACTTCACAGGAGTCCAACCAGCTCTGGTCCACGTTCCCCGAGACGGCCGACGAGCTGTTCGAGTACGATTGCCTGGTGGCGTTCGATCCGGACTGGACGCGGCTCGACGCGCTCCAGATCAAGAACCTTGAACAGTGGGTCGCCGACCGCGCGGGCGGATTGATCGTCGTAGCGGGCCCGATCCATACGCCGCAATGGGCGAATGTGCGGCAAGGAGACCCGCGGCTGGATACGATTCGTGCGTTGTACCCCGTGGTGTTCTACAGCAGCGGTCTGGCCTCGTTGGGTGTCGGCCGGTTTGGCGGCGACGAGCCGTGGCGGCTCGATTTCACCCGCGAGGGCCGTGACGCCGAGTTCCTCTGGCTGGAGGATTCGGCCGTGGCCAGCGAAGCCGCGTGGGCTGGGTTTGAGGGCGTGTATGGCTACTATGCCGTCAAAGACCCGAAGCCCGCCGCCAAGGTCTACGCCCGATTTTCCGATCCGAATACGGCCATCGATGGCCAGTTGCCGATTTATCTGGCCTCGCAGTTCTATGGTTCTGGCCGCGTGTTTTTTGAGGCCAGCGGCGAGATGTGGCGGCTGAGAACACTAGACGAGTCATATTTCGAGAGGTATTATACAAAGCTGATCCGCTGGGTCTCGCAAGGGCGCCTGCAGCAGGATTCGAAGCACGGCGTGCTGTTGGTGGACAAGGATCGCTGTCTGCTTGGTGAAACGATCGGCGTCCAGGCCATTCTGACGGATGTCCAGAACCAACCGCTGTCCGCGGCCCAGGTCTCGGCCATGTTGGTGCAGCCGGACGGCAGGCGGGCTCCCCTAGTTCTGAAGGCGGTCGAGGGCACGGTTCGCGAGGGGACGTTCGCCGGCCAGTTTACGGCCGTGCTTGAGGGCGATTATCGCGTCGAGCTGCGGCCGCCGCACGGCGAGGCCGACGAACTGTTGGTCCGCGAAACCCGCGTGTTGGCCGAGGAGTTAGAGACGAAACAGCCTGAGCGCAACGACCCGTTGCTGCTGGAATTGGCCCAGGCCACGGGCGGCGCCTATTATGTCGGCATCGCCGCGGCGACCGGGCACGGCGGCGGTCGGCCGGCGGTGGTGGACGCCCTGCAGCCCCAGGATCAGGTCGCGTACCTGCCCGGCTTGCCGGACCCCGATTTTGATCGTCGCCTGATGGCATGGTTGATGGCCCTGATCTGCGGCGCGCTGTCCGTGGAATGGCTGCTCCGCCGACTCAGTCGCCTGGCCTGACGATGAGGAACGAACACGAAACCGATAGCCGCACGGCGCGAAGTGGAACCCTGTAGGGAGACTCTGGCTCGCCCGCGCCGCGCGTGGCGTCCGGGCAGCCGCGCCCGGACGTGCGCAGTATCGAGGCGCCACTGTACGACTAACCTCAAATATCGCGGAGTTTTTGACAATGTTTTCAGGCAGCGACAACGTCAAGTTGTTGAAGGGTTATATGTTGTGCTTGCAGTAGCTCTGTATCCTCTGCGTCTCTGCGTTTCATCGACGTCTTTGCGCGGGCGAACTGGCCGGCTACATGAAAATACGTTTTGGAAACGCAGAGACGCTCAGGACGCTGAGAAGTGATCCCGCGCGCTTGCGCCAAGTTTAATGAACATGCAGACCGCACCTGATCAACTCGATCCGCGTCTGCGCTCGCTGCTGGCGGGCGTGCGTTGGCGAATCCGCGCGTACGTCTGGTTCGAAGGACTGACGCTGGGATTGATCTGGCTGGGAATCACCTTCTGGGTGGGGCTCGCTCTGGACTATTTGCCCGTGGTGACGGGCGCCAGCGAGATGCCGCGAGCCGCGCGGGCGATCCTGTTGACGATCATCGCCGGCGGATTGGGGTGGATTCTGTATCGCTGGGCGCTGCGTCGCGCGCTAAGACCGCTGGCCGACCGCAGCATGGCCGTGTTGTTGGAACGACGGTTCGGCGAGTTTTCGGATCGGCTGTTGACGGCGGTCGAGCTGACGGGCCGGTCCGAGCGGGCCGAGGCGTTCGATCCGGAGATGCTGGCCCAGACCGCTCGCGAGGCGCTGGCCGAGGTCTCGCGCGTGCGTCCGGGCGCGGTGTTCAACTATCGGCCGTTGATCCGCCACGCCTCGCTGGCCGCGTTGCTGGCACTGACCGTGGCGTTGTTTTACATGTACAACCAGTCGGCGCTCGCCGTGTGGGCCAATCGGATCTACCTGCTGCGGGATGAACCGTGGCCGCGCAGCGCGCTGATCGAGGTCGTAGGCGTCGAACTGCTGGGGCCGGACGATGCGCCGCTGGCGGTGGGCGAGACGCCTTTGATCGCCTTCCGCGACGGACGGCTCAAGGTCGCCAAAGGCTCGAATCTACGGCTCAAGGTCCAGGCGCTGCTGGCGGCCAAAGTGGTCCCCGAAACGTGCGCGATGCACTACCGCACGGCGGACGGCGACCGCGGCCGCGTGACGATGAACCGCGTTCATCGCAGCCGGGACGAGTATCAGCAGTACGCCTTTTCCGGCAAACCGTTGCACGGCATCCTGACGTCTCTGGACTTCGACGTGGTGGGATACGATTGTCGGATCCGCGATTACCGGATCGACGTCGTCGACAGCCCGGCGATCGTGGGCGTCGAGCTGGATTGCGAGTTCCCCGCGTACATGGTCGACGAGAAGCTCGGCGCGTGGACGCCGCGATCGATCGCCTGGACCAGCGGTGCGCAGGCGCCGCGAGGCACGGCGATCACGCTGCGCGCCCAGACCAACAAGCCTCTGCGGCGGGTCGTTCTGTACAACCCGGAGTCGCAGCGGACAACGCAACTGGACGCCTTCGACGCGGGAAATCCGCGCCAGTTCACGTTTCCCCTCGGACGATTGGACGCCAA
This sequence comes from Candidatus Anammoximicrobium sp., assembly GCA_032229885.1. Taxonomy (GTDB): domain Bacteria; phylum Planctomycetota; class Planctomycetia; order Pirellulales; family Pirellulaceae; genus Anammoximicrobium. The sequence goes on along the minus strand of JAVYAJ010000062.1, from coordinate 22,120 downwards.
CACGACGTTGGACGTGACGTTGTGCGACACGGACGACGTCATCACCGAGCGACCGTATCGCATCTTCATCACCGCGGTTCCGGACGAACCGCCGCGCGTCGACGTGCGTCTGAAAGGCATCGGAACCGCCGTGACCCCGGATGTGATGATCCCGGCGACGGGTTCGATCCGCGACGATTATGGCGTCGCCCAATCATGGTTCGACGTGACCATCTTACGAGCCGTGGTCGCCGAGCATCAACAAAAGGAAGAGCCGTTCAAGCGCGAGTTTTCGCTGGGTAAACAGGACGAGGTCCGCGCCGTGCTCGATTTCCGCGAGTTGCGGGGCGAAGCCAACCCGATCCATGTCTCGCCCAAGGACAAGCTGGCGTTGACGATCCGGGCCACCGACCGGTATGACGCGAGCAGCGGTCCGAACGTCGGCAGCGGCGACCGCTATCAGCTCGACGTCGTGTCCCCCGAGACACTGCTGACGATGCTCGAAGCCCGCGAAATCGGACTGCGGCGACGCCTCGAGCAAATCGTCCAGGAGATGGGCCAAGCCCGCGACTTCCTGGTGCGCGTTCGATCGCGGACGCCAGTCGGTGGGGCCGGGTCCGACGGCGCCGAGCCTGGCGATGCGCCGCGCTCGAACCGCGAACCGGGCGACGAGCCGGTGGATGCGGGCAAAGCGGCCGAGCGGCGCCAGTCCTTGCGGCTGCTGCGCACGCAACAGGCGTTGCAACAGACCCGCAAGTCGACCCAGGAACTGCTGGGCGTGGCAGCCGGATTTTACGATGTTCGCGAAGAACTGATCAACAACCGCGTGGACACCGAAGACCGGAAAAAACGCCTCAAAGAATTGATTGCCGATCCGCTGCAGAGCATCGGAACAACGCTGTTTCCTGAATTGGAGCAGCGCGAAGCGGACCTGGAAAAGCTGCTGTTGGACGAACTCGCGGCCAAGCGGTACGATGAAAACAGCGGGCATGAACTGGCGGCCGCGGCGGCGGCTCAGGCCAGCGAGATTCTGGTCGCGCTCGAGGCGATTCTGCAGCAGATGCTGGATCTGGAGACCTTCAACGAGCTGCTGGACATCGTCCGCCAACTGATCGACGAACAGGGACGCGTCCTGGACGAGACACAAAAATCGCACAACCGAATGCAGAGACAACTTCTGCGCGATCTGGAGTAGCCGTCGTGCCGTGGGAATCGTCGTTCCCCGCAAATGCCAGGTCCGCGCGATGTGGTCGCGGTGGCCGAGTTTGTTTGGGCTACGTGCGGCTGCGGCTCGACGAACGTTGCATTTCCCATAACCGCCGCGTCCGGTGCCACATGAATACGATCAATCCGAGAATTCGACGCGTCGCTGCCCGCGGGGCCGCCGTCGCGTGGCTGTGCCTGTCGTGGACGGCAGTGGGTTTTGCCGCGGATAACTCGCCCGCGGCGGCCGGCGCCGACGCGGCTGGCGCCGGGGCAGCGTCGGCCGAAACCTCGACGCCTGAGCAGGCATCGGCGACGTCCGCGGCGCCGTCTGCACGCCAGTTGTCGATCCACCAAGGCGCGGTTGCCGATCGGTACAAGAAGCTCGAAAAACTGCTCGAGGACATGGCGCGCATCGAGGCCGTCGGCGATCCGCGGCGGGCCGCGCTGCTGATGAAAGCCCTCGAACAGTCCAAAGAAAACCTGACGGGCGTCAAACTGGACCGGTGCGTCCAGTCGCTCGAACGGCTCGATGCGCAGAACAAGACCGAGCGCGAGGGCGTGCTCGACTTGCAGCGCGAAGCGCAACAGGACATGAAACGCCTGCTCGAACTGCTGCTGAGCGAAAATCGCACCGACCGGCTGAAGAACGAACAGGATCGGCTTCGCGAATACATCAAAGAGGTCGAACGCATCTTGCGGTTGCAAAAGGGCGTTCAGGGCCGCACCGAGGGCGGCGGCGACCCGCACGAGCTGGCTCGCGATCAAGGCAAAATCGGCGAGCGAACCGGTGAATTGGCCAAACAGATTCGCGACAACGAAGAGGGGGACGACACGCAGCGCCCGGCGTCCGAATCGGGCCCGCCACCGTCCGACCAAGACGGCGAGCAATCCAAACCCGATGCGTCGCCCCAGGCCGAAGGGCAACCCAAAGACGGCGCGCCGAATGACGCTCAGGGCGCGGACAAACCGCAGGGCAAGCAGGTGTCCGACGGGAAACAACAACCCGGCGACGCCGACGCGCAGCGGCCGGCCGACAAGCCTCCGGGCGGGTCAGAGCGAGACAATGCGGACGACGGTTCCGACGCGGCGAAACCGGCCGGGGGCCAGCCCAAGCAAGGCCAAAATCAGGCGGACGGAAAACCATCGGACGGTCAGCCATCCGACCGGCAGCCATCCGACCGGCAGCCATCCGAGGGCGGGCAATCGGGCGACGCGAGTCCCGCGGACGCCGACCCACAAAGCCAGGATCCCCAGCGCACGTCGGAGGCGGAAGGCAACCCGGCGCGACGGCGCGTCGAGGCGGCGCGCCAGCGGATGGACGAAGCCCGCAAGAAACTTGACGAGGCCCAGCGAAACGACGCGATCGCCGAGCAAGAGAAGGCCAAGGAGGAGTTGGAAAAGGCCAAAGCCGAACTGGAACGCATCCTGCGGCAGATGCGCGAAGAGGAGGTCGAGCGGATGCTGGCCCTGCTCGAAAGCCGGTTTCGCAAGATGCTGGAAATCCAGATGCGGATTTACGAAGAGACGGTGCGGCTGGGCAAGATCCCCGAGGACGAGCGCGAATTGAAGGCGCCGATCCCGGCGGGCAAACTGGCCGTCGACCAACGAAAGCTCGTGGTCGAGGCGGATAAAGCGTTGAACCTGTTGCTCGAAGAAGGCTCGTCGGTCGCCTTTCCCGAGACCGTGACTCAGATGCGCGACGACATGCAACAAGTCGCCGACCGCCTGGACGTGGCCAAGGTCGAACGGATCACCCAGGACATCGAGCAAGACATCATCGCGGCGCTGCAGGAATTGATCGAAGCCCTGCAAAAGGCCCAGCGGGACCACGAGCAGAACAAGCAGCAGCCCCAGCAGGCGCAGCCCGGCCAGCCGCAGGACATGCCGTTGGTCGATGCAATCGCCGAGCTGAAGATGATTCGCGCGCTGCAGATGCGCGTCAACACGCGCACGCAACGCTATGCCCGCCTGCTCGACAATATGGACGACCCCGTCGGCCAGGCGACCGATCGGGATCTGCGCGAGGCGTTGAGCAAGCTGGCCGAACGCCAACAGACGATCTATCGCTTGACTCGCGATATTGTCGTGGGCAAGAACAAATAGCTGCCCGTTTTACGCCGCGCAGGCGTGCTGCCGTGGGGAACGCATCATGAACAACCTCGTTCGAGCCCTTGTGTTGACCGGCGCGTTTGTCGCGGCCGTTGCCCCTGCGCTGCCGGGCTTTGTTCAGTCGGCGCGCGGCGAGGACGAGCTGCGCAAACGGGCCACGTGGCAGCCGCCGTCGCCCGCCGAAGCATGGCATACGCTGCAAAGCTGGCTGGCCGATCAAAAGCTCGACGCGGCAACCCGCGACAAGATCGACGCTTTGTGGGCCGACGTGGCCACGACCGATCCGCCCGCGACGACCGACAGCGCGACCCGTGACAGCGCGACACGTGACAGCTCGGCGCGCGGCAGTGCGGCGCCCGTCGGCGCGGCGCGCGAGAACGGTTCGCCGGCAAACGGCGGCTCCGGCGCCGCTGCCGGATCCGCGGACGGCGGCGAGCCTGCGGTCGACGTCCCCGCGATGGCCGACTTTGATCTGCTCGATCGTGTCGCGCAGACCATCGCGCTGGCGCTTCCGGCGGCCCGCGAATTGGTCGCCGTATGCGACCGCGGGCCGCCGCCGATCCTGCCGACGTTCGACGTCTTGCAGGATACGGCCCAGCCGCCTCTGGTGCGAAACAACCTGCGGTTGCTGTTCGGCCGCGCGCTGGCGCAACATGCTTTGTACGACGAGGCGTTGGAACAGCTCGCGCCGCTGCAACCGGCCGACGTGCTCGATCCGGCAGCGCTTTTGTTCTACCAGGCGGCCTGCCACCATCGCCTGCTGAACAAGACCGCGTGCCTGGCCGCGACGGCCCGGCTGATGGAAAACAAAGGGCGGATTCCCCGGCGGTTCGAGTTGGTCGCCGAGTTGATGGCGGCGGATCTCAAACCGTTGCAGACCGATTCGCTGGACGAGATCGCTCGGCTGATGGACGACATCGAGCGGCGGCTGGGACTCGGCCGCGCCGGCCAGCGGGTTCGCGGCCAAGAGGATGATGTCATCGCCAAGCTGGACAAGATGATCGACCAGCTCGAGAAGCAGGCCCAGCAGCAGCAAGCGGCGGCCAGCGCCCAGGGCGGCCAGCAAGCCCAGCAACCGATGCAGGACAGCCAAGCGGCCGGCGGTTCGGGGCCGGGCGAAGTCGATCAACGCCACCTCGGGGACAAGTCCGACTGGGGCAACCTGCCGCCCAAACAGCGGGACGAGGCGTTGCAGCAGATCAGCAAGGGCCTGCCGTCCCATTACCGCGACGTGATCGAAGAGTATTTTCGCAAAATGGCCCGCGAAGGGGGCAGTTGACTCACCGCCATGCAGACCTTGTTCTTTGCCAGCTTGATCGCCATCGGCGCCGTTTCGGTCGAGGTACGGCCCTTGGACGGGCCCTCGGTTCATGGCGTTCTGGACGAAGTTACTCCCGAGGCCGTCACGATTCGCACGGGCGACAACGCGCAGCGGTTCGACGTCGCGTCGCTGTGGGAGCTATCGGCCGAACAGGTCGCCAAACCGGGCGAGCGATCGACGACGGTCTGGATCGAGTTGATCGATGGATCGCTGATCCACGCCGACCAATACACGGTCGCCGCGGGGCTGGCGAGCGTCCGCGCCAGCGGCGGTCGGACGTTGTCGATTCGCACCGCGTTGATCCATGCCGTGCGCTTTCGCGACTACGCGTCGGCGCCCGCCGTCGCGGATCTGTGGCGGCAGATCGGCGGCGCGAAACCGACCGGCGACTCGCTGGTCGTCCGCCGCGGCGAGCGGCTGGATCAACTGACCGGCGTCATCCGCAACGTGCTGGACGACGTCGTCGAGTTCGAGTCCGATGGCGAGGTCGTGCAGGCCAAACGCGCCAAGCTCGAGGGTTTGGTGTATTACCATCCGGCCGCCGGCGAGCTCACGACGCGCGCGGCCTTGGTTGTCGAGGCCTCTGGAACGCAGTGGAACGCGCGCACCGTGCGCACAGTCGATGGCCAGCTCGAACTGGTTACCGTCGCCGGAGTGCGGGCGGCCCTCCCGCTGACGGAGTGGAGCCGGATTGATTTCTCCAGCGGCAACATCTGCTGGCTCGAGACCTGCGAGCCGGAGGCGACGCGCTGGCAGCCGTTCTTCGACAGCCGACTGCCGGCCGCCCTGTTGGGGCGGCTGTTCGAGCCGCGCAGCGCATCTTCGCCGGGTGGCCAGCCGCTGATGTTGGGCGGGCGAGCGTTTGATCACGGCCTGCGGCTTCACAGCCGCACCGAGCTGGTCTACCGGTTGACCGGAGACTTTCGCCGCTTCCAGGCATTGGTCGGCATCGATGACCGCGTGCGTCCCGCGGGGAACGTCGCGTTGGTGATCAGCGGCGACGGCCACGAACTGTACAACGCCACGATCGCCGGGACGGACGAACCGACGGAATTGGCGCTCGACATCACGGGCGTCAAGCGATTGAAGATTCTGGTCGACTTCGGCGCCCGGCTCGACATCGCCGATTGCCTCGATCTGTGCGAGGCGAGGATCACCAAATGACACTTGCCCCTCTCCCTGCCCATCGTCCGGGCGGCGTTGGATTCGTTCGCCCGACGCCGTCGACCACGGCTGGCCATCGCCGAGCAGGGCCGATTCCGCGATCGGTCCCCACGGCGCGCGGCGCGGCCGTCGGCGCCGGCCGTCGAGCCTGGCTGGCGTGCCTCGTCGCGATGTGGATCGGGATGACGAGCATGGCGGCGGACGTGGCGCCGCAAGCGGTCCCCGAGGCCGTGTTGCAGGCGGAACAGCAGCGGATCGCGGCCATGGCGCGGGCGGTCAAGACGGCTGTCGCCGTGTTCGCGAACGACGGCCAAGGCGGTGGGTCAGGCGTCGTGATCACGGCCGACGGCTATGCGCTGACCAACTTTCACGTGGCCAAGCCGGCGGGCGATTATATGCAGTGCGGAATGGCGGACGGCAATCTGTACGACGCCGTGATCGTCGGCCTGGACCCCACGGGCGACATGGCGCTGATCAAGCTGCTGGGCCGCGAGGATTTTCCGTTTGCCGAACTGGGCGACAGCGACCGGGTGCAAGTGGGCGACTGGTGCTTTGCGGTCGGCAATCCGTTCCTGCTGGCGACGGACTTTCAGCCCACGGTGACCTACGGTTTGGTGTCCGGGATTCACCGCTATCAGTACCCGGCGGGCACGCTGCTCGAATACGCGGACTGCATCCAGACCGACGCCTCGATCAACCCCGGCAATTCCGGCGGGCCGCTGTTCGATGCGGCGGGGCGGCTGATCGGGATCAACGGTCGCGGATCATTCGAGAAACGCGGCCGCGTCAACGTCGGAGTCGGCTATGCGATCTCGATCAACCAGATCGAAAATTTTCTCGGCTGCCTGCGCAGCGGCCGAATCGTCGACCACGCGACCCTGGGGGCGACCGTCATCCGCGACGAGGACGGGCGAGTCGTCGTGGCCGACATCTTGTCGACGTCCGACGCTTTTCGTCGCGGCCTGCGCTACGGCGATCAAGTGGTGTCGTTCGCCAGCCGTCCGATCACCACGGTGAACGGATTCAAGAACGTGCTGGGCATTCTGCCGAAAGACTGGCGTGTGCCGCTGAGCTTTCGCCGCGATGGCCAGCGGCGCGACGTGTACGTGCGGCTGATGGGCGTTCATGGCGCCGAGGAACTGGTGCGCAAAGCCGAAGGCGCGCTGCCGGCCGAACATCCGCCGACGCCCAAGCCTGCGCCGAAAGGCGAACCTTCGCCCGACGGCGCTCGTCCATCGGACGGGCCGGACGAGACGCCCCGCAAGTCCGCGCCCAAGATCCGGCCCAAACGATCTCCGGATCCGTCGCCGCGGCCGACGGCGCCCCAGGCGATTCCCAAACAGGCCCAAGACATGATCGTCAAACGGCCGGGTTACGCCAATTATTACTTCAACGAACTGAACCGCGACAGGGTGTGGAGCGGATTGCTGCGCAACGGCGATTTCTCGGAACTGGTCGGAATCTGGAAAATGTTGGGCGCGGACGTCGGCGGCAACCGGATCGAAGTCGAAATGAGCGACGACACGGTTGTCGGCCGTTTCGGGACGCGGCGCGTCGCGCTCGATCTGTCGCGGGATCTCGACTCGCAGACGGCGCCGGAGGGCAGCGGCGGACTGTTGGTCGCCCTGCATCTGTGGCGTCGGCTGCTGCGACTGGGGCCTCGGCAATTCGGCGAGGCACACTACCTGGGCACCGCCCCGATCCCGAGTCGTGCGGGACTGGCCGATGTGCTGGTCGCCACCCATGACGTCGTCGAGGCCCGATTTCTGTGCGATCCGCAGACAGGATTGGTGACGAGCATGGAGATGTTCCCTCACAGCCAAGCCGATCCGTGTGAAATCTATTTCGACGACTATCGCGACACAGGCGGACGCCGATTGCCCCATGCCTGGACTGTTCGCTACGGAGACGCCGTCTATGCACAAATTCAATGGGAATCGTTCGACCTATCGGCCAGCACGCCTCCCAAAAAGGCCGACTGAACCATGACGACCAGCCTCCCATACCCTGCACACCGGCTGGCCTGCGGGAACGGCCCGGCGACTGCGCCGCTGTGCATGATCTGTCTGATCGCTTGGTTGGCGGTCGGATCCGCCGCCAGCGGCGCCGAACAGGCGAGCTTCCGCGATGTGATCGCCCGGGTCCAACCGAAGATCGTCAAGATCTACGGCGCAGGCGGGCTGCGCGGGTTGGAAGCCTATCAAAGCGGCTTTCTGATCTCGCCCATCGGACACGTGCTGACCGTCTGGAGCTACGTCCTGGACGCGGACACGGTGACCGTCACGTTGGACGATGGCCGCCGCTTTTCAAGCCAGCTGCTCGGCGCGGATCCGCGCCGTGAACTCGCCGTTCTGAAGATCGACGCCGACGAGCTGCCGTATTTTCGTCTGAGCGACGCGGTGGAACTGGACGTCGGCGATCGCGTGTTGGCGTTCAGCAACCTGTTCGGGATTGCGACCGGAGATGAACAGGCCAGCGTGCTGCAAGGATGGGTCTCGGCCAAGACTCGCTTGGCGGCGCGTCGCGGCGCGTTCGCGACGCCTTACGACGGTCCCATCTATGTCGTCGACGCCATGACGAACAATCCCGGTTCGGCAGGGGGCGCGCTGACCGATCGACAGGGCAGCCTGGCCGGAATCATGGGCAAGGAACTGCGCAACGCTTTGAACAACACCTGGCTGAACTACGCGATCGTGGGCGCCGAGCTGATCACGCCCGTGGACGATATCTTGGCCGGCAAGACCCTGCCGCGGCGATCGGACGAAACCACGAAAAAGCCGGCCGAGCCGTGGACGCTGGATCGCGTCGGGGTGCGGCTGATCCCGCGCGTGTTGACCAAGACGCCGCCGTTTATCGACACCGTGGTCTCGGATTCCCCCGCGGCCCGCGCGGGCCTGCGCGCCGATGATTTGATCCTGTTCGTGAACAACGAGCTGATCGCGTCACGCGACGGGGTCATCGAAACGCTGTCGCAGATCGACTGCATCGACCCGCTGCGGCTGACCGTCCAGCGCGGTCAGGCGTTGATCGACGTCGTGCTGTCTCAGCCCACCCCGCCCCCCGCGCCCTGACCATCGCCGCGGCCTGTCCTCGAAGGGATGCCCCGTCGCCGGTGGCGACCCTCTCAGCCGCTTTGTACGCCGGTGAATCGGAGGCCGCGTGGTTCAACAAACCTCTGACCAACAAAGGGGAACCCCAATGCCAATCCGCTTTTGTCGGATATCTGTCGTACTGGTGATGGTTGTCGGACTCGGGGGGTTGCTCGGGGCATCCGATTCGCGCATGGCGGCGCCAGGCTCAATGCTGCGTCAGACCAACTATCTGGCGCTGCTGCCGGCCGAAGACGCATCGCGCGAGATCGTCCTGTGGGCCGAGCAGTATTCGCCCGTTTATTCCGATCTGTTGGAATTCACACTGATCGGGCCGGACAGCAGCGTCTTGGCGACGGGCGAAGTGGCGCTGGGCGCAAACGTCAAGCTGACAATACCGCCGACGCCCGAAGGGCTTCACGCGGTCGAACTGAACAGCGGCTGGAATGCCTGTCGTATCGACCCTCGAACGACCGTCGCGGCCTTTGTCGCTCGCGAGGCACTGCCGCTGCACACGGCTCGCGCGGTCCCGCGTCTGTTCTTCTACGTTCCTGGCGGGCTCGGCCGGTTCAGCATTTGGCTCGCGGCCGAGACGCCGCGCGAAGGCGCCCGGATCCAGATCTGCGGGCCGGATCGGCAGATTGTCGTGGAAGAAGAGGGAGACTACGACCAACCGCATGCGATTCGCGTGGCCGTGCCGCCCGGCGCGGCCGGCGCCGTCTGGTCGCTGGCCCTGCTCGCGCCGCGGACGCCCGGCCTGTATCTGGACGACGTGCGTCTCTGGCTCGATTCCGGTCTGCCGCCGTATCTGACGACTCGCGATGATTGGGCGCTGCTGTTCGGCAAACGTCATTCGCGGTAAGAAGAAGAGGCTTGAACCGCCGTGACGCTGGGGTCGCTGAGGTGGTAGACAACGTGTAACTCTGCGTTCTCTGCGGTTCCCGTGTCTGAATGTCCCATCTCTTTTGCCCGACGGTGACGTGGTGCTCGTGCCATAGCCTTAGTTCGTCAGGTCGCGGGCACTGGCGCGCGTGAGGCGAATTTTGGCTCCGCGTGGTTGAGTTGATCTTGGCAGAAAAGAGGCTCTCGACGATGGGTAGGTGATCTTGTCACGACACCAAAGCCATCGGGCGCGCCAGGGATGGCTATGCGTGAACGTTCTGCACGTCGCCCGCAACCCAGACACAAGAAAGAAAGGAACTCCCAGCACGATAGGCGCGGGCGGCTTCAGCGCCGCAACTTCGAGCGCAAGAAAACGACGCACGCCCGCGTGCCGACGACCGGCGGGCGAGGTCACACTTCGCCCGCCGGTTTTACGCTCTTCGTCTCACCAGTACCGCTCGGCTGCGTCCGTCGCCCCCAGTCTTCCACGACCCACGCGTCACCAAACGCCACGCCCAGCATGTCGCACCGCCACTCCGCTAGCGCACCCCCCACTCATTGTCAGTCGTTGCCGCCCGCGGACGGCCATGATCGGGAAATGGGACACAGATCGCCCGAATTCATCCATCCATGCATCGCACTCTATCATCACGCGGCCCGCTTGACCGTGCTCCCAGTGGGTGATCCCTCGAGGAACCGTGACGGCTTCACCAACCGCTCATCCTTGAACTCCAGAACCTCTCCCTCCTTTTCAATGCACTGGCCCGCGGCATCGAAGATCAGTCGCATCGCGCCCAGGTAAGTGGACTGGCCGTAGCCATCCTTGGCCTGTCCGATCAGCACGCCGTTGCGCAACTCGGGAGGATTGAGCATCGTATGACTATGACCTCCAACGATCGCGTCGATTTTGTCCCCATATTTGTCAGCCAGGGCTCGGTCCCCGCTGACGCCGATATGCGTCAAGAGCACGAATAGGTCGCAGCCGTCGCGCAGCGATTCATATTTCATGAAAGCCTGCTGTGCACTGGACAACGTTACCCCGTCCGCGTTAAAGCCGCCACCACACAGGCCCAACACGGTCAAACGTAGGCCGCTGTTCAGCTTGCGACTGATGAAAGGCTGGGGCCTGACATAATTGTCCGTGTTCACCACCACGTTTGCCCCAAGGACCGGAAATTTCATTTTTTTCAAGTAGTCGCGCGTGATCGTTCCCTCATAGCCCAGATCGTGATTGCCGGGCACGACAGCATCGTACCCCAAGCGGTTCATGGTAGCTATCATGAATTGCAATCGCTCTGTGTACTGCTCGGCGTTGGTAACAATCTTTTTCCCTTCCCAACGATCGCGGCGAATGGAGAAATCTCCGGCATTGAATAAGAGCACATCCGCGTACGCATCACGGAAGTGTTGGACCGTCTCTGCGATCTTATCGACGCTCGTGAAGCTGAAATGGAGGTCGTTATTATGGAGGATCATCACCGTGTGCGTTGCTGACGACGCAGCGCCGTCCGCTGCAAGACCCGCTGTGGGCACACCCGCCAACACCAAGACCACCAGCAGCAAGTGGCGCCACGGACACACAATGAATCTGGAAAACGACGCGATGACCATCGTTGTGCTAAGCTTCTTCATCTCGCTTTCTCTCCTGCGCACGTTCGGCAGCGTGATGCCCACTGCGTCCGATCACCGGCTGTGGGTGAACCTCGATCTTCGTGCCGGACGGATCACCGTTGAAAAAGGCCCTCATGCAGGCCCGCCGGAACCAAAAACCGAATCCGGTGGACAGCCAACTAAATCAGCGTAAACACTCGCGGAAACGACGACAAGTCCGCCACGCCAAGAACTTCACGCCTTTATGAGACGACCAGCGGGATCGAACCGCTGTGCCCAAACTCCCGCGGCTTCGGACCGATGCGACGAGCGTAATGCGGGCGGCGCGATTACCAGCCTGGCGAGGGCAACAAGTTAACGGCTCAATGCACGGACCGGCTCGCGACTGGATCGCCCCGATGTCGGCCGAACGTTGTACGGTCTTGGGACGAGCGCGTTGCCATAGCTCCCGCTGGACTCTCGAGTTGCAGAACGATCGCCCTTGCAGCGGCGCTAAGTATCGTTCGAGATACAACTGACGCACTTTGCACCGCGCCAGCCCGACCGGTCATCAGAAAGACGCCGGATACCGGACAAGTATTTCTCGAATGGCGCTAAACGGGCCGATTCGCCGGTGAAATGCGGCCCTCGCGATGTGATTGCCTGAAGTGCCGTTTTTTAGACAAGCAGTTCTTTAGCGCGCAAGTCGCACGGGATCGTAACCCGAAGCGTCAGCGGGGGAGGGATCGTGACTTTCTCGGTGTACCCGGGAGGCCATTGGATGCGATCAGTCCGATGGCTCTTGACTGAATCAACCCGAAATCATCCGAGCTGGTTTTTCATGCGATCCTTAAGAGCGTCGTGCGCTAGCGAACGCGGCAGGTGAAGCGGATGATGCCGCCTTCGCCCACTTTCAAGGCGCTGCGGATCTCCCAGCGAAGGACGAGCGACTCGCCTTCGTTCTGCTGCGTGCCGAACGCGGCTTCGCGATCGCACTGGGCTGAATCGGGAACGTATTCGAGCCGCGTCGTCAGGCTGTCCACGATGGTCACATTGCCGACGGTCTGATCGCCGACGTTGTCAAACCGGATCGTGAACTCGATCTCGTCGCCCGGTTGGGCAGACTGCTTCGAGGCGACTTTGACGACGCGCAGCCGCGGCTTGCCGGGCGGCAGATCGTAACGGACGACCGATTGCAGCGCGACGTCGTTGGTTCCGATGCTGGCCGTCATGGATTCGAGGGCCACCTGAGCTGCCTGATTCTCGCTCCAAGCGGCGGCCGCGGCCAGGCGTTCGGCCAACCGCGCTTTTTCGTTATTGTCGAAGACTCCGGTACGGATCAACTGAAAGTCTTCGTGCTGTCGGAACCGCATGTCGCATTCGGCCAGCCGCACCGCGCCGTCGGTCGATTCCCCGCGAACCCGCTCGCGGAACAACTGCGGCCCGGCAGCGCGCACATACCGCCCCGGCTCGACGGGCTGCAACAGCGTGGTGGGCGTGCCACGGTCTTCGCGGACGCTGGCTTGGACCGGCAGGTTGATATCAGCCAACCGATCGTGGACCTCGTGGACCAGCGCACCGGAGATCTGCCGCACAGCGGCGAAGCGCGGCGCGTACACGCAGACCGGATTCGATGGTTGGATCTCGGTCCGGCCATCGACCGTATCGTAATGGGCAACGGTGTCTTCCTGGTCCAGTCCTCGGACCGTCCAATCTCGCGCCACCTCGACGGCAGCGCCTTGGTCGCCGCCATCGCACAGGTATTCGTTGTACGGCCAGCGACCGGCGATGCCCGGCGGTCGCCACGCCCCGGGCGGTCCGGCCATGGGGGCGCCCGACGGTGGACAGGTCGCACAGTTGGCGTCGGCAAACGGCGGCTGGCCGTAGCCGGACCAGGGGTTTGGCTGTCCCGTCCAAGCGCTGGCGGGCAATCCGACCGGGCCGTACGAAGCCAGTTGAACGCCGTAGGTCGCCGGCGGTGTCTGGCGCGTTATCGCCGAAGTTGGCTGAACAGGTGATGCAACGGCAGCGGGCGCCCGAAGGGCCGGGGGCGCTGCACCGCTGTCCGAGACCGCCGCACGGCCGCCGGCGATCCGCGGTCCGGCTTGGCACGAGCACAGGGAAATGGCGACCGCGACCGCGAGCAGGCTTCCGGACTGTCGCGGCCACTTGTCGAGTAAGCGAACTCGGCGCCGCCGATGATTTGTGTTTCGGCTCAAGGCTGGCTCCTCCCACGTTCGATGCGCGGCGCGGGCGGCTGGACTTCCTCCAGGCCGGCTCGCGGATCGCTCGGCGCTGACGCCGCGGCCAGATGCTGCAGCGGCGGACACGCGAACAGGAACCGCTGCAAGTCGGCGTCGTCTTCGGGCGTGCGAGATCCCATGCGGAGGATCGCGACCGGACGACCCAAGCGATCCGCTACCTGCAGCGGTTCCTGATCTGCCCGCGCCTCGTAATAGCGTTGGAAGTCGGGCGAGTCTTGGACCGGCAGCGCGGATTGCGGATCCTCCAGATAGATGACCCGCGTCACGAGTCGGCCAGACAGGGCGATCTCGAGTTCTTCGAGCGTGAAATGGATCGGGATCGGAAACTGCGCCTCCAGACCCTGCGGGGGATACAGGCGATTGATCACTTCGATCGTCGGAAAGACTTCCTGGCCCTCGTTGCGGGGGATTCGTGTCAGCTTCAAGCGGTATACTGGGCCGATCAACATGCCGAACCGAGCTGGCGTCGGCTGCGACGGCTCGAACTGTCCGTCCTGGGCGACCGAGACCTCCAAGCCCGCGGGCCCGCGGATTTCGACCGGTTGGAAATAGCCGGCCAAAGGCCCGCCGCGCAGCAGTTGTCCCGGTCCGATCGTTCCCGGCGGCAGCCGGCTGGAATGGAAATAGTGGACCGGCTCGCGTTGGCCCCAGGCGACTGCGGAAACGCAACTGGCCAGCAGCCAGCAACAGGCCGTCAACCGCCACGGCGACGCGCGACGAGCGGCGCCGCCGGCCGAGGTTGCTGCGTTGATCGTGGCGAACTGAACCATAACTCTACTGTTCCGCATGATGGCAACGGCTGTCACTATGCCGGGGACGGCCGGGACGTTCACCCCACGGCAGGGCAGACGAGTGTCTGCCCTGCGACCGCGCTGCGGCGGCCGTGCGGCCCGACGACCGCGTCGGTCGGGGATCGTGTCACCGACGGCCTCACGGTCCGCACGCTTCGCCGCTAGGCAAGAGCTGATAGCGGTCGGCGTGCGGCTGGCCGAACGGCAGCGACGGTTGGATCGACTGCTCGGTGATGCGCACGCGATTCGGCGGCATCGGGTAGCTGTAGCCCGGCATCTGGCGCACGTTGATCGACACGTGCTTGTTGGGATCGGGGATCTGCACCTGCGTATGATTCCTCATCGTGTGCTGCCGCAGACCGGCCGGGCCGCCCAACGGAACGTGCGGCGGGCCAGGCAAGCCGATCGGCGTTCCCGTATAAGGCATGCCCCACTCCGGCGCCGTGATCCCGGCCACGTTCTGGGGAACCAAGCCCGTCGGCCCCATCGCGATCGGATACCCAGGCACGGCCCCCGGCATTGGCATGGCGCCGCCGGGGCCGGGCTGCATATAGGAAATCGGCATGACCGAGCCGTCGGGACGCAGGCCTGGGATCGACGGGTTGGCCATTCCGTTCGAGCCCGGCAGCTCGACGTCCTTGTTGCCCAGACGGACGACGGCCAGAATGGCTCCGCGCCGATCGGCCTCGGTGATCGGATCGATTCCCGGGTCCAGTCGCGTACTGACCAGGGTCTCGACGCCGGCCAGAGCTAGTTCCTGAAACTGGGGATCCGGAAGATAGATCACCTTGGTGACAAAGTTGCCAGTCAGCACTTGGTCGAAGTCTTCTTCGGTGAATTGAACGGGAATCGCGTTATGCGCCAGGTACGCCTCGGTGCGCGGCGTCGTCGGACCGATCTCCACGGTGGGATACAGTTCGACGCCTTCGCGCCCGGCGATGTTCGTCAGCTTGACGCGGTAGATCGCGGCCTGCGGAAAGTTCTGGCGGCCGGGAACCACCAGCGGCGACGAGTCGAAGCCGCCTTCGCTGGCGACGTCCCAACGAACTTGCATGCCCTCGGGGCGCGCAAACAGAATCTGCACGTTCGGCTGGGCGGCAGGAGGCATCATCCACATGCCAGCGCCCAGGGCGGACGCCGGTGGGACCATCACGCCCGGTCCCGGACCATCCACGCCGGGGCCCGGATGCATCAGGCGCTCGGCGGGAGGAAGATTGTGCTCGATGGGCGTCACGCAACCGATCGCGGTCAGCATGGCGGCCCAACACGAGGCCCACATGACAGCTCGAATTTTCATCGCATTCCCCCTCCGGACCAGACACGCAGTCCGTTACGATTTCCAGCGACTCCCTGCGGGCCGCGACCCCCCTTGGGCCCTTCCCGATTGGCGTAGACTCGATCCCTCGAGCGGCCTTACAATCGTCGCCGCCCCGGTGTCTTCGGCGCGGATTCCTCACAGACGGTCTACGGTGGAATATGTCTACGTGGATAAATGTTCGGCTGCGCATAACAGGTTTCTTTGGTAAAACCCGTACAATCGCGCCGACAGGCCCTTATCGGCACAGATTTCCACGCGTCAAATGCGGGATCGTGCTAGCGATGCTCGCGGTGATTGGGCCGTTGGACGCCGCGCAGGCCGCACCGGACGACGTGCTCGACGGCCAGACGCTGTTGCTGGATTGCGTCGCTCGGCTGGCCAGCATCCCGTGCCTCGACGTGCGGCTTCGCCAGAGTTCCGTCTGGTTCGGCCAGGAGTTGGGCGGTTCGGGGACGTATCTTCAGACGCACTCGCCGCGCGGCCTGCTGCTGCGATACGAACTCAAGCTGCAACTGGGCGACCAGCGTTCGTCGCTCCTGCAAGTGTGCGACGGCCGGTTCCTGTGGATTCGCCGCGAGCTACCGGGTGGCGCTTCTCTGGGTCGCGTCGACATGGATCGGATACGCGAGGCGTTGGGCGACGGGGACCAGCCGGCCTGGGCCGGAGCGGCCGCTTACGGTCTGGCCGTGGGCGGGCTGCCTCAGGTGCTGGCCGCCTTGGCCGCGAATTTTCAGTTCTCGCCGCCGAGCGCTGTCCAGACAAGCCAGACACGTCGCTGGATGATCACCGGCCACTGGAAACCCGAACCCTTGGCGGCCGTTCTGCCGGATCAGCGCGCACGGATCGAGGCCGGTCAACCGGCCGACCTGGCCAAGCTGCCCGCCCAACTACCCACCGAAGTCCGCCTGCTGCTGGGACAGGACGACCACCTGCCCTATCGGATCGAGTATCGCCGCACGGCGTCGGCTGGCCCCCAACGGTCGCCTGATTCATCCGATCGAGAGCAGATGCTCGTGCTCGAGATCGTCGAGCTCCAACGCTGCGCCGCGCTCGACGAAAATCTGTTCACGTTCCAACCCGGTACGCACGAAGTGGCGGATTTTACCGCTCTGTATCTGCAGAGCCTGCATCCGACCGCCGCAGCCAGCGACAAGTCCCCGTGAGCTAGGACTACGCCGCTTCTACCGACAACAGTTGGCTTTCCAACGTGCGTTGGACAAGCGGTGCGCGCGGGAGCAAACCTCGGATGTTGCTTGACCGGTCAGTGCCGTCCAGTACACTCGCAAACATGCGCACGAATCGTCACAAGCAGTCGCAGCCATTCGGTAGGTCGTCGAGTGAAACAGGCGTAGGCGCGGTCGCTCTCGCCTGCCGGACGGGACCGGTCGCGTCGGAATAGAACGATCGAGCCCTGAGCGTTCGCGTCGGGCGATGGAGGGGTTGCCATCGTCAGCGATCTTTCGCTACGGAAGCTCCGACCGATCCGCCGCCGAGTCTGCGCTGGCAACGGGCATGAACATTCCGGAGGTGCAACATGCGGGATCATGGGCGTTTCAACTTGTCCTGTCGGCCAGCAAAGCTCGGGAGACGGTCTATCGAGCCAAGTGGCCGCCGTCGGTGGGTCGCGTGGTTTGCAAGCGAACTTGCTTTAGAGGCGACGGCCCGACGCAATCCAAGCCAGCGGAGTGCACGCCGAAAGATCGGAGCGCTGAGGAGCGCCATGCTATGCGTAGCCGTGGTCTTTGTCGGCAATCCCGCGATCACGATCGCGGCGACGCGTGACGCTGAACCGGTCAAACTGCTGTCGCCCGACGCGAGCCAGGGCAACACGTTTTACTATGGCAATCGAGCGCCATTGTTGCCGAGTCCGCTGGTCAAGTTGCCGGTCGGGGCCATCGAGCCGCACGGCTGGTTGCGCACCCAGTTGGAACTGCAAGCCGCGGGTTTTCATGGGCGGCTGGCGGAGATCAGCACGTTCCTGAGCCGGTCGGACAACGCCTGGCTGAGCCCGACCGGCCAGGGCCGCCACGGCTGGGAGGAGGTCCCTTACTGGCTCAAGGGATTCGCCAACACGGGCTATGTCCTGCGAGATCGTCGAATCATCACAGAAGCGTTGACGTGGATCGAGGCGATGTTGGCCTCGCAGCAGGACGACGGTTGGTTCGGTCCCGACCCGGGACGCACGGACCCCGCGGCTGGTCACATCGGACGCGACGACCTGTGGCCCAATATGATCGCCCTGTTCTGTCTTCAATCGTATTACGAGCACTCGAACGATCCGCGTGTCCTTGAATTGATGAGTCGCTATTTCCGTTGGGAACTGAGTGTGCCCGAGGACAAGTTTCTGCCGCCGTACTGGCAGCAGCAGCGCGCGGCCGACAATCTGTACAGCGTTCACTGGCTGTACAACCGCACGGGTCAGCCCTGGCTGCTCGAACTGGCCGCGAAGATCCATCGCCACACGGCCAACTGGACCGACTCGGTCCCCAACTGGCACAACGTGAATATCGCCCAGGCGTTCGGCGGACCAGCTCGCTTCTATCCGCAGTCCCGGGATCCGAAACACCTGTTGGCCGCCGAGCGGAATTACCAGGAGGTCCGCGCGCGGTACGGACAGGTTCCGGGCGGAATGTTCGGCGGCGACGAGAACTGTC
Organism: Candidatus Anammoximicrobium sp.; assembly: GCA_032229885.1. Lineage (GTDB taxonomy): Bacteria > Planctomycetota > Planctomycetia > Pirellulales > Pirellulaceae > Anammoximicrobium. Next base: position 3,753 of record JAVYAJ010000062.1, on the reverse strand, counting down.
GTCCGGGCTACACGGGACCGCGACAGGCCATCGAGACCTGCGGAATCGTCGAGCAGATGTTGTCGGACGAGATCCTGTTGGCGATCACCGGCCGGATGGCTTGGGCGGATCGGTGCGAGTTAGTGGCGCTGAACATGCTGCCCGCGGCCTTTACCGCCGACCTGAAGGCTTTGCACTACCTGACGGCGCCGAACTTGGTCCTGTGCGACGCGGCCAGCAAGGCGCCGGGCGTCCAAAACAGCGGCCCGATGTTCCTGTTCGATCCGCACCTGCATCGTTGTTGCCAACACAACGCGGGCCACGGGTGGCCCTACTACGCCGAGCACCTGTGGATGGCGACGCGCGACAACGGCTTGGTCGCCGTCCTGTACGCACCCTCGCGCGTCACGGCCAAAGTCGGCGACGGCGCCGAGGTGACGATCGTCGAGGAGACGGCCTACCCGTTCGACGAGACCGTTCGTCTCCGGCTTGCAACGCGCGATTCCGTGCGGTTCGGGCTGACGCTGCGCGTGCCCGAGTGGTGCGAGGCGCCTCGCGTGTCCTTGAACGGGCGGATCCTGAACGACGCCACGGTCGCCGACGGGGCGATCACCCTCGAACGAACCTGGAACGACGGCGATCGCGTCGAGCTGGAACTGCCGATGAAGATTCGCCTGACCCGTTGGGCGAACAATCACAACTGCGCATCGGTCGATCGTGGGCCGCTGACCTATTCGCTGGCGATCGGCGAACGCCTGCTTCGTCGCGGCGACGACGACAAATGGCCCGCGTGGGAGATTCACCCCACCACGCCCTGGAACTATGGACTGATGCTCGACGGCGATGACCCGGCTGCGATGTTCGAGGTGGTGCGCAAGCCGCTGACGACCGGCCAACCGTTCGAGGCCGTCGCCGCGCCGATCGAGCTGAAGGTCAAGGCCAAAAAGATTCCGAACTGGACGCTGGATTCACTCGGTTTGGTCGGACCGTTGGCGTCCAGCCCGGTCCGCAGCGACGAGCCGTTGGAGACGGTCACTCTGATCCCGATGGGCTGCGCGCGGCTGCGGATCTCGGCGTTTCCGGTAATCGGCGACGGACCGGACGCGGGCGACTGGCCGCGGCTTCCCGAGCTGGCCTATCGCGTGTCGGCGTCGCACTGTTACGAGGGCGACAGCGTGTTGGCGGTCGTCGATGGTCTGGAGCCGCGCAACTCGAACGACCATTCCATCCCGCGGATGACGTGGTGGCCCCGCAAGGGAACCGAGCAGTGGCTGACCGTTCGCTTGAACCAGCCGCAGCAGATCCACGCCGTCGAGGTCTATTGGTTCGACGATACGGGCATCGGCCACTGCCGCGTTCCGGCCTCATGGCAAGTCGACTGGCTGGATGACGGCCAGTGGAAACCCGTCGCGGCCAAGGGCGAGCCGACCGTCGCCAAGGACCGCTACGACTCGCTGCAGTTCGATCCCGTTCGCACCGAAGCCGTGCGGATCCGCGCTCAACTACAGCCCGAGTTCTCCGGCGGCATCCTCGAGCTCAAAATCCGCGAGCGGGAGAAATGATCCGTATCAACGACGACGCGCCGCCATTTTGGCGCCCATTGGGCAACGCGTGGCATGACAATCGCCGGCGTGTCAAACGCCAGATCGGCGGACGCATTGTGTGCGCGGCCATTGCGGCCTGCGCTCGAGCGCCAGTGCGTTGTCCAATCTTAACGTAGGCCAGTGTCGGCAACCTGACGAACTAAGACGATTGCGCGAGCATCACCTCACCGCCGGGCGAAGGAGACGGGACATTCGGACATGGGAACCGCAGAGAACGCAGAGAACGCAGAGTCTCACGTCGTCTACCACCTCAGCGACCTCAGCGTCTCTGCGGCTCAAACCTGTTCTTCTCAACGCGAGCGAGTGGCGGTGCTCGGAAAGTGTACTGTACAGACCCGTGTACAAGATGTGCGCGTCACGCGCGCGTCATACGGACAAAGACTCGAATTTCCGCCTGGTCGCACGCGCCCGAGCACGGAATCTCCCCAGCCTGATAGTCGCGAGCACGCTGCTACGGATCCTTGACATCGCACTAAATAGAAGGACCACGATCATGCATGTTCACATTCCCGTATTGGCAAGCGCCATTTGTGGCTGGCTCGTGGTGGCCGGAATCGCGGTCGGTGCGTCGCCCACGATTACGGCGTTGGCCCCGATTCCGGTTTCGACGCCGACCGGCGAGAAACCTCAGTCGAAGGTCTGGTTCCATGCGGGCACATGGTGGGCGGCGCTGCCCACCGGCTCGGAATCGCCTGGAACGTATATTTGGCGACTGGACGCGGCCAACGGCTCGTGGACGAGGGGCCTGAAAATCTCGGATCGAACCGACACCCACGCGGATGTCAAGCTCGTTGGTCCGGTTGCGCACATTCTGTTGCACGGCAAGGCGCCCGAACTGGTGTCGATCCAGCATGATGCGGCTCGCCAGGTTTGGGAACCCTGGGTCGATCGCCCCGAGGCCACGCGGGTGACCGTCGGCGAGACAGGAACGATCGACGTCGATTCGCGGGGACGAATGTGGCTGGCGACCGACTGGAAGACCAGCATCCAGGTTCATTATGCCGATCCTCCGTATGCCTCGTTCTCAAGTCCCGTAACGTTGGCCGACAACATCGCCCGCGACGATATCTGCGTGGTCACCGCGCTGCCCAACAACCGGATCGGCGTCTTGTGGTCGAACCAGAAGACGCGCCGTTTCGGCTTTCGCGTCCATCGTGACGCCGACGCGCCGCAGGACTGGAGCGACGACGAGATCCCTGCCGCTCGATCCGCGCTGGACGCGGGCGACGGCATGGCCGACGATCATCTCAACGTCAAAGTCGCCACGGACGGGACGCTGTATGCGGCGGTCAAGACGAGCTACGACAATGGCAAAGATCCCAAAATCGCGCTGTTGGTCAGGCGGCCCAACGGCGTCTGGGACGATCTGTATGGCGTCGATACCGTCGGCACGCGAGGCATTGTCCTGCTGGATGAACAGCGCGGGCTGGTGCGCGTGATCTACACGATCACCGAGGCGGGCGGGAACATCGTCTTCAAAGAATCGCCGATCTCGGCCATCGACCTGACGGGCCCGTCTCGGCCGCTGATCCGTGGGCGGCTGAACAACGCCACCAGCGTCAAGACGAACTCCGACGGTCGCACCGTCGTGCTCGCGGCGGACAAGGCGAATGCCTGGGGCGTGCTTGTCGTCGACGGCGATCCGACGTTGGCTCACTGAACGCGGATCTTGCCGCAGAAGAAGCCGCGGAACACGGATCCCGACGAGGATGCGCCCAATTGCGAGCGCCAAGAAGGTCCGTGAGAAGTGGAGCGATGTGCTCTGTCATGGCCGGCCGGGGGGCTGGTGAACCGTGGGCCGCGCCGATCCGCAGTCTCCGCGGCCTGCCTAGACTTTCGAGTCTTAGTTCGTATGATGCGCGCACGACGCGCGCATCTTGTACATTAGTCTGTACAGCAAACTTTCGGGTTACTGGCACTAACCCGCGTTAGAGTCTTAGTTCGTATCATGCGCGCACCGTGCGCGCATCTTGTACACTGGCCTGTACAGCACACTTTCGGTTTACTGGCACTAACCCGCGCTAGGTGAAATTGGCATTGGGTGACTGTTGTGCAGCACGGACGACAGGAAGCTTGTTGGCCGAAGGCCATCACCAACGTAGCCTGGGGCAACGCCCCAGGAGTCAGAGATGATAGCAACCGTGTTGGCCGAAGGCCAACATCAACGTGT
>JAVYAJ010000061.1:0-4882 GCA_032229885.1 Candidatus Anammoximicrobium sp. | reverse complement strand
CGCACGGTGCGCGCATGATACGAACTAAGACTCTAGCGCGGCCCGCAGCCGCAACCAGACAAGGGCAGAGAAATATCGAGGAGGGCCATGAATCACACGAATAAAGACATCGCGTCTAACCGTCTGTCTTCATCCCCGCTATCCGTGTCCATCCGCCGTGATTCGCCTGTCACGTCTCTCCCGACTACGACGGGGCGCCGAAATCTCAGCGTCCTCAGCGTCTCTGCGTTTCCAAAACGTATTTTCCTGGAGCTCGGCCAGTTCGCCCGCGCAAGGACGTCGATCAAACGCAGAGACGCAGAGGACACAGAGCTACTGCAAGAACAAGATGTAATCCTTCCACAACGTAACGCTGTCGCTGTCTGAAAACATTGTCGAAAAGTTCACGATGGTTGAGGTTAGTAGTACAGTCTTCGTGCCCCGTCGTGCAACCTCGGACAACACAGGTCAACCTCGGTCATCCTCCGTACAACGAAAGTGAATCGCCGTGCGTATCACGCTGTGCCTGCTGGTCGCTGTTCTGTTTCTGCCGTCGTCGGCGTGTGCCGCCGACTCGAACTCGCCGCCCGAAACGAAGGCGTGGATCCGCCACGTGATCCCGCTGCCGCGCGAGATCGACTTCGAGGGCTTCGTGACCGTCAGGCCGACAGACGTCGCTGTGCGGCTGTGCGACGAAAGCTCGGACGTCGAGCGGGCGGCGGCCGAGCTGCTGCGCGGCGCGTTGGCTGCGCGCCCGGCGGCCGCGACGGACTTGCGCGATTCGGCCGACTCGCCTGACGCGGCGGCCGCGACTGTTGCGTCTGCGGCGACTGAACCGCCCACTTCGCCGACCGCGACCGACTCGGAAAGCGGCCGCGGCGCGGCGCGGATCGAGCTGCGGCTGGTCGTCTGTTCGGCGGCGGGGCGCCTGGGCGACGTCGCCGTGCCCGGCGCTGACAAACTGGCCGCCAAGCCCAATCGCGAGCAAGCCTATGTGATCGCGCCGATCTCGCCGGACACGCTGGCGCTGACCGGCCTGGACGAGCGGGGCGTGTACTATGCCGCGCTGACGCTGGCGCAACTGCTCGAGACACAGCGCACCGCGGACCGTGTGACCGTTCCCTTGGTCCGCGTGCTCGATTGGCCGGACCTGGCCGAACGCGGCGGCTGGGGCGGGAGCATGAGCAGCGACATCCGGTGGATGGCCGCGCACAAGCTGAATCTGGCCGAGGTGCAGGCGACGCTGTCGATCGCCGAGGACGGCACAGGCCGCGCGGCGCTCGATCCGGCGCTGGTCGAGCACGCCCGGCTGCACGCCTTTCGCATCGTGCCGATCATCACCCACCTCGAGCAGCTCATGTCGTCCGGTCTGTTCACGCGGTTTCCCGAGACACGGGGCGTGGGGCCAAAGGCCAAGCTGCCGGGTTATGAAGACCACCAGGTTCCGTGTTCCTTTCAGCCGCGGTTCCGCGCCCTGCTCGGCCAATGGATGACCGACCTGGCGCGAATCAAAGGCGTGGATACGATCTGCGTCTGGCTCAGCGAGAACGACCTGCAGTGCGGCTGCGACCAATGCCTGGCCATCGGCCAGTTTGCCGCCGAGACACGGGCCTGTGTAAACGCCTGGCGGATCGCCCGGCAGACGAAGCCCGACCTCAAGCTGCGGATCCTGCTGACCCAAGGCAGCTATCGAACCAACGACAAGGTGTTGGCCGAGGCGCCGCCGGAGGTCCAGATCAGCTATTACGATGGCGGCCGCACGTACAACTCGTCGCGCGATCCGATGATCTACCCCCTGATGGAACAGGCGGCCCGCGACGGTCGCTGGCTTGGCGTCTATCCGCAGGTGACGGCCTCGTGGCGGATCGTCTGTCCCTGGAGCGGGCCTCAATTCATGAAGTCCCGCATGACCGAGTTCGTGGATAAACGGTTGTCCAACGTCTGCGCTTATGCAACGCCCCACAATCGGCTGTACGACTTCAACGTAACGGCGGTGGCCGAATGGGGCTGGAATGCGCATGGACGCGACGAACGCGAGTTCGCCGCCGCTTGGGCGACGCGTCGCGGGTTGAAAGACCCGGAACTGGCGGCCGAGTGGGCCGTTCTGCTCGGATCGGTCGGCTGGGACGTTTACGGTTCGGGCGTTCCCTATCCTCAATTCTTCGGCCGGGCCGCCGACATGGTCCGCCGCCGTTCGGCGCCCGTCTTGGGCCAAGGCCCCTTCCGCTATTTCGCCACGCCCGAGCGTTTCCACGAGGCTGCGACGGCGGTCGCGCGAGCCGCCACGCTGGCGGATCAACTTGGCGATCCGGCGCTGTGCGCCGAAACCCAGGTGATCGGAGGCTATGTGACGATGCTCGCCCGGCTGTACGACATCGCCGCGTTCGTCTCTCGGCAGACGCCGCCCAGCGACGCGGAACGACACGCGCTGAACGACGACCTACTGGCCTTTGCGTTGGCCGAATGGAAAGTGAACGAAGGCTTGCGAGCTTGGGAAGCCGCGACGCTGGGCCGACCCGCCGGGGAACGGTTCACCGATACGCAAAACGTCAACGACCAGACGCTGGTCGAGGTCAGCGAAGCGCTGGCGCCCTTCGGGGTCCGCAACCCGCTGGCGGCCTATCTGACGCGGCAGATCGGCCAGTACGAAACCGGCGATTTCGAGGCCACACAGTCCGCGCAGAAGGTGCTGGATGTGACTTCCGTGCTCGACGGTCCGGGCGAGTATCAGGTCCGTTTCACGCACACCAAGGGCTATATCGGAGCCACCGTGTCGCGCGTGGCGCTGGTCGGCGCGCCGCGGGATCCGCCCGAGAATCGCACCGAGCTGGCCGTCGATGCGCACCGGGGCGTCATCGGCTATACGCCGACGGACCCCGTGTACACCCTCCGCTTGACGACTCACGACGACGCGCTGCGCTATTACGTCGTCGCCGATCTGACAGCCCCGCGTTCGGGCGACAAGCCCGCCGAGCGCGGAGGCTGCAATGGCACGATCACGTTTTGGAAAGTGCGGCAGCCCGGCGAGGAACTCCGCCCGCTGCCCCTGCTGCCCATGGCTCCGACGGAGAAAACGCGCTGAGTCGCCGCCCCCTGTCGCGGGCGCGACCCGCGTTGCGTCCGTCAGAGCGAGCGTGCGTTCGGATGCCCGCTAGCCCGGATCCACGCTCGATCCCGCCCGCTGCGGCGCATTCTTGAGCGGGCGGCAGACGAGCATGCGGAGGCGGGATCGCGGACCGACGATTTGGCCCTCCAGGATGTCCGCTTCGGTGATGCGGGCCATCAAGATCTCGCCGTCGGTCGCCCGATTGCGGTCGTACGTGATGTACAGCGTGCCATCGGGCGCTTCATCCCCGTCCGGATACGACACGCCCCGGCGCTCGTCCAGCATCAGCCCTCCGTTCCACGTCTGGCCGTCGTCCTCGGACAGCCAGGCCGTCAACTGGGAACGCCCCTCGTGCGCGTCGATCGTCCGGCCGTGTTTGACCAGCAGAATCCGACCCGAGGCCAAGCGGCGGATGTGAAACCGAGCAGCCGGATGTTTGAACGTGGGGAACGAAGGCTCGGTCCAAGACCGTCCGCCGTCGGACGAAAAGCTTTGCGTCGTGCCGTCGCCGGTCCGCGCCAACATCCAGATCCGTCCGTCGCGCAGCTCGACGAACATGTGCTCGTCCCAGGACGGCTTCGGAAATCGCACGCAGGCCAGCCGGGTCCATGTCTGACCTTCGTCCTGTGAAGCGAACACGTTGGCGCCGCGCAGCGGCTCGAGATCCGCATTGACATACCGCATCGGTCCAAAGCCCAAAAAGTTGGGAAACTCGACGGGCAAGAGCCAGCGGCCGTCGCCCAACACGGTCGGCTTATTCAGCACGGCGCCGTGCCACAGCCGGCGCGGAGCGCTCCATGCCGGCTGGTCCGCGTCGGGGTTCTCGCAGAGCGACGCCCACACCCCTTGACGGCCGTCGTAATGATTCATCGTCTGGTCGAAAAAGAACCACAACCGACCACGAGGATCGGTCCACAGATTGCCGATGATCGTGCTGCGCGGGAGCGGAAGGGTCGGCGAATGGCTGTCGACGACCAGCCGCGGCTTCGACCACGTCTCGCCGTCGTCGTCGCTGGTCGCCGCGAGCATGAATGCCTTGGGTCCGTCCTCGCCGGCCACCCACGCGGCCCACAGCCGACCGCCCGGGGTGCGGGCCACGCCGATGGTCATGCCGTAGTCCAGTCGATCGTAGTCGTACTTTGGCAGCGGCTGGGTATTGATCGTCGGCGGAATCAACGACAGATCCGCGACCCGCTGCAACACGTCCAGCTCGTACGCTCGGATCGCGTCGGGCGCGAGCGTCTCCCAGCGGATCGCAGGCTCGTGGTCCGCGGCAAAGCCGACGGCGGCCAGCAACAGAATCAAACCGACCGATTCGATACTTGTTCTCACGGTATGGTCCTCACAAAACGTGTCGGCGCCGCGCAGGCCATTGGCTTGGATCTCATGTCTGTCCGTCGCCTGCTAGGTGCTTATCGTTATCCTTCGGATCGGCGACGCTGGCAACCCGTGCACGTCGGCGAGCGCATATCGCCGAGCACACATCGCCGAGCGCACGCCGCCGCCCAGGTTGATGGGTGCTGTACCGGAACAGAATTGCCGGGTCCCCATCTTTCCACACCAGCCGATTGGACAGCACGTCTGATGAATAGCTAGGTCGAGGCGACGTTGCCGAGGCGCGGGTTCCTGCTGCGCAGGCGCCTCAGTAGGTTCTTCGCAGCGGACCAATTGGATCGGCCGCGAACAGACACACCGGAGGACTTGCGCCCTTCCGCTTCAATTCTCGGTGACCGTTCTCCAAGGCTCGCTTGTCCTGCAACGCAGGCTGTCGCCATTAGGCTGGCGTGACAAACCGTG
>JAVYAJ010000060.1:0-22341 GCA_032229885.1 Candidatus Anammoximicrobium sp. | reverse complement strand
GATGGTGCGCGAAATCGCGCGGCAACGACCGCAAGGAAGTGCGCCATCCTGGGAGGGGCGCGGTCCGTCGCGTCCGCTGCGCTGCGTCGCGTCCATCCGCTTGCGGCCACGACACGGCGTGGCCCTCCATGCGTCCATCCGGCCGCGGCCACGACAGAGCGCGGCCCCTCAACCCTGCATGTCCCTCGAAGGATATGTTCCAGGCTGATAAACCAGGTAAAACCTGCTCGTCGCGGATCGTGAATCCTGACGTGCGACATCAGGAAGACGGACAAGCGTCTGCCTGTGGCGAGCTGACAACTCTGGTTTGCGGGGCTAGAATTGCGGGGCTAGAATAGTAGCCTTGGTTGCCAACCGCGCGTCGCCCGCGTGCGTCCACGCTTCAGAAGCCCCTCGCTTTTCTCCGATTTGCCGAGGGCATCAACGAACGAAGGATCCAGGAGAGGAACGACGTCATGCAGGAGCGGGTCTTTGTTGCTGGGGCCAGCGGGGCCATTGGGCGCAGGCTGTGCCGTTTGTTGGTAGAGGATGGATGGTTGGTGATCGGCACGACGCGTTCGGCGGCCAAGGCCCAGTCGCTGCGGGATCTGGGCGTCGAGCCGGCGGTCGTGGACGTTTTCGACGCCCAGACGCTGCGCGCCGTCGTGGGTCAAGTGAGGCCCAGGATCGTCGTCCACCAACTGACCGATCTCCCGCCGGGCCTCGATCCCGCGCAAATGGCCGCCGCGCTGCCGCGCAACGCGCGCCTCCGCGAGGAGGGAACGCGCAACTTGGTCTCGGCGGCGCTGGCCGCCGGAGCGGACCGCATGGTGGCGCAAAGCCTGGCGTTCGTCTATGCGCCGGGCCCGCGGCCCCATGCCGAAGATGCGCCGCTGCTGCTGGATGACCCGGATTATGGCCCAACTGCACGGGCCGTCGCCAGCCTCGAGCAACAGGTGCTGGAAGCGCCGCTGGTCGGGATCGTCTTGCGGTATGGGAAACTGTATGGGCCGGGGACGGGCTTTGATCAACCGCCCAGCGGGACTCCGCTGCACGTGGACGACGCCGCGGATGCGGCTCGGCGCGCGCTGACCCGCGGATCGGCCGGCATCTATAACATTGCCGAGGATGATGGGACGGTGGCTATCGAACGGGCTCGAGAAGCGCTGGGCTGGACACCCGGGTTTCGCATCTAGTGCGTTGTCCAATCGGAATTTTCGGGTTGTCGCGCTCGCCAGAGCAAGGAATACCCGCTGTCTGGCAATCGCGGTTACCCCAAACATCTGTACCGTGCGCAGGTGACCGCGAGACGTGATCCACGGCCTGAGCGAGGGACTCAGGCATTCCCTCGCGTACGCTTCGGCTTATGATCAAACGTGCCATTCTCGACGGCGCGCGGTATCGCTTGACGTCGCATTCGGTGAGGAAAGCCGTTGCGGGCCCATTGGCTCAGTGCATCTCGACCGCGCACGAACCGATTCCGCCACGATAGTAATTGAACTGGACGTTTGGGTGGTCCGCCAGCACCGACATCGGGACAGACGAGTCGGCGATTCGTTGCGAGATCATCAAGCACGTCAGCCGCTGGCCAAAAGCGTTGTCGTGCGTGCCGGCGTGCCAGATCGAGACCTTTTCGCTCTTCCATGTCTCGGCCGGGCCGACGGTGATTGCTTGGGTCGGCACCAGCGAGACATTGCCGCCGCCGCTGGTTCGCGCATTCTGGGCGATGGTCAGCGGGTGCAGTTCGACGATCCGCGTCGGCAGCTTGCGGTACTCTTCGGCCGGCTGGGGCGTGTCCTTCCATTTGCCCTTGCGCCGCGGTGGATCGTTGAATGCCCAATGTTTGACGTCGCCCTGGCCGCCTTGCATCAGCGCACAGCGGACGCCTGCGTCCCAACTTTCCCGGAACGGTTTCGCGTCGGCCTTGGGGAAGTGCAGGTTGGCGTCTGGCATCCGGAGCTTTTTGTCGATCCGGTTGAAGCACATCGCACGGTTGCATCGCTCGAAAGACAGCGGGTGCGATGGGGGGACTTCCTTGCCGTCGACGATCCACTCGTCCATGGCCCAAAAATGGGCCGAACGAATGTCCAATCTCAGTTCGTTGATCAACCGCACCACCAGCGGCAACTGCTCTGTCGGGCCGATCGGGCCGCACAGCCCCACCGGGTTGTCATCCGTAGACTGCCGCCAGGCGTCGATGTATTCGAGCGCCTCGGCCAAGTAGAAATCCTCAAGCGTGTCGTACAGCACCACCTTGAAGCCGGGTCGCGACAGCTTGGCCATCTTTTCCGGCGTCAACCGCGCTGCGTCCGCGATGATCTCCTGGTCCAACGTCGTATAGTCCCACCAGTCCGACGCAATGACAGACAGTCTCCGTGACATGCTGGCTCCTTGTTCTCGGTTCTTGCAGATGCCCAGATCAACTAGACGCCAGCATACCGGACCGCTTTAGAAACGCAATCGGGGCCGCGGTCAAAACACGGGTTCGCGCGCACCGGCGGCGAGTCGCCCCAACGGCCTACGACTGCCGCGGCCCAAAAGCCGGAAACTACGGAGTTTAGAGTCTTACTCCGTATCATGCGCGCACCGTGCGCGCATCTTGTACGCTGGTCTGTGCAGTACACTTTTCGGTTGCTGGCACTAGCCCGCGTTAAGTGGGCCTGGCATTGGATGGCTGTTGCGCAGCACAGACGACAGGAAGCGTGTTGGCCGAAGGCCATCACCAACGTAGCCTGGGGCAACGCCCCAGGAGTCAGAGATGATAGCAATCGTCTTGGCCGAAGGCCATCATCAACGTGTCACCTCCGCCTGCATGAATATGGCCTTCAGCCAAAAAAGGCACGCGCGCAGCGCCGGTCCTGGGGCGTTGCCCCAGGCTACGGTGAGCGGAGGCCTTCGGCCAAACAGAATCAGCGCCTATCTGCGTCCAAACGCGCAACGGTTGAAGCGGTAGTAGTTTAAGAAATTGACCGCGCCAGCCTACCACTGCATGATCGCCGTTCCCCACGACAGGCCGCCCCCGAAACCGCTCAACAGCACGCGGTCGCCGCCGCGGATCCGCCCCTGCTGGGCCGCTTCGTCCAGGGCCAGCGGCATACTGCCGGCGGACGTGTTGCCGTAGCGGTCTAGGTTGATGATCACCCGTCGGCGATCGAGTTGGAGGTTGTTGACCGCCGAATCGATGATCCGCGCGTTGGCCTGGTGAAAGATGATCAGATCCATCTGTTCGGGCGCCAATCGGGCATGTTGCAACACGTCGTAGCTGGAATCGACCAACACGCGCACAGCCCATTTGAATACCGACCGGCCTTCCATGTGGATGAATTGCCGCCCCGCGGCCAACGTCTCGGCCGTGATCGGCTCGCGCGTGCCGCCCGCCGGTTGGCACAGCCAGCCGTCGGCATCGCCTTCGGCGCCCAACGTATAGGCGAGAAGCCCTTGATCGGGCGATCCCGGCCCCAACAGCACGGCGCCGCCGCCGTCGCCGAACAGCGGGTACGTGCGCCGATCGGCTGGGTTGACCGTGCGGGACATCAGGTCCACGCCGACGACCAGCGCGCAGCGGCTGCATCCCGTCTTGATAAACTGCATCCCCGTCACCAGCGCATACATGAAGCCCGAGCAGGCCGCGTTCATCTCCAGCGCAGGCGCAACACAACCCAAACGCTGCTGGAGCAAGCAGGCGGTCGTGGGCATCGGCGAGTCGGGGGTCATCGTCGCCACCAGGATCAGATCGACCTCGGCCGGGCTCGTGTCGGCGGCGGCCAGACAGCGCACGGCCGCCTCGTACGCCACGTCGCTGGTGACCTGTTGTGGCGGCGCATGCCGCCGCTGACGAATCCCCGTCCGTTGAATGATCCAATCCGCGTCATAACCCAGCTCGCCCAAGTCTTCGTTGCGGACGATAGGCTCCGGTGCGTACGATCCGGTCCCCAGGATCTGCACTCCGGTGAGCGTTCCCAGGCGGCTGCGTCCCGACAGCTTGACGTCGGGCCGCGGCGTCGGTTCGACATGGGCGTTCGCGTCAGGCTGAGGCGGGAACCCCGGCGTTTGCGAGCCGAGTTCGCGCGGCTCGCGTCCGACCGGCGTTGCCAGCGACATTTCTGGGGTAGAGGCAGTTGATCTCATGAACAGTCTGACCGGGCAGAAGTTCCTAGCGAGGCGTGTCGTCAATCTCGATCCACACGCGCGGATCGTGTGATTCTAACACCGTATCGGCCACGATTTGAGCCCGCAGGCCATCGAAACACTGGGGCCTGTGTCCCGGCCCGCATCGACTGCCGCGACGAATTCCCAGACCGGATGATAACGAAAAACCGGTGCCGGTGCGCCCGGGCGCGGGCCCATGCCGCAGGTTGCCGCATCCTCGAAAAACCGGTGCGCCGGGTCGCGCGGGCTGCCGGATGGTCTGAGAACTTCGACGCGGACCTGGCAGGGGGCAAGTCCTCGCCATGACGCCCAAGCCACAGCGGATGCGGATCGTGCGAGCGATGTACGACCGAACAGCGGGCCCCATTGATCTCGACGCGCCCCTGAGTCCAAGCGGATCCCGGGCGCCTGAGACTGTCAGCCGGCCGCCCCCGCGCCTATCACCGCCATCTTGAGGGGTGATCGACTGAAAACGCAAGCATGTTCTCCGCCTAGTCCGCGCACGGCGTACACTCAAGCTTAGCAGACTAGATGTTTTCGATCCGGTTCACAAGAGCGCCGCCCAGGATTTATCCCCCGCGCGGCTCGGAAAGCGGTCTCGTCGGCCGGACCACGGTCCGCCTCTGTCGTACGCGATATGGCGCTTGCGCGGTCATTTTCGCCGGTCCATCCCAGAACAAGACGCAAAAAGGCCAAGTTTCTGACTTAAGCCCCCCTAATATACGGTGTTAAAGCGTCTGGGCTCCGCCTACATTGTTCAGATCGGCGCACGGAACGCGCCCCGCGCTGTCCACCTGGGATGGGTCACCAAAGGACTCTACTACAACGAAAGGTATGATCGACACCCATGTGCATTCTTGCGATCCAATATCAGCTCGTTGACGAATCGCCAATCCTCATCGCAGCCAATCGCGAAGAGTTCTACGATCGTGCCTGGAATGCGCCAACGATTCAATCCGGCAAACCTCGCGTGCTGTGCGGCATCGATCAACGAGCCGGCGGGACTTGGCTCGGCGTGAATCAAAATGGGCTGTTCGTTGCGGCCTGCAATCGGATCAAAGCCCGTCCTCCCATCGCGCCTCGATCACGCGGCGTGTTGTGCCGCGAACTGCTCCGCTGTACGTCATCTCGCCAAGCGCTCGAACAAGCCTTGGAAGAGTTGTCGACAGGCAAGTATGATGGCGTGAACTACGTCATCGCCAGCCACGAATCGGCGTGGGTTGCGCATGGCGGAGACGATGTCAACGCGGTCGAGTTGGAGCAGGGACTGAACATCATCGCCAATAACGATGTGAACGATCCGCGGGACGAGCGGGTCAAACTGGCCTCCCGCCTGCTTACCCTGCAAACGCTCGACTCGCCAGTCAAGTTCCTGGCCGTGGCCAGCAAGGTCTTTGCTCGGACGCCGGCCGTCCCGGGACGCCCGACGATGGTCGTCCGCAACCAGGATCGAGGCACGGTCAGTTCCACGCTGATCGCGCTGGGCAAGAAGCCTCGCGACACGATTTTCCAATTCGCCAGCGGCGCGCCGGACGAGGTCAAGTACGAAGACTATTCGCCGATGTTGCGAGACATCCTGAGCCGCGGCTTGCGCGAAGCCCGTTCGCAGGCCAAGGCCGCGACCGCGTCTTAGAGCCTCGGCCCCCCGTGCGACGCGCGGACCGTGGTATGCCGTGCGCGGGCGCGCATGTCGGCGCGACTACCAAGTCTCGGGCGGCAAAGCAGACCTGACTTGCGGGCTGACAGGTTTCATTCCGGGCCGGTCGAAACGGGCCGGTCGAAACGGGCAGCGCCAAGATCGAGAAGCGCGGCGGATCGTCGTCGTTGTCTCACCGTGACAGCTTGCTTGGGGGCTTCGCGGTGGCCGGAAATCGCCGCCATCCAATCTCTATCGTTCATCTGCGCCCATGTCTGCCTGCTGTTACCGATACGATGTGATCGTCGTCGGCGCCGGTCACGCCGGGGTCGAAGCGGCGTTGGCGGCGGCCCGCCTGGGCGCACACGTCGCGCTGCTGACTACGAACCTGGACACGGTGGGTCAGATGAGCTGTAACCCGGCGATCGGCGGCGTCGGCAAAGGCCATCTCGTGCGCGAGATCGACGCGTTGGGCGGCGCCATGGGGCAGGCCATCGACGCGACCGGGATCCAGTTCCGCTTGCTGAACCGCCGCAAAGGCCCGGCGATGCACGGCCCGCGAGCGCAGGCGGACAAGCGGGCCTATCAGGACGAGATCAAACGCCGAGTCGAATCGCAGGAGAACCTGGATCTGCGCCAGGAAACGGCCATCGATCTGCTGACCACGGGCGACGGCGATCACCGGTGTACAACCGGGGTTCGCGTCCTTGGCGACGCCGTCTATCGAGCGTCCGCCGTCATCTTGACCACGGGGACGTTTCTCCGGGCTTTGATGCATTTCGGAGAAATCCAGACGCCCGGCGGGCGAGCGGGGGAGGGTGCGACGGCCGGAATGGGCGACACGTTGCATAGGCTGGGCCTGCGGGTCGCCCGATTCAAGACCTGCACGCCCGCCCGGTTGAACGGTCGGACGATCGATTTCGCCCAGACGCAGCTTCAGCCCGGCGACGAGGAGCCTCAGGCCTTCTCGTTCTTGACAGGCCGGATGCGCCTCGAGCAGCTTCCCTGCTGGATCACCCACACCAACGAGCAGATCCACGCGCTGATCCGCGCCAACCTGCATCGCGCGCCGATGTGCACCGGGCAGGTCCGCGGCGCGGCTCCCAGGTACTGTCCGTCGATCGAAGACAAGATCGTGCGCTTTCCCGACAAGCCGCAGCACCAGTTGTTCCTCGAACCGGAAGGACGCGGGACGCATGAAGTCTACGTCAACGGCTTGCCGACCAGCCTGCCGCGCGATGTGCAGGATGAGGTGATCCGCCTGTTGCCGGGCTGCCAGCGGGCGCGGATCCTGCGCTACGGGTATGCCGTCGAGTACGATTACTGTCCGCCGGACCAACTACGGCCGACCCTGGAATCCAAAAGCGTGGCCGGCCTGTACCTGGCCGGGCAGATCAACGGCACGACGGGTTACGAAGAAGCGGCCGCGCAAGGCCTGATCGCGGGGGCCAACGCCGCGCTGCGGCTCGCTGGCCGCCCCAGTCTGATCTTGGGGCGCGAGCAAGCCTATCTCGGCGTGCTGATCGACGACCTGGTCACGTGTGGCGTGGACGAGCCGTATCGGATGTTCACCAGCCGCGCCGAGTACCGGCTGCTGCTGCGTCAGGACAACGCCGACCGCCGTCTGACCCCGCTGGGTCACGAGTTGGGGTTGGTGACCGCCGAACGAGCCGGTCGCTGTGCGCAGAAAGAGCGGGAAATCGCGCGGGTTTCGAGCCTGTTGCGCGCCCACCGCAGCGACGGCGTGTCTCTGGCCAAGCTGCTGCAACGCCCCGAGATGTCCTGGGAGGATGTCACCGCCCGCTTGCCCGAGTTGGGCGCGATCGAAAAAGAGGTCGCCGATCAAGTCGTATACGACGTCAAATACGCGGGCTACGTGGCGCGGCAAGAGGAGCAAGTCGCCCGCCAGACACGGCTGGCGACCAAACGAATCCCGAGCGATTTCGACTACACGACGATTTCGCATCTGCGGACCGAAGCTCGTCAAAAACTGACGCAGATCCAGCCCGTCGATCTGGCGCAAGCGTCGCGCATCAGCGGCGTCACGCCGGCCGATCTGGCCCTGGTGCTCGCCCACCTCGAAGGCCGGCTCGGGCGACCGGACCCGGCGTCTCGCCCTTGATCTGTCGTTCGTGGTTTGTGATCCGCCGCCTGTCAGACGTCACCTCTCGGCCCCCAACTTGTCACGTACACTTACCTCGTTGCCCGTACGGGCGGCGAGTCGCCGCCGATCGGCGACGGCTGATCGCCGATCGCCGAGCACCGATCGCCGAGCACCGAGCACCGAGCACCGAGCACCGATCGCCGGGCACCGAGCACCGAGCACCGATCACCGACTGCTGACCGCTTCTTGCTCCCCAGGGCTTTCCTCGAGCGAGCGAGGATCTCACGCAAAGGCGCAAAGGCGCAGAGCAGAACAACAAAACTCAGCGCCTTGGCGTGAACATCGGGCCTGTTGGTTGGAGTATACGAGTATTCGACGGTCGACAGGTCCAGTCAACCGTGCGTCGGGGCAGAGCGACGGGTGAACAGGTCGTAGACGATGGGCATTACGATCAGGGTCAGCACGCCGGAGACCAGGATGCCGCCGACCGAGGCGATGCCGACGCCCGCGCGGGTTTCCGCGCCGATGCCGCGGCTGACCGCCAAGGGCAGCATGCCCAAGACCGCCGCGAGCGTGATCATCACAATCGGGCGAAAACGCTCGCACGACGCGCGGATCATCGCCTCGTGACGCGAGACGCCCTGCTGCACGAGAACGTTGAATTGGTCCATGATCAGAATCGCGTTGTTGACGACGATGCCCATCATCATCACGATTCCCATGATCACAAAGATGCTGAAACTCTCGCCGGCCAGGGCCAAGGCCCAGGCCGTGCCGATCAGCGATAGGGGAATCGTGAGGAGAATGATCGCCGGTTGGCGAAACGACTCGAGAATGGCCGCCAGCGTAAGCACGATCAACACGATGGACAGCACACCGGCCTCGGCCAGCCCAGCCTGCCCTTCCGCCATGAATTCGTAGGTTCCGCCGAAGTCGTATCCGTACCCCGGTGGCAGCCCGGCTTGCTCGTCCATGGCCGCGCTGATTTGGTTGACCGCTGCGCCTAAGGGCAGGCGTGTTTCGTCCAATTGAGTGTACAGTTTGGCCAGCCGCCGTTTGTCCTTGCGGATGATCTGGATCGGCATCTGGCTCTCCACGACACGGCTGACGTTGGTCAGCAGCAACGGGTGGCCGTCCGCTCCCGGCAGTTGGAACTCGCGAACCTGATCTTTGCCGGGCTGTTCGGTCAATTTGACGACGATATCATAGCTGCGTGCGCCTTGCTTGTACGTCCCGGCCTTGATCCCTTCGAGATTGGCTCGCAGCGTCATTCCCAGCGACACGGCCGACACGCCCAGGTCGCTGAGCACGGCGCGACGCGGCAGAACGCGGATTTCCGGCTTGCCTGCGCGAACGGTGGTGTCCGGATCCAGGATCCCCGGGATCGTCTCGGACAGCTCGTGCGCCTTGACGGCCAATGCGTCCAGGACGTCGAGCCGGTCGCCGTAAATCTCCAATTCGACTGGGTTGGACTGGCCGCCGATGATCGACGGTTGGCTGACGCCCATGATCGCGTCCGGAAAGCCCTCCATGCGCACGCGCACCTGCTCCATGATCTGCTCGATCGTCGTCTGCCGCTCGGTCCGCTCGGAGAACTTGAGCAGAATCTGCGCCAAGTACACGCCTTCGCTGGATTGTCCGAGGATCGCTTCGACTTTGCCGACGGAACTGAGGATATGCCGCAACTCGGGCATCCCCCGCAGACGGTCTTCGGCCTGCTGCACGCGGCGAATCGTCTCGGCAAGCTCGTATCGTGTGGGAAATTCCAGCCGCAGATAGACCGCGCCTCGATCCGATTCGGCGAACGCCGACGTTCCCAAACGTCCGGACAGCCAGATCGCATGGAGGAACATCCCGATCACCGCCAGCAGCGTCAGCACTGCGGCCCAGCGGCTTCGTTCGTTGAACTGCAGCAGACGACGATAGCCGGCCGTGACACGATCGAAGCCGCGGTTCCAGCCTCGCTCGAGTCGTCCGGTCAGTGTCTGCGCGCGTTGGTCGCGGGGCTTCAGAAGCAGCGAACACAGCATCGGTGTCAGCGTAAAGGAGATCGCCAGCGAGACGACCGTCATGATGAACATCGTCATGGCCAACGGGCCGATGAACAGGCCGATCCGCGTCTTCATCACGGCCAGAGGAAACAGGACGACGACGTTCGTCGCGGCGCTGGCCAACACGGCGATGAACGCCTCGTTGGCTCCCAACCGCGCGGCCTCGCGCGGATCGCCCGTTTCGTCCAACCGCTTGACAATGGCCTCGAGGACGACGATCGAGTTGGTCACCAGGATGCCCACCGACATGCCGATCGCCAGCAGCGTGGACGTGTTCAGCGTATAGCCGACGATCTGCATGAAGAACAGGCCGATGACGATCGTCAGCGGCATCGTGACGCCGACGACCAGCAGGGCGCTCCAGTTGTAGAGGAACAAGAACAGGATGCCCGCGGTGAGCAAGATCCCCTGGCCGACGTTGACCCATGCACTCTCGTTGTTCGCCTCGACGAACGTCCCGTCGTCTTCGATCCAGGCCAAGCTGGCGCCCCCGGGCAGTTCGGCGTTCAGCGCCGTCATCGCCCGCTGGACCGCACTGGCGACCTGGACGGCGTTGGCATCCGCTTTCTTGACCACTTTGATGGCGATGCAGGGGCGTCCGTCCAGCATGGCGGCCTGGCGCAGCTCTTCGGTGGACATCGAGACCTGGCCGACGTCGCGGATATGGCAGCGTTGCCCGTTTTCGTTCACGATTTCCAGCTCGCCGATGTCGATCGCCTGTTTATAGTCGGCGTCGAACTTGACGGCGTACTCCGTGCCGCGGTCGCGGACGCGGCCCGAGGGCACCATCCGCACCGCTTGCTGGACCGCCTGGACCACGTGCAGGCTGTTCAGGCTCCGCGCCGCCAGCCGATTCCGGTCCAACTCGATGTGCACGCGCCGTTTGGCGCCGCCGATCAATTGCACGTCCGCCACGCCCGAGATCACGGTCAGACGATCCCGCAACGTGTTGTCGGCAAAGTCGTACAGTTCATCCAGGGCCGAATCGCCGACCAAGGCAAGCGTCGCAATCGGTTTGGCATTGAAGTCGAACTTCTGGATGATCGGGTCTTCGACATCGATGGGCAGATCCGCGCGGATCAGATCGAGCTTCTCGCGGACGTCGGTGGCCGCGATGTCCACGTTTACGTCCAGTTGGAACTCGAGCAGCGTCTGGCAGACGTTCTCCATGCACGTCGAACTGACGTGCTTCAGCCCGTCGATGGACACGACCGCGTCTTCGATCCGCTTGGCGACCTCCGTCTCCAATTCTTCCGGCGACGCCCCCGGATAAATGGTCACCACGGTCACATAAGGGATATCCGCCTTGGGCATCAGCTCTAAACCCATCTTGCGATAGGCGTTCAATCCCAACAGCGTCAGGCCGATGATCACGCAGCTCATCGCGACCGGTCGGCGAATTGAGAACTCCGACAAGTTCATTGCGCCGCCTCCTCGACACGGACCACGGGTGTGCCCTCGTCCAGCAGTTGTTGACCCATCGTCACCACGGCGCCCCCCGACGCCAGGTCGCGGGCCTCGATCTCCGTCCAGCCGTTCATCGACAGTCCCGGCTGGACGGGTTTCAAGTGTGCGCGATCCTGTTCGACGACGAAGACCACGGAACGTCCCCCCCGCTGTTGGATGGCCGGGGTGGGGATTCCCAGGCCTTGGTGGCTCTCGAGCACGACGACGACTTCGGCCAGACAACCCGGTGCAATGCCCACCGGCGGGGACTCGATCAGCCCCTTGATCTCGAACGTCCGCAGCTTGGGATTCACCGTCGGACTCTTGTACGTGACCGGACGCACGCCCGCGTCGATGCCCGCGACCGAGATTCGCACCTGCGTCTGCCCGGGCGCGACACGCGCGTAGTGCTCTTCGGGGAGAAATACGGACACCTCGAGCAGCGACGGGTCCTCGATCTTGAGCACCGGCGTGCCGGGCGCGGCCATCTCGCCGGGCTCGAGGAATCGCTGCGAGATCCGACCGGAAATCGGCGCGATCACCAGCGAGTCGGCCAGGTCCTTTTCCGCCATCGTGACCTGCAGACGCGCCTGTTCGAGCCGGCTCTTGTCCAACGCCAACAGGGCTTCGCCGTGCCGAACCAACGCGCATGCCTGCTTTAGCCGCGTCTCGTGCTGGTCGTGCAACTGTTTAGGGATCGCATGATCGAGAACCAAGGCCCGATACCGCTGGGCATCGGACTCGGCCTGCTCTCTGCCGGCCTGGACCTGTTCGAGATTGGCTTCTTTCTCTTTGACCGACAGCTCTGCCACCTGCAATCCCTGGCGCGCGATGGCGACCGCCTTGGTCAATTTCAAGGCATCGCTCTGGAACAGTTTGGTCTGTCCGGCTTGGACGGCATCGCCTCGGTCGACAAAGATCATATCCACCGCGCCGGGCATCCGCGCAGAGATCAGCGCATAGTTTTTTGCCTGAACGTTGCCCGAGACGACCACCGCTCGCTCGAATGTCATCTCTCTGGCGGCTGTCAGCACGACGGGAACGCCCTTGATCGCCGTTTCGCCGCTATCCACGGTCTGCGTGGCTGGCCACGTCGAATGGACGCCGAACCCGATCCCGGCGAGGATCGACAGGCAGATCGCGACGCCCGCCGCCCGAGGCCACGCTCGCGTTTCGATCCTGTCGCTGCCGCTCTCGTCAGATCGCGCGGCCGAAGCCTCGGGCGTATCGGTTCGAAGCTCGTGATTCGTGTGCATGTTGTCCAATCCCGATTGTCTGCGCTTGCCTGCTCAGGAAACGGTCCCACCCGAGAATGCGGTCGTCGGAAAAGCCATGGCCCGTGTCGGCGACCAGCGCCCAACTCCCTTGGCGCGGGCTGCGTCCACCCAACCACGATCGTCGCCGCGCGGGCGCTGCGGACCGACCTCATCCCTCGCCCACCGAGCGAACGGCCGCGTCGGCGGCCTGCGGCGTGGCCAACAGCCCGTGCAGAAAGACGCTCATCAACGCGTCGACAGCCTCGTTGATCGAGCGAGTCCGGCCGACGGCGAACTCCTGTTCCACCATCCCGATGGCCGCGCTGACCAACATTTCCGCCGCCGCCGTGGCGTCCATGGGGCGGAACAAGCCTTCTCGAACGCCCTGCTGCAAGATCGTGGCGATCTGCCCGATGCTCGTGGCTCGAGCCGTCCGCTCGGTGGTTCGCAGTCGCTGTTTGGCCGCCATGTCCTTGATCAAAAACTCGAACACCGCTTGATGCTTCGTCAAGTATTCTCGCCACATCCGCGTGATCGAGGTCAGCTTGTCGATGGCATTCGCTCCGTCATTGACCACCTGATCGATCGCCTCGCGCAGCGGCGCGACGGCCCGATCATGCACGAACTCGAGCAGATCCTGCTTGCTGCGGAAATAGTTGTATAGACTGCCTTTGGCCATCCCGGTTGCGG
The DNA here is from genome assembly GCA_032229885.1 of Candidatus Anammoximicrobium sp. GTDB lineage: Bacteria > Planctomycetota > Planctomycetia > Pirellulales > Pirellulaceae > Anammoximicrobium. Next base: position 9,030 of record JAVYAJ010000060.1, on the reverse strand, counting down.
CGGCCACACGATCCATCGTCGTCCCGTTCAACCCGTGTTTCGTCATCACCGCCACGGCGCCTTCGTAGACCGCCTGCTTCATCATCGAATCCAGAAGCTCTCTGCGGCGTTCTGCCAATGTAGCCATTGCATTCACCCGACCATCTAGCCTTCCATTGTACTATTCAGTTTCAAAACTGACCGTTCGGTCATTCTATATGTCGCTCGGATTTTCGTCAATACTGCACAGTCTAGTTTAGGAAATTTACGGTCATGCCGGTTTTGAGGCTTGGACGATAGAACGATGGACGGGGTAATTCGGGAGCGGCTCACGGGCAGGTTGGCCAGGGGGACAAAGATGTGGCGTTGCAGGCTCAACAGTCCCAGCAAGCACCACGGACGCTCGCAACCGACGCGCGATTCGGGCGCGCGAGAATCGTGCAAGGCACGGGCGGGCCACCAGGCCGAGGCTTCTCGCGGCGCGGCTTGGCGGATCAACCGCTCTGGCATGGTTCTCGGCTGTCTGGCGGTGTGGGTTTCGCTGCTGGTCGGCTGTACGAGCATGGGCCGGTGGTGGGATAACGGTTTGAAGGTTGGCCCGGAGTATTGTCGCCCCGCGGCGCCGGTGGCCGATCGCTGGCTGGACGGAAACGATCCGGCGGTCAGGGCCGAGGCGGCCGACTACAGTCACTGGTGGACGGTGTTCAACGATCCGCTGCTGGATCAGTTGGTCTATACGGCCTATCTCCAGAACCTGCCGCTGAAGATCACGGCCTCTCGCATCCACGAGGCGCGTGCGCTGCGCGGGATCGCGGCCGGCAATCTGCTGCCTCAGCAACAAGCTATGAACGCCGCGTACGCGCGCAGCAAGTTCAGCGACCACATGTATCCGTTCGGCCTGTTTCCGGGCAATCGCGAGTTCGACGACTGGTCGGTCGGCTTCGATATGGCTTGGGAGCTGGACATCTGGGGCAAGATCCGACGGGGGGTCGAAGCGGCGGACGCGAATCTCGATGCGCAAATCGAAGGTTTCGACGATGCGTTGGTGATGCTTCAGGGCGAGGTGGCGGCGGCCTATATCCAGATGCGGGCCCTCGAAGAACAGGCGATGTACGCCCGCAAAAATGTAGACATTCAGCGGGCGTCGCTCGACATCATCCGCAAGCGGTTCGAACAGGGCGTGGTCGGCGAGTTGGACGTGCGGCAGGCCGGTGCGGAATTGGCGATCACCGAATCGCTGATTCCGCGACTCGACCAAGGACGCCGACAAATCCAGAACGGGCTGAACCTGTTGCTGGGGTTGCCGCCTGGCAGCCTGGACGCCATGCTGGACGAGCCGCATCCCATTCCCGTCCCGCCTGCCGAGGTGGTGGTTGGGATCCCGGCGGATCTCCTGCGTCGCCGGCCGGACGTGCGGCGGGCCGAGCGACAGGCGGCGGCCCAATCGGCGCGCATCGGGATCGCCGAAGCCGAGTTCTACCCTCAGTTGGCGCTGACGGGGACGATCTCGTTGGAGGCCGAGCATCTCGGCGATCTGCTCGACTGGAACAGCCTGGGCGGACGCGTGGGTCCGGGCCTGCGCTGGAATCTGCTGAACTATGGGCGCATCCGCAACCATGTCCGAGCCGAAGACGCCCGCTTTCAACAGGCCGTGCTCGGTTACCAGAACACCGTGCTCGTCGCGAACAAAGAGGCCGAAGACGCCATCGTGGCCTACCTGAGCGAGCAGCAGCGGCTACGATCCTTGCAGCAGGCCACCCACGAGGTGCTCCGCGCGCTGGAGATCGGCCTGCGGCTGTACGAGCAGGGCGTTGTCGATTACCAGCGCGTGCTCGACTCGCAGCGCGCCGCGGTTCAGCAGCAAGACGCATTGGCGCAGAGCCGCGGCCAGGTCGCGACGAATCTGGTGGCTGTCTACAAAGCTTTAGGCGGCGGCTGGTCGATGCGTTTCACGATCAGCGATCAACCGGGCTTGCCACCGGTCTCCGCGCCTGCGCCCAATCCGACGCTGGCCCCCCAATCACCGCCCGAAGCGATCTCCGCCCCGTCCGGATCGTCGATCGACTGATCGCGACACGAATCCACTGCCCGGTCAAACCGAAATGTTCGGGTTGCGCGACTCTGATTTTCGGGTATTGGTACGAGACGCTTTCGGCCCCTCGGAGCGGACCGGGCGGCTGGTCGTTCTTGAGTCATGACTCACCGGGGATCACGTCGCTCGCCAGCCGGAACGGTGTTGACAGCCATAGCTGTCATCGATTCCGCTGGTCATCCGGCTCGTCCAAGTTCTGCTATTTAGCGGGGGGGCGAGCTTTGGCTGTGAACACCGCTCGACGGAGGTGAGCGATGGCCGCGGCGGCGTGGTCGGATTCGCCGCCGCCGGAGGATCTGTCGCTTCCACCTGGCGGATTTCCCCAGGATTCACCAAGCCTCCTCGAATCAGGGAGGGAGCGCCGTGCAGAAGAAGTATATTGTCAGATTGACAAAGGATGAGCGGCAGACGTGCGAGATGGCCATCAAAAGACTCCAAGGAACCAGCGAGAAAGTACGTCTGGCTCAAAGTCTCTTAAAGGCCGATGCCGACGGTCCAAACTGGACCGACCAGAGAATTGCTGACGCATTTTCCTGCCGGACAAGGACCGTTGGGAACATTCGCCAGCGATTTGTTGAACAGGGTTTCGAACGGACCCTGGACGGACAGAAACTAGAGTCCCCTCCGGCGAATAAACGGCTGGCGGCGACCAGGAAGCAATTATCGCGGCACGGCTCTCGGGCCATCCGTCGGCTGCATGCAGTCCGTTCGCAGCAGGCGCGACCGAATGACCGCGCTAACGCTGCAGCTCGTCGGGCATGGCGAGCGCGGCCGGTGGCAACTTGGTCGCTTCGGGCCAGAGATCCTTGTCGCGAAAGCGCAGCCGACTGCCGCCGACCGCTGTACAGGCTCGGATCGCCCCGTCGGGCTCGAGTCGGACCACGGCGACCTGAGCGTCGCTGTCCAGCGGTCCAGCTTGGACCGTCTGGTCGGTGGTGTTCAGCAGAACCCAGGTCTCGTCGCGGATCTTATTCCAGGGGTCCGTCTCGCTGATCGCTTTGACCGCGGTCACCTCGTCATCGTCTCGCAGCACCTCGATCCGCGGCGAGTCGGCGGAATCCGCCGGCGGTTGAATCAGGTCGGCGGGGGTGAAAGTCGGAGCGTGCGGTAGGAGGATCGAGGTGAAGCTGAGCTCGTCGCCCGCGCGAGCCAGGCCGGACCAGACCTGTCGCAACTGGATCGGCGAGCCGCGATACGGGTTCTCGCCCGTCCGATCCACGACGGTATGGGCGCGGCCGGGGCGCGGCGAAAAATAGACCAGCAGATCCCACGCCGGATTCCGAATGGCCTGGACGCCGCGGCCCAGCCCGAGCCCGGTGTAGTACAGCTCGTCGTAATAGGTGTTGAACCAGTTCTCGCCACACTGCGGCCCCAGGTTTCGCGTCTGAAAGCACGGCCCCAACCGCAGCTTGAGCGTCGATTCGAACTCGACGCGATCCTTGACGACCAGGAACCCGTCGCGACAGAACACGAGATCGCGCGTGTAGGTGAGCGGCAGATGCTGATAAGCGGCGGTGCGAATCCGGACGGCCGTGCACAACCGTGGATCGTCCGCAAACAGGGGGACTTGCGTTTCCATCGGCCGCGGATCGGACGCCACGCCGTCCAAGTCCTCGACCCACAGCAGGTTCTGAAAGTCCGGCGTATTCTCGTAGTAGCCCTGACCGGCGAACAACGCGGCGTCGTGCTGCATCAGCGCGATGATGTTTCCGGGGACCTCGCCGCCGTGTCCGGCGACCGGCAGCAATTCGACGAGTCCCCAGAGACTCTGCGGGCCGTTGCCGCTGCTCAGCACGACCTTGTCGGGGATCCAACGGTCGGAAATCATCGCCATCGGGCTCGTGCCCGGGCGGGCGCGGAGCTGGTCCAGGGGAACCTGCTCGAGCGGGTGTCGCCACGTCACGCGGCTGGCGCCGGGCGGCGGAGTCGGCGGCACCGTGTCGTCCGCCAGCAGATAGGCCAGGACAAAGTTGTTGCGAGCCGTATCGAACGGCAGATGATACTGGTTGGCCCGATGATCCAGGTGATTGTAATAGTACTCGGCAATCCGGTGACTGGTCCACCGAAATCGTCCGTCTCGGGTCAAACGCGACATCCACTCGTAGGCCCACATCGAGTCGCCGACCTCCGGCCATCCGGAACACGAAGCAAAGGGCGGGCAGGCGCCGCTGGGGCTGACCATCTCGACGTAGCGGGACAACGTGCGGCGAAAACCCGGATGTTGCACAAAGGCGTCCCAGTCGCCCGTATGGAAATACCAGGCGACCGCGGCGTTGAAGAACACCCAGTGATAGCCGGCCGAGGCGTCATCCGTATCGCCAACCTGGCCGATCAGGCGATCGTGATACTCCGTGTACTCGACGGCGCGGGGATCGATCGGTTGTCCGTCCGCTCGGGCAACATCGCAGGCGATCTTGAGCAATACATATCGATGCCAGACGCGGTTGTGCGTTCCCGATTCCGCGAACAGCTCGTTGTCCGGCTCGGCCGCCACACGGCAGAGATTGGCCCGATAGCGACGCTCGGCGTCGGGCGGCGCGAACGGGCTGTGCGGATCCTGCTTCCAGGTCAGGAACCGGTATTGCACGATGGCCGTCAACTTGAACCAGCCCAAATCGCGCAGGTCGAGCATGTAATCCATCGTATCGCGGGCCAACTGGACGTATTCAGGATCGTCGGTCAAGCGGTGCAGCGCCAGGCAGCGGAAAGCATTGACAGAACCCCAAGGGCTTTTCGTTTGGATCGCTCCGCGCGTCTCGGCTTTGAGATTCGGCTCCACGTGCCGTCGAAGATACGGAACATAGTCTTCTTTGCTGTTCACCCAGCCGTGTCGATAGAAACCGACGCGATGTTCGCCGTAGGCGTTGTGTCCCACGCGCGCCGGGCTCATGTGGCGGATCTCGCCGGGCGGGTTTTGAACGAGGGCCGGCCGCGGCTGCGGATCGACCATCGTCAACGGCGCCTGGGCGACCGCGCGGGTCTGGCCGCCGACGTCGGCAATCAGATCGACCGTGTAATCGCCGGGCTCCGCGATGCTGTCGGCGGCCAACTGCCACACTTCGACCAGCGTCTTTCCCGCCGGGACATCGGCGCCGATGTGCTGCTGGGAGACGAGCGTCCCCCGTGCGTCGCGGATACGGATGGCCTCGAAACGCGTCGCCTCGGCCAACGCGTCCAACGCCCCGCGAATGGAAACGGGTTGATCCAGGGGCGCACGGTCCCTTGCCACGGCCACGTCGCCCAGCGCATCGGCGCGCTCAGCCAGTCGAAACAGCGGGTGTTGCTTGGGATCGCCGTGATAGGCCCAGCCGAGTTGATTCAACGCCTCGTCCGGATCGATGTCGGCAGCCAGAAAAGCGATGAACAGCCGTTCGCCCGGCCGAGCCACATACTCCAGATCGAGCCACGGGATCGCCGCTTCGACGTCGTATCCGTTCTCCGTCTCGGCCACGGCCCAGCGCGAGTTTTTGGTCAACATCCAGTGTAGATCCCGTTTATCGAGCACCGAGGGGCCTCCCGGAACCAGCGAGCCGCGAGGCTGTGGTCCGGTCGGCGCGTAGCGGAGGGCCAGAAACGGCGTGGGGCTGAAAGGCGAGTTCGATTTCATCGGCTGGCGGAACGACGCGACGGCGACCATCAGGCTGTCGCAGGCCCAGCCCGCCGGGCCTTGGTTGCCGAGGCTGTCCGGGCGGACGCCGCACAAATGGTCGTCGATCATCTGGCCGGCTACGTACAGATACTGCGAGTCCCACGCCAACGCCACGCGGCCACTCAGATCGCTATCGCCCTTGACGGGATTCGCCGGATCGACATTGTGCACGTCGTTCAACGGGTTCTGTCCGCTGGCCGTGATCGTGTACGGCGTGTGGGCCATGTCCCATTCGTCCAGCCGACCATCGACGACCACTGGCCGCGCCGGAGGCAAAATCAAATGCTGGGCGGGTGTATCGACGAGCTCGGCTGCCCGACCCCCAATCGCGATCAACCCGAGCAGGGCAGACAGAATTGGCCTGATCTTCATGACGGGATTCTCCAACAGCTGAGTATCGTCGAACGGGTCAGGGGCGACGCCAACCAGAACACAGTCGGCTTGAGGCCCGCACAGGCGGACCGCAGCGCATCGCGCCTGGCGATCCATCCGACGGTGGCCAGCCAGCCTGCGCAGCGCGTCGCCGCCCCGCGCACGTGTGCTGGGGGCGCAACACCGTCCGCGGCGCCGTCGAATCGAAACGCCGCCGCTAAATTGTCGTATCAGCCACTGTCCGTTGAAAGATGCGGGTTCTCGCCGGTCCTGGCCGTGGCGGCGATCTGCGCGGCCGTGGCGAAACTGGCCCGCCTATTGCCCGAACCGATCACCGACGCTGAACGGATGCCCGCGCAGGAAATCGCCGATGTCCATGCTTCGCTTGCCGGCCGGTTGTACACGATCCAGCGACAATAGACCCTCGCCGGTGGCGACCAGCAGCCGCGATCGTTCGACCACGACGACTTCGCCCGGTTGGCCACTCACGTCGGGGGAATCGACACGCGAAACGCGTTCCAAAATCAGCCGCTGAGGCTCGCCGTGTGTGCGACGCCAAGTCGTAAATGTGCCCGGCCAGGGCTGGAACGCGCGGACTTGATTGGCGATCTGCACGGCGGTGCGAGTCCAAACGACCTGGCCATCGGCCTTTTTCAGCCGCGGCGCCTTGGTTGCCTGTTGCGGATCCTGAACGACGCCCAATGGCGAGTGTCCATCCCAACCGGCGATCAGCTCGAGCGCCGCGTGCACCGCGTCGACGCCGAGTTGCGACAGGCGCTGTTTCAACTGGATCGCGTCTTCGTCCGGTCCGATCGGCGTGCGACGCTGGACCAGGCACGGTCCGCTGTCCAAGCGAGGCGTCATGTGCAGCACGGTGACGCCCGATTCCAACTCGCCGTGGAAGATGGCCCAATTGATCGGCGCAGCGCCGCGATATTTGGGCAGCAGCGAGGCGTGCAGATTGATGCCGCCGTAGGGACACACCGCGAGCGTGTCGGCTGAGAGGATCTGGCCGTAATCGCACACGACCATCAGTTGGGCGTCCAGCGCAGCCAATGCCTGCCGTGCCGACGGCGCATTGATGTCCTCGGGTTCGAGAATGGGCACTTGGCGAGCCGCCGCCAGGTCGCGCATGGGCGTGGGCAACGATTTGCTACGTCCCTTGGGCGGTGTCGCCGGGCGGACCACCAACGCGAGGACTTCGTGATTCGAGTCCAACAGCGAGGCGAACGACGGAACGGCAAACGACCCGGTGCCCATCATCAGCAATCGCATGACCGCCTCGCGCAGGGTTCTGGACGCTCGCCGGGCGCCCTCTCGATGATCGAAACAAACTGGCGGAATTCAGCGCTACAAGCAGCCGAAATATACCGCCTCGCCAGACGCTCTGCCAGACGCAGGCCTTTGAGAGCGAGGCGCCGACCTCGCGCTGGACCCAGCCTGCCAACAAGCGAGCGTCCGTCGCCGCTCGCTCGATGCCGCGACACGTCGGATTTCGAGGGTTCGCGTTCTCGCCCGGATCTTGCGACGCGCGAACAGACTCGAGATCACTGCCCGGCGCGCTGCGACGCTTTCGCCCGGGGCTCGCCCCCGACGCGTTGTGCTTTGACGATCCGCGCCAAGCCGGCCAGATCCTTGACGATCCGGGGCGATGAAAAGCGGCCGTCTTCGCCGAACCGATCGCAGACGGCCGCTTCGGTCATGGGGCTGATCTCGATCAACAACCAGCCGCCGGGGCGGAGGCGTTCGGCGGCCTGCGGGATCAGCCGGGCGATTGTCTCGCTGCCGGACGCGCCGCCCACCAAAGCCGCCCGCGGCTCGAACGCTTTGATCTCGGTCGGCAACTGGTCCCATTCCGGCAGACTGACGTAGGGCGGGTTGCTCGCGATGACGTCGAACAGGACGTCCGCCGGGGCGTCGGCCAGCAGATCGCTGTGCAGAAACTCGATCCGCTCGGCCACTTCATGCCGGTGCGCATTGTCCCGCGCGACATCCAGCGCGGCCTCGCTGATATCGATGGCCAGGACTCGGCAGGCGAGGACGTGTTTGGCGATGCACACGGCGATCGCGCCGCTGCCCGTGCCGACGTCGGCCACGCGGGCGACCTGCTCGTGCAGCGGAGGTTGCTTCAGGAGATCCAAGCACTCGACGACCAGATGCTCGGTTTCCGGGCGGGGAATCAGTACGTCGCGAGTGACCCGGAACGAGAGCGAAAAAAACTCGCGGCGCCCGACCAGATACGCCACCGGCTCGCCGGCGGCTCGGCGGCGGACGTGCTCACGAAACGCGGCTCGCGTCGCCTCGTCCGCGACGACGTCAAAGGCCGTATACAGTTCGATCCGCTGGCAATTGCGGACGTCGGCCAGCAACACCTCGGCGTCCAGACGCGGGTTCGCCGCGCCGTGCTGTTTCAGATAGTCGGTCGTCCACGTCAGCAGCCGTCCGATGGTCCATTCCTGGGCGTCTGACATGATGCTAATCCATAATCCTGACGCGAGCTGTTGCTCGCGAGCCAAAAGTGGACTGTACAGACCAGTGTACAAGATGCGCGCGTCGTGCGCGCATGATGCGAACTAAGACTCTGATGCCCAACAGCACACGGTCGGGAAGCCCCGTTTGGACGCTGAATCTCTTTGGCCGAAGGCCTCCGATCACCGTAGCCTGGGGCAACACCCCAGGGCTGGCGCCGCGCCCTTGCCTCTTGTGGCCGAAGGTCATATTCATGCGGGCCGCGGTGACGCGTTGGTGATGGCCTTCGGCCAACACGCTTCCTATCGTCTGTGCTGCGCACCAGTCATCCAATACCGATCCCACCTAACGCGGGCTAGCGCCCGCAACCCCAGAATCTGTTTGGCCGAAGGCCTCCGATCACCGTAGCCTGGGGCAACGCCCCAGGGCTGGTGCCGCGCGCGTGCCTCTTTTGGCCGAAGGCCATATT
>JAVYAJ010000059.1:0-28601 GCA_032229885.1 Candidatus Anammoximicrobium sp. | reverse complement strand
GCCTGCCACCAACTCGCCACGCCACCCCGCCGCCGCGAGCAAGCTCCCGCCCGTTCGCCCCACCCCAAATGCGGCATGGTACTGATGGGCGCTCACGTCCGAAGAGCGTAGAGGACATACAGACTGCGATAGCAAACGAGTAAATCATCTTGTTCATTCCGATGACTTCAAATGTGAGAGGACGGAAAACGTTCACGGATTTGAGTACGGCCGATGGAACTCTTAGGTCCAGCAGCGGGCCACACAGCGGACCGTGCGAGTTCAACTGCTGCTGAATTGTCTGAGTGTCGAGGCCACCTACCGCCAGTTTGCGGGGGAAAGTGGAGTTCGTCTTGAAAGCGTTACGCCGGGCCACTCGGTCTCGTCATGGTTTGTATCTCTCGATCAGGTTCTGGGTCATAACGATGTATACTTCACGCGGCCTGAATTTGCGCTTTTACACCGCAGACGCGCGCCGCGACCACAGACAGTGCCGACCGGCCAACAGCTCGGACGAACGTAATCCTAGAGTGCGACGGCCATAAACGTCAATAGACCGGATAGGGGTGTCGTAGTAGAGAAGATGGGAAACGCTGCGCAAGCCTGCGTTACACAAGGGCGCGCGACGTGAGGAGCATTTTCGACGAGCCCCGTGTTTGAGTATAACACGCACGCGCTCAGCGTCGATGAAACGTCGGGCATCCAAGCCTTGGAACGAGATGCCGACAAGATCGCAAGTTTGACCAGGGAACGTTGGTCGAGACCCGGCGCTACGAAGCCCTCGACGGCGGCCGGCCGTCGGCCGTAAGCCGCTCAGGACGAATGGGCCGTGGCGAGTCGCGACTGGCGTGTGGGCGGTACAAGGATATGCTGCGGCGAGCGTTCTGCGGAGCTTTTTTGAACTGCTACAATGGCGGGAAACTCGGCTGATGCGCGTTGTGTTCCGCCAGCCGTTCGCTTCGCAGATTTCAAGGAGATCATTACCATGTCCCGCGTCGCAACCGCGTGTCGTCTTTGGGCGAACAGGGCCGCCGGTGTCGTCGGCTGGGCGACCGCCGTGTTGGCCATTTGGATGGCCAGTGGCCGCGCGTCGATCGCCCAATCCGTCGAGATCGACCGCGGGAATCGGACGGTTACGCTGCGGACGCCGCGGCTCGAAGCGCGCTTTCGCGATGGGATGATCGTCGCGGTCAAAAATCTTCTGACGGGCGAAATGCACGCGGACGCAGCACTGGCGGACGAAGCCTGGGTTCCTCGCGGGCTGGGACAGATGGCCGGCGCGGCGGAAGCGATGAGCCGGATGCATGGCGCGTGGAGTCACGCGCCGCGAAATGAACGGGTCGATCCTCAAACCTTGTATCCGACGCTCCGCCGGCCACACGCGGGGTCGCAGTGGGCCACGGCGGAGATCGACGGCGGCGTGCGGATGGTGTGGACCGGGCTGACCAACGGCCGCGAGCTGTTTCCCGACGAGTCCGTGACCGTCTCGGCGTGGGTGGATGGGCCGAGCGGCGCGCTGCTGTTTCAAGCGTCCGGCTCGAGCGCGTCGCCCGGCGTGTACGGGATCCAGACGCCGGTGGCCAATCTACACGCCCGCCATCGCGTCTACGTGCCCAGCTTTGGCGGCAATCTGTACGACGGCAACAGCAAGCCCGGTTTGATCACATTGGGCGGTACGCCCTTTTGGGAAGCGCCGGTGGTGGCGATCGAGGGCGATCGGGGCAGCCTCGGGCTGTGGGTCGAAGCGCCCGAGTGCCCCCCGGACTTCTTTTTCTTGAACTGGACCGGCAAGAGCTTTTCCGTAGCCATCGAACATTTGAACTTGATGCCGTTCGAACAGCATCGAAGCGTCGATTCGGTCACGTGGCGGTTGGACGCCTTTGCGGGCGGGTGGGTCGCTGCGATGACGCCGTACCGCGACTGGTATGCCAAAGCCTTCGCGGACGAGCTCGGCGCGCGCAACGCCGTCGCCTGGGCGGATCGGATCAAGGTCATCATCGACGAGTACGAAAAGAGCGATCCCGCGGGCCTACAGGCGCTGGCCGAAGTCTTGGACCCGCGAACCGTGCTGTTGCATGAATGGAATGCGCGCGCCGCCGAGTTCGACACCCAGCTTCCCGATTGGACGCCGCGAGCCGGCTATGCCGAACGCGTGAAGGCCGCGCAAGCGCTCGGCTTTCACACGATGGCTTATGTCAACACCTATTGCGTCAACTACAACTCGCCCTGCTTCGTCCGCGACCGCATCGCCGACTTTGGGCTCACCCGCCGCCTGACATTGTCAAAGTACGCCGAAAACAGCAAGGATCCGATGACGTTCGCCAAGGCTCGGGACGGCCAACTGTTGTATCTCGACCCGCTGTCTCCCCGCTGGCGCGAGTATCACACCGACATGATGATCCGCTGGCGCGAGGAAACGGGCGCGGATGCAAACTACGAGGACGTGGGCGGGTGCGCCGGAGATTTCGGCAACGGGGTGATCCAGGGCAAGGCGGGCGCACAGGGCAGCGTCGAGCAGTTCCGCGAGCTGTTGCGGCGCAATCCCAGCGTGCCGATGGCTGCGGAATACGCCCCGCACAGCATCGCGTTCGCCGTCCGTTGGCCGCTGCGCTACCAACAGGTGTGGGGCAGCGAAGCGACGCGGATCCACTGGATGACGCACCAGCGGCCGATCTCCGCCTTTATCCACGGGCCGCGCCACGGGGCGTGGGTGCCGACGATCCAGGCCGAATCGAACCTGCTGCGACACGTCGTGGCGGCGTGTTCGGATGCGTTGGGCGGACCCGCCCAGTTCCCCGCGTCGATGCGAAACTTTGATGCCAAGCATGGAATCGTCCCCCATCTGCTGCGGCGTGCCCAACTGTTCTCGCAGCGCCAGCTCGATCCCTGCTTCGATCCCGGCCGCTGGGAGCCGTCGCTGGCCAGCATGTATCAAGACCACGAGGGTGGGATTTACAAGTACTACGCCGACGAACGAGTCCAGCGGATGCTCGGGCCGGATGGCGGCGAGTTGTACGCCCGCATCACCGGGCTCAACCGCTATGCGACGCGGTTGAACCTGCCCGGCTGGCCCGCCGTCCGTGATGGCGTGATCCTGGGCTTGAATCCGCAAGTCCGCTACGCCCTGATCCCCGGCGAATCTGAGCCGCTGGACGTCGAAGTGGCCGACCTCGCCGACGGCGCGTTTGTTTCCCGGTATTACGACTCCGATCAGTTTGCCGTGGTTGCGCTAGATGCCGTCGAGGCGGATCGGACAGAACCGGCAGGGGTAACGTTTCGAGCGCGCGCCGACGTGGCCGAGGTGTTGGTCAATGGCCAGAGTGTGACGCCCGCCGAGGCCGCCGCACCGACGGCCCCGCGCGAGATGAAGTTCGACACGCCGTTGCCCGCCAGCTTTGTGTTTGTCAAACGCCCGCCCCAGACGATCGCCCACGACGAATACTTCGGCGATGGCCACGAGAGCGCCCGGTATGTGCTGATCGACTCGGGCTTGGAACGCGGAGGAGAATTCGTTCCGCCCCACCGACCGAACTTTCAGGTTCCGGGCGAGCCGCGCGCGACGCCGTTCAACTTCCTGAATTACGGCAACGACGCGGAGGTCACGGTCGATTATCTAGTGCGCGTGCCCGCCAAGGATTCGACCCTTCGCGTATATCTGCGGCAAACCCAGGACCGATACGGTAACGGCACGATCGCCCGGCTGTACATCAACGGGCGAGTACGGCACGCGCACGATTTCGGCCCGCAGCCCAATCCGGCTTGGAAGCAGGGCGCCACGGACGAGAAAAAGATGATCTGGGACACCGATTTCCATCGCTGGTCGGTGCCGCTGGGCGATGCGGCCGGCCATACGGTGCTGGTCTCGCTGGCCACGGATTCTAAGGCCAGCAACAACGCGGACAGCCTGTGGTGGTCGCGGCCCAAATTCGTCTCGGATCCCGAGCAAGCCGAAACATACGACCCGCTGCGCTAGTCAACGCCTGAAACGCGCACGCCGCGGGCCATACCAAGTGACACGGTCGCGGGGGCCGAGGCGAACACGAAGTCAGCCCATGCGGCCGACGCGGGCCGCCAGGCGGAGCGATGCGGCCCGGCGCGGGTTGTATCCGGCGAATCACACAGGTAGACTTCGATTGATGTCGGTCGTGCGAATCCATCCGAGCATTCGAAAATGCCGTGACAGGTTGTGTCGCCAGCGATTGCGTGGGCACGACATGTTGCGGATCGAATCCTATTCCGCGGACGGATTCTGAAAAACCTTGTCATCTTGAGGCCGGCCATGAAGAAGATCTCGCGCGCGTCGGCGCTGGTTGTCGCGGTTCTGTGCCTGACGGTCGATTGGGCATCGGCGGCCGAAGAATCGTCCGCAAATTGGGTTTCGCCGGTCCCTGTCCGTGCCGAGCCGCTGTCGATCTCGCCGGGCGCTCCGCTGAGCACGCGAGCGCTGGTGACGCATCCGCCCGCGATCCGCGGACTGTTGAGTTGGACGATCGAGAGCCCTCGCCATCGGGGTGCGCTGCACGGGCTTGCGCCCAGCCCCAATGGTCGCTTGGTGGCGACCGGAAGCCTGGACGGCACGGTGCGCGTCTGGCAGTTGTCCGACGGCCAGTTGTTGCGCGTGCTGGTCGGACACGACAGCTATTCCGGTAGCGTAGCCTGGTCGCCATGCGGGACGGTGATCGCCTCGAGCGGCACGTGGGACGGCGCCGTGCGACTGTGGGATCCACGGGCCGGCCGTCCCTTGCGCGTGTTCAAAGGTCTGAAAACGCCCGTGGGCACGACAGCCTGGTCTCCGGACGCTCGGCGGCTGGTGGCTTCGTCCAGCCACAGCGGCTTGGTGTGGATATGGGATGCCGAGACAGACGCCACGCGCACCGTGACGGAAATCGGCCGCTACATCACGGCCCTGCACTGGTCGCCCGACGGCCGATCTCTGATTGTCCTCGCCGAACAGACGGCCCCGACGGTGCTGAGCCTGGGTTCCGACGGCACGGTCGAGGATGTGCGCAGCGTTGGCGACACTCAAACGCTGTGCGCGGCCTGGTCGCCCGACAACGCACGGGTGGCGATCGGCGATCAGACCCAGTGCACGATCTGGGACTTGGCCAGCGGCGACGCGGTCAAAAAGCTGGCAGGCGATTGTCGATCAGTGGCTTGGTCGCCGGACGGCAAACGGCTGGTCACGGCCAACTCGAACTATGCGGTGCGGATTTGGGACGTCGAGTCAGCCAAGGTGACAGCCTCGGCGCCCGTCCAGGCCAGCTGCGTCGGTTGGGACGCCGCCACAGGGCGGATCTTCTGCCTGCGCGCGACCGAGTTCAGCGTGTTCGATCCGGCGGAAGAAAAGGTCGTGCTGACGGTCCCAGCCGCAGTGACGCAACCGCCGTATTGGCGCGCCGGCCGACCCATCGTCACGGGATTGATGACGAACAAGCTGACCCTGTGGGATCCCAACACGGCCAAGCGTCTGCGCGAGCTGACGGGCCATGGCGGCGCGATCTCGAACGTGTCGTGGTCGCGGGATGGCAAGGTGCTGGCTTCGGCCAGTTATGACAAGACCCTGTGCCTGTGGGACGCCGACAAGGGGCTGGCGTTGCACACGCTCGAAGGCCACACCGCCGCGGTGACCGATGTGGCGTGGTCGCCCAACGGCAAGCTGTTGGCTTCGGCCAGCAGTGACAAAACCGTGCGTCTGTGGAGCGCCGCGGGCGAACCTGTCCAGACGCTCGACGGCCATACCGCCGCGGTACGGACGTTGGCCTGGTCGCCATCGAGCACTCAGTTGCTGTCCGGCGGCGCGGACGAAAACGTGATCGTCTGGGATCCCAAATCCGGCAAGTCCCAACGCATGATCCCCGTGTCGCGACGCGTATTGGCGCTGGACTGTACGTCGTTGGGCAGTCTCCTGACGGTTGCCTGCGGCACAACGGAGGACCAAGTCCAGGTGATCAAGGTGGCCAACGGCGAACAGTTGGGGCTGTTGCGTCACGGCGGCAGTCCGCCATCGGTCACCGCGCTGACTTGGTTGCCGACGGGCGCATATCTGTTCGCGGGCCGCGGCTGCCATACCGCGCAACTGTGGGATGTGCGAGCCGACAAGGTGCTCCGAGATTTCCAGACGATGGCGCCGGTCGTCTACGTGGCGACCACCGGCAACGTCCTGGTCGCCGGCAACAACGATGGTGTCGTGCGATTCTGGGATGCCGATACCGGCGAGCTGCGAGGCACGATTCTCGACGTTGGCGGCCAGATCGCCCTGGTGAGCTTCGACGGCCAGCACCGCGTCGGGTCCGACCAAACGCCCGAACTGGTTTACGTCGCCCAGACGCCCGAGGGCCAAAGTCTGCTGACGCCGGACCAGTTTGCCGCCAAGTACCGCGTCCGCAACATCCCGGCCCGCGTCAAACTCGTCCCCGGCCGCTGAAGTTCACGGCGCAGCTCGGATCCAAAGCTGCCCGCCGCGGAGAACGCGGGTCGATCGGCTGTCACGCGGCGTGCGTCGTGTGTGATCGTGGCTTGGGCCGTCATACGTTTCGGGCTCAGGCCTCTGCCCGGGCCTGCTCCGTCGCCCAGTATCCCCCGCGGGCATGATCGTAGATCGCCTCTTGTCCACAACGCGTCTCGCAGAACTGGCCATCTCGAAACACTTCGTGCCCCAGAACCCACGTGCGAACGGGCCATCCGTACAGCGTCTGGCCATGCCAGGGGCTCCAGCCACATTTGGTCTGTTGTTGCTCGTCGCGAACCTCGGCCGCCTTCTGCAGATCGACCAGCACCAGATCGGCGTCGTATCCCGTCGCGATTCGCCCCTTGCCGACCAAGTCCCACACACGCGCCGGCGCGTCGCACATCCAGCGGACGACCTGTTCGAGCGTGCAACGACCCAGGTAGACCTGGTTCAACATCAGGGCCAGCGAGTTTTCCACCGCCGGCAGACCGGACGGCGACTGGGGATAGGGTCGCCGCTTTTCTTCCAGCGTATGAGGCGCATGGTCCGTCGCCACGACCTGGACCCGCCCGTCGATCAGGGCTTGCCACAGACGCGCGTTGTCTGCCTCGTCTTTCAGCGACGGGTTCATCTGGACGCGCGTGCCCAGACGGGCGTAATCGCCCGTGTTGAACAGCAGGTGATGCGGACATGCCTCGGCAGTGATCAGCCCCTGATGGTCGGCCACCAGATCCGTTTCGTCCCCCGTCGAGACGTGCAGCAGGTGGAACCGATGCCGATGCCGGCGCGCCAAATCCAGCGCGCGCGAGGCGCTGACCACGGCGGCCTGCCGGTCGCGGATCCGCGAATGGTCGGCCACATCGCTCGTCCCCGCCAAGTGTCGCTGGTTCGCGCGGATGATCGTTTCGTCCTCGCAGTGCGCGCAGATCGGCAGGCTTGTCTCGGCAAAGATCCGTTCGAGCGCGTCTTGGTCGTCGACCAGCAGATCGCCGGTGCTCGAGCCGATGAAGACTTTGATTCCCGGCGTCCGACGCGCAGTCTTCAACTCGTGCAAGTTCTCGGCGGTGGCGCCGATGTAGAATCCGAAGTTCACCAGGCTGCGTGCGGCAGCCAGGGCCAGTTTTTCGTCGAGCCTGGCTTGGCTCGTCGTGCTGGGCTGGGTGTTGGGCATCTCGAGAAACGTCGTCACACCGCCCTTGGCGCACGCGCGGCTGGCGTGGCGCAGGTCTTCTTTGTGCGTCAGACCGGGTTCGCGAAAGTGGACCTGGTCGTCGACCACACCGGGGATCAGGCACAGGCCGGCCGCGTCCACGACAACGTCCGCTGCCGTGTGAATCGCGGCGTCGATGGCGGCAATCCGTCGGCCATCGATCAGGACGGAGGTCTGCTGGATGCCGTCGGGCAGGACGACCCGCGCATCGCGGATAAGGGTCTTCATGCGTTTCGAGTCATTCTATTTCGTAGGTGATCTGGCCGTGTTGTTGGGATCGCGAGACCAGATCGAGCGAGTACAGGCCGGCCAGCACGAACTCGACACACGAAGCGCGGACGGCGGCGTCCGTCGAGGCGTTGACCTCGAAGGCTTTATCCCAGACCGGCGGCACGCGTTGGAGACGTTCGGCATATTGGCTTGATGGCAGCAGATCGCCAACGGCGATTTTCACGCCCTTGCTGAAAATCTCGGAGATCTCCTCCAGCCCGTGCCGGTCGACATATTCCTCGAACACCACGCGAATCGCTTCGGCAGTCACCGCGTCCAGCACCTGACGCTCGGTCATCTGATGGCTGCCCATCAGATCCAATTCGAGTTTGCCCAGGGACGACGAATAGATCCGGCCCAGGTCGCTGATCCGTGGAACGGCGGGGCGTTCGTTCAGCAAGACGCCCCGCTGCCGGGCGCTGGCGACCATCGTGCGATAGTTGGCGATGCTAAACCGCGCGCTGATTCCCGACTGGTGATCGACGTACTTCGACTTGCGGGCCTGGATCGTTATCTGCTCGACGATTTCGCGCATAAAATACGGCACGGCGACGGGATACGGTCCCCCGCAGTCCAGATGGGCCTCTTGATTGGTGATCTCGATCCCCAGGTCACGGGACCGTGGGTAGTGCGTATGGATCACCGAGCCGACGCGGTCCTTGAGCTGCGGAATGACCTTGCCGCTGCGATTGAACGTCGCCGGATTGGCCGAGAACAGCAGCATCAGATCCAGATCAAAACGAATCGGATAGCCGCGGATCTGGACGTCGCGTTCTTCGAGGATATTGAACAGGCCGACCTGGATCAGTTCATCGAGTTCCGGCAGTTCATTGACGGCAAAGATGCCCCGATGCATCCGCGGAATCAGG
Source organism: Candidatus Anammoximicrobium sp. (assembly GCA_032229885.1). Taxonomy (GTDB): domain Bacteria; phylum Planctomycetota; class Planctomycetia; order Pirellulales; family Pirellulaceae; genus Anammoximicrobium. Next base: position 19,825 of record JAVYAJ010000059.1, on the reverse strand, counting down.
CCAAAGTGCAACGCTTGTTCGGCCGACATGCTGACCCCGCCAGCCAGTTTGGCCGGGTCGATTTCGCCGATGATGTCGGCAAACTTCGTTCCCGGCGCCAGCCGTTCGGCGTAGCGTTCGTCGCGGCGCCACCACCCGATCGGCACGTCTTCTTCGGCGTGGCTGGCCACCCATTGTTTGCCGACGACGCTGATCGGATGGTACGGATCCTCATGAAACGGAACGTCCGGAACATCGAGAAAGGGCACGTACTCGTCCAGAAAGCGGATCAGGTTGCGCATCAGGCGCGTCTTGCCCTGCCCTTTCTCGCCGAGAAACAGCATGTCGTGCCCGGCCAGCAGCGCCAAGTTGATTTCTGGGATCACCGTATCATCGTACCCGATGATCTCGGGAAACAATTTTTCCCCGGACGCCAGCATTCGCAGAAAATTGTCCTGGATCTCGCGTTTGACGCTCTTTGACTGCCAGCCGCTGGCGCGCAACTCACGGAGATTCGTCGGTCGATCAGCAGACACGGTCATAGGATTCCCACAGGCCACGAACTCGACATCCGATGCATTATAGCGTCCGTTTCTCGCCGGACACCTTGTCTGACCCCGGGAAACCCTTAGAGTCTTCACAGACGAGTTCTATGCGCCATGTGCGCATCTTGTACACTAGTTGCGCCCGATTGGTTTGCACCGCAGGCCACGCGGCGGTATCGGACCGCAGGGCGCAAAGCCGGCCTGACGAGACACAAGGCGACGGATCGTCGATCGGGATAGCCCGAAAGCGTGCTGGCGGCAAACGACACACCTTAAACGACACACCTTGAAAAGAAACGCCGGCTAACATGTTTCCGGACTCGATCTGGCCTTATCTGTTGATCGCGGCCTATTGTCTGTTGGTCGCGTTGGCGTCGCTGGCTGGCGGCGTGCTGCCTCTGCTGCTGCGGCTGACGCACACCGGACTGCAGTTGATCATGAGTTTTGTCGGTGGCTTGGTGCTGGCGGTGGCCCTGCTGCACCTGCTGCCCCATGCGGTCATCGAAACGGGCTCGCTAAATCTGGCCGCCTGGGCGACCTTGGTCGGCCTGCTGATCACGTTTTTTCTGCTCCGCCTGTTTCACGTTCACCAACATGGACCGATCGAGGCGCCAGGCGACGGCGCCTGTCATCACGCCGAGTCGCACGAGTCATGCCCACACCACGATTATCCGCTGGACGGCGAATATTGTGGCGTGCATCGCCGCCGCTACAGTTGGATCGGGCTGTTTGTCGGCTTGGCGCTGCACACGCTGTTGGATGGCGTGGCCATCGCGGCGTGCGTCACGGCCGAGGCGCGGCACGTCTCGGCCGTCAGCTTGGTCGGCTTGGGCACGTTCCTCGCGGTCGTCCTCCACAAACCGCTGGACGCCATGTCGATCACCTCCGTCATGGCCGCCGGAAACTGGTCTCGGGGCGCCCGCCACCTGGCCAACGTCTGTTTCGCCTGCATGGCTGGGCTCGGCGCGGCCGGTTTCTGCTTGGGGCTGGAACGGTTCACCGAGCAACAACATCTGATCATCGGCTTGGCCTTGGGATTCTCGGCCGGCGTCTTCTTGTGTCTGTCACTGGCCGATATCTTGCCCGAAGTCCATTTTCACTCCCATGACCGCCTGAAATTGTCGTGTGCGCTGCTGCTGGGAATTGCCCTGGCGTACTCGTTGGGAGTCCTGGAATCCCCGCACCAGCACGGGCCGGACGAACACGGCGAGCACAGCCACGACGATGGGCACAACCACAGCCACGACGATGGGCACAGCCACAGCCACGACGATGGGTCCAGCCACTAGTGCGTTGTCCAATCGGAATGTTCGGATTGTCAGCCTCGTCAGCGTGTGGGATTTCCGCGGTTGGCAAACCACGGCACTCTCATATTCATCCTTGACAGCGCACTAGAACGACTTGCCGTTCTACGTCCCCCGGCAGAGAGGGAGAGACGCTTCAATGGCGCCGCAGAAAACGCAGAAGGACGCAGAATGAGCGGAGTCTAAAAGTAGAAGCTTCCCGGCCATCGCTGCAACCATTGCACTCGCAAGCGACGACAACTCGCTGTCGCGCTAAAAAACCAATTCTGCGTTTTTCCGCGTTTTCCGCGGCCATATCCATCATTTTCTCAAAGTCTCCTCCATGTACCGACTTTGGCGGCCACGCGAGTCTGGCCAGCGCAGCGCTGGTCGGGGACACTGGTTGCAACCGTCGGAAGCGTCGGGTATGTTCGACGCATAGCGATGCAGTAGGTCGGTTTGCGAGCGATCACCACGCGCACAAGGAATCCACCGATGAAAAAACTTGGATCCCGTCCCGCCGATCACGGTTCGTCTCGCCGCGATTTTCTGTGCACCGCCGGCGGCGCGGTCGCCGCCACGGCGCTGGCGGGGACCGTTGTTCCACGCGTCCACGCCGCCGCGGACTCGACGATCAAACTCGCCTTGATCGGTTGTGGCGGACGCGGCACCGGGGCGGTCGTGGACGCCCTGGCGACCAGCGGCGGGCCGATCAAGTTGTACGCGATGGCCGAGATCTTCGAGAATCGCCTGTCGGGCAGTCTCAAGCAGCTGCAAGCCGCCGCGGCTGACCAAGTGGATGTCACGCCCGAGCGGGCGTTTTTGGGGTTCGACGCCTACCGCCGGGCGATGGATTGCCTGTCGCCCGGTGATGTCGTGATCCTGACGACATCGTCGGCCTTTCGACCTCTGCACTTCGAATATGCGGTTCAGAAAGGGCTGAACGTCTTCATGGAGAAGTCGTTTGCGGTGGACGCGCCCGCGACACGGCGTCTGTTGCGGGCGGCCGACGAGTCGGAGCGAAAGGGCTTGAAGGTAGGCTGCGGGTTCATGTGGCGTCATTCGGCGGCTCGCCAAGAGGTCGTTCGCCGGATCCACGACGGCGCGATCGGCGACGTGCACACGCTGCGGATCTATCGCGTCCATGGGCAGGTCGCCTGTCCGACATTGCCGAAGGAGGCCAACGAGCTGCTGTTCCAGCTACAACATCCGGTGTGTTTCAACTGGGCGACCGGCGGATTCTTCGTAGACTGGCATTGCCACAACGTCGATCAGGCGTGCTGGGTCAAGGACGCTTGGCCGGTCGCGGCGCAAGGCATGGGCGGCCGCTGCTATGCGGAGGTCGGGAACCTGTTCGACCATTACAGCGTCGAGTACACGTTTGCTGACGGAGCCAAGCTGTTCGCCTGGTCGCGGCATATGCCCAACTGTTGGAACGAGTACGCAGACTATGCCCACGGCGCCAAGGGATCGGCGGTGATCATGGCGAATCTGGGACAGCCCGACCCAAAAATCTACCGCAGCCAGAAGATGGTCCCGGACCAAGTCGTGTGGGAATACGGCCGGCCGGACTTGAATCCGTACCGCGCCGAGTGGCAGGTCTTGGTCGATGCCATCCGTCACGACACGCCGCACAACGAAAGCCGTCGGGCCGGCGAGGCCAACCTGACGACGTTGATGGGGCGAATGGCCGTGCATACAGGACGCTATGTGACCTGGGACGAAGCGCTCGCGTCCGATTTCGAGCTGGTCTCGAACATCGACCAGATGACTGAAAACACGCCGCCCCCGATTCAGGCCGGACCGGACGGCCGATACGTCGCGCCTCAGCCCGGCATCGCCAAGGAGATCTGAGTCCGAGCTGAGCGCGTGGCCCAGACGAGAGATCTGGAAGGCGAACGGCCCGGGTCGCGAGCGGCGGGCCGCGGGCTGCTGGCGAGCGTCGTCGGCCGTCGGTGTGCCGAGGCCCACAGCCCGTATAACGCGCGGGCGCGGAGCGTGCCTGTTGCCAAGTCTGATTCCTTAGAGCAACCGCCCCACGGAGGGTTCGCGTGCTCGCGTTGCGGCCACGTGGCCGCGTCAGGAGACTGAGAATGCAGTTGCGAACTTTGGTGTTTGCCGCGGGGATGAGCGCGCTGGTCGCAATGGCCGCCTGGGGCGCAGGAGACGCGATTGTGCGAGAAAGCTTCGACGCGACGACGGGCGAGCTGCCCGCCGGATGGCGACCGATTCAAGGAAAGTGGACGATCCGGGATGGGGCGTTGATTGGCGAAGGAGCCGAGGCTCGCATCTTGTTCGGAGACGAAGGCTGGCAGAACTATGAACTCGAGGCGACGGCCTCGTTTCTGGCGGTGCGCGACGATGCGCGCTGGTTTTCATTGATCTTTCGCGCTCCCGACAAAGACGCCGCGCCTTGGATGCAGGCGACCGTCCGCTTCAAGGCCACGGCGCGAAACGGCGCCGAGTTCGCCGTCCGCACGGCGGATGGCTGGAGCGTGCGGCAGACCGCCCGGGCCAAGACGGACTGTGCGCTGGACCAGCCGCGTCAATTGCGGGTGGTCGTCAGCGGATCGAGTGTCGCCATCCACCTGGACGGCCAATCGCTCGTCGAGACCGCCTTTGCCCTGGACCGGACCCACGGATGCGTTGGGCTGGGACTATCGGGCGCCACGGTGCGATTCGACGACATCGCCGTGCGCCGATTGCCCGACACGCCACCGTTGCCGGATGCGCCCGCGCAGCCTTGCGAGATCGTGGGACACCGCGGTTGGTCCGAAGTGTATCCCGAGAACACGGCCATCGCCGCCAAGATGGCCGCCAAAGCCGGCGCGGACGGCTCGGAGTTCGACGTCTACGCGTCCAGCGACGGCGTGGTCGTGACGATGCACGACAAAAAAGTCGACCGCACGACCAACGGTACAGGCGACATCACCGCCAAAACGCTTGCTGAACTGCGCGAGCTGGACGCCGGAGCGTGGAAAGACCCGCGCTTTGCCGGCGAGCGAATACCGACGCTCGAGGAAATGTTGCGGGCGTTGAAGGGCACCGGCTGCATGCCGGTGATCGAGATCAAGATGCCCGGGATTTCGGAGAAAGTGGTCCGTGCCGTGCGCGAGCTCGACATGGTAGGCGAAGTCGCCGTCATCGCGTTCGACGGCAATGTCGTTCGCGAGATCCGGGCGCTCGAGCCGCGGATCCCCTGTGCCTGGCTGTCCAGCCACAAGCTGAGCGGAACGGCGGCCGAACGGGCCGACTGGATCGCGGCCCAGGCCAAGCTGTACAACACGGACATGGTCGATGTACACTACAACATGCTGTCCCGCGAGGTGATCGCCGAACTGAAGAACCGCGGCATCAAGGTGTGGTGTTGGACGGTCGACGATCCGTTGATCATGGAGGCCTTGATGCGGTGGGGCGTGGACAGCATCACGACCAACCGCGTCGAGACGCTTGTCAAGCTGCGTGAGAAACTGACGCGCTGAGTCCGAACGGACAAGCTGCCCTGCATGTCGCGCACACGCGCCGCGGCCCGTCGCGTGTGTGTGGTCGAGCGGACTACGTGGCTGCGGCTTCGCGCCGCAGCGGTCTGCCTGCCGTGCGGTCGTGGCCGAGCGGTCGTGGCCGTGCGGCTACGCGTGGGCGAGAATGGTCGCACGCCCGTCTGCTCGCGTGCGACACGGGCGAACCGAAGTCCACCGACAAGACGTCATTTCCGCTTGCGCGAAGGCAAACCACTTGCGCGAAAGCCAACGCGAGGCCCGTAGGAAACCTTTCCGATGGTGTATGCCCTGTATATCCTGGCGGCGCTCTACCTGGGGCTGCTGACCTCGATCAGTCCGTGTCCCTTGGCCACGAACATCGCCGCCATTTCCTATCTGGGACGTAAGGTCAGCAACACGCGGCTGGTCGTTCAAACAGGCCTGTTGTACATGCTGGGGCGGTGCCTGCTGTACCTCGCGCTGGCCGTCCTGCTCACGACGACGGCCCTGTCGATTCCGGTCGTGTCGCGAATCGTGCAGACATACGTGCATTTGATTTTGGGACCGATCTTCGTGATTCTCGGCATGTTCCTGCTCGGCCTGATCACCACAACCGCCGGCGGAACGATGTTGAGCGAACGGATGCAACGGCGCGTCGATGCGATGGGCGTCTGGGGCGCGCTGTTGCTGGGCGCATTCTTTGCCGTCTCGTTCTGCCCCGTATCCGCCGCTTGGTTTTTCGGGTTGGTGGCTCTGGTCATGGGATCCGAAGCCGGGGCGATCACGGCGGTGCTGGCCCGCGTCGGGATCACGCTGCCAGAGACTTTGCTGCCGGGCGGCAGCGTCGTCCTGCCGTTGGTCTACGGGATCGGCACGGCCGCGCCCGTGCTGGCGGTCGCGCTGCTGTTGGCGTACAGCGCCAAGTCGGTCGGCAAAGCGTACAACGTGTTGTCGCAAGTCGAGTGGTGGGCGCGGATGGCGACCGGAAACATCTTCCTCGTCGTCGGGATCTGGTTCTCGCTGGTGTACGTGTTCGAGATGCACTGAGCGACCGCGGATGGTGGCACCGAGCTGGCGCAGACGCAGGCACTGGAGCCTTCGTCGACGCCAGCTCGATCGGCCGCAGCACGTCGTTCAGGCTGGGCGACGCGCGCAGAACAGAGTGCGCCCACCTGGAGGGACGCGCTCCGTCGCGTCCGTCACGCTCGTTCGCATTTCGTCACGTCCATCGCGTCCATCCGGTTGCGGTCATGCCTCGAGCGTGGCCCTCGATCGCCGCGCCGACGCGGCATCGCCATGATCTCGCCCCATCGCGGTGCGCAAAGTTCGGCGGCGCTAGGGCCCCAGCATTCCCGTGAGCCAGCAGAAATAGCCCGCGGGGGCCGCCAGCAACAGCGAATCCAGGACATCTAGAATGCCGCCCAGGCCGGGCATCCAGCGGCTCGAATCCTTGCGCCCCACGTCCCGTTTCAGCAGCGACTCGGCTAGGTCGCTGACGGCGCCCGCCACGGCTACGACGGCGCCGTATGCCAGGCAAGCCCAGACCGGCGGCATCCGGGCTGTCGATCCCGCCAAGGGCGATAGAAACGCCGAAAAGAAAAACCACGAGGCCAGACACGCCGTGGCTACTCCGCCGACGCCGCCTTCGATCGTTTTCTTGGGACTGAGCACGGGCGCCAGTTTGTGGCGTCCGAACAAGCGCCCGCAGGTGTACGCGCCGATGTCCGCCATCTTGGTTACGAAGATCAGCGACCCGAGCGCAGCCATGCCCCAGCCGTTGTCCTGGTACACGCGCAGCGCGTTGAGGAACGTCATCAGCACGGCCACATACGCCACGGCAAACACGGACAACGCCACATTCACGATCGCCCCGCCCGGACCTTCGTATCGGGCCATTTCCGCGGCGAACGCCAGGGCAACGGCGATCACGAGCGCGGCGAGCGGCCAGGCTAGCATCGCCGTCGGATCTGCGACCGCGGTCCCGGGCGCGCGCCACAGCGACGGCGCCAGCGAGGCGGCAGCCACGAGAAGGGCGCCGACGTACACGCTCCACGCCGCCGGCCGCAAGGATCGCTCGGCCAGCAGGTCCAGCACCTCGCCCACGCCGAGCAGCGTCAGCAGCGCGAGCACCGGCCACAGCCAGATGCCCGGCACGTCCCCGTTCCAGCGGTAGTCCACAACGAGCAGCCCGATCAACGGCGTCAACAGCAGCGCCGAGACCAACAATCGCCAACGCAGCACGAAACGCCCTTTCCGCAACACCGACCGGCGCTCGCGACGCAATGACGCCCAAGCACCATGGACGATCAACACGTGCGCCGCGCAGCATTCCTCCGGCAACCCAAAGCAGGCCAACGCAGCTCGCGGCTGCCGAACGGGCCCCGTGTAGCGCAGCCCCCGCGCGCCGACGCGCATGACAGGTTCCGCCCGGCAAGCAGCTCCGACGGCGCGCGGTCACGGGTCGCCCAAGCCGCCGAAACGCCGCTGGCGGAGCGCATAGTCTCGGATCGCCTGGTACAGATCCTCGGGCCGAAAATCCGGCCAACATCGGTCGGTGACCCACAGTTCCGCATAGCTGATCTGCCACAACAGAAAATTGCTGACTCGCATCTCTCCCGCCGTTCGGATCAGCAGGTCCGGATCGGGCATCCCGGCCGTGTACAGGTGCCGCGCGATCGCTTCTTCGGTGATGTCGTCGATCGTCATCCGACCGTCGCGAACGCGGCTCGCGATCCGCCGTACGGCGTCCACCAGCTCCACTCGGCCGCCATAATTGATCGCCAGACACAGACGCATGCCGGTGTTGGCCGCGCTCAAGGCGACGGTCTTGTCCATCTCGTGTTGCACCTGGGACGGGATCCCGTCTCGCCGCCCGATGATCTCGACCACCACTTGGTTGTCCATGATCGTCGGCCGCTCGTCGATCAGATACCGTTCGAGCAGGTGCATCAGAAAGTCCAGCTCGTGCCGCGGTCGTTTCCAATTCTCGCTGGACAGGCAGTACAACGTCAGTTGCCCGATCTCCAAGCGGGCGCACGCTTGAACCGTGTTGCGGACGCTGATCACGCCTTGCCGATGCCCCTCGATTCGCGGCAATCGGCGGCTCTCCGCCCAACGCCCGTTGCCGTCCATGATCACGGCGACGTGGCGAGGCAAACGTTCCGCCGCTACGCCCAATTCGTCGCGCGTCGCCAGTCTCGGTTCCAGTGCAGCAGTCATAGCAATGGCGATTCGGTCCGATCTTCTCCAAGACGGTGGTCGCGTCCGCGTCGATCGCACGCCTCGCGGGGTCTGCCGACGCGCCGGGGCGACCCGAACGCGCATCTCCGGCGGCACGCCAGGGCGCTGTCGAGGCTACGTCACAATCCAACTTGGACGATGCCCGACGAGTCTGTCTGAGTACTCAAAATACCATAACAGGTTGTGTTGCGAGCGATCACGCCTTCACAATCTGTTGTGGGTCGAGCCCAACTCTCGGACAGGCTCCTAGCCTTTGCCTTTCGAGCCGCTCAGAATCCAGTCTTCGATCACCTCCGGTCCATATCCGTCGCTGACGCTGTCGGCGATATCATCCAGGGCAGCCCCGAAGGCCGCGTCCAGCAACTCGCCGGTCTCGGCGCCGATCCGCCGGAACCAAGCGTCTCGAGGCGTGACATCCGCAGCCGCGCCGGCCGTCGCGGGCCAGATCGGCGCGAGGCTCTCGCGCCTTTCGACGACCGCGTCTCCATTCGTCGTGGCGCGGTCGGCGCGGCGTACCGCTTGCATCTCGGCGCTTGCCCGATTCAGCAGCGTGAAATCAGGGGCTACCAGTAGCGACGGCGCCGCGCCCGTCGCGCTCGGCGCGGCGGTCCCGTGCGACGGGATGACTGCGGACTCGCCCTCGCCGCCGCCCTGCCCGGCCGCCGCATTGTTCAGAATGTTCACGACGATCAGGACGTCCTGGGCATCGCAGCGATCATCGCCGTTCACATCGTAGTAAAACTCGGGCGTGGCCGGCGGGATCGGGTCCGGCGGCAACGGCGCATAACCCAGACCCGGATCGAGGTTGGCGTTGATATAGTTGATCAGGATCAGGGCGTCCATCGGCGTCACCTGGCCCGATTTGTTGACGTCCGCCCGCAAGTTGGGATTCGGATTCTGGAAGTCGGGAACCGACAGAATCGTAATCGTCGCCGTCGCTTCGTTCGAGATCAGACCTTCGTTGTCGCGCGCCGTATAGCGGAACGAGTCCGATCCGTGGTAGTTCGGGTCCGGCAGATAGGTGACGATGCCGTTGGCGATACCCAAGATCTGACCGTGGTTTGGTCCGCTTCCCGGGACGATCGTGATGCTGGCCGGATCGATCATCCCGTCGATGTCCGTGACGTTGGCCAGCACGTTGATCGAGGCTTGGACGTCTTCCTTGGTCGTGACCGTGAAGTTGCGCGCGGTGGGCGCCGAGTTGACGATCACCGCAAAGGTGTCGGTGACGCTTCGTCCCGTCGAATCGGTGGCTCGCACTGTGATCTCCGAGCGACCGAAGCGACCTGCCGCCAATTGCAGCGTGAGGATCGACGTGGTCTGGTTCAACGTCCCGCTGACAACCAAATCCGGATTGGTGTTCCCCGTGGCGTGGTTGTATGACAACGTCAGCACATCGTCGGGCAAATCCGGATCGTCGAACACGCCGGCCACGCTGACGACGACCGTTGTCGTCGATCCGAACGAAACGACCTGGTCCGGGATCGGGTTGGCGACGAACGGCGCGTCCGGCATCGGTCGAACCGTGACCTCGAACTCGTCCTCCGCAAAGTACTGTCCATCCGACGCGCGGACCCGAATCCGAGCTTTGCCATGTTGATCGGGCAGATAGCGCAACGTCAGTCGCGTCCCCGTAATGCTCGTGGACACCACCGACGGATTGCTATTGCTCTCGACGGTCAGTGTCAGCGTCGTATTGTCTACGTCGCCGAAAACACCGGGGAACAGCTCGATCAACGTGTCCGGCGAATCCTCGTCCACGGCGAAATCGGGAATTGGGTTGGCAATGAATGGCGGATCGTTCACCGGGTTGACCGTGATGGTTGTCGACGCCGCGGCGGTCTGTGGACCGCCGGCGCCCGTGTGGCCGCGATCGTCCGCGGTGACCATCAGCCGATCGACGCCGTAGAAATCGGGGAAGCCCAGGTAGGTCACGCCATTGGGATCGGCCAATACGGCGCCGATCGAGTTGACCGGCCCGACCAGGGTCACGCGGCTTGAGCCGCTGCCGGAAACCGTGAGGGTCCCAGGGACCGCGCCGCCGATGGTCAGACGCCCGTGATCGACCTGCAACACGACCGCGATATTCGCCGCTCCCGAGTCCGGATCGACGATGTGGATCGCCCGCGGCCCGGTCAGCACGAGCGGTACGTCCTCGTTCGTCATCAAACCGCCTGGCAGCGTGATCACCGGCGGGTCGTTCACACCTTGGATCGTAAACGTCAGCGTAGCGCGGCTGGTCTGCGCGTCCGGCGGAACGGCGTCCGGCGGCCCTGGATCGACGATCGTCACCGTCAGGATGTCCGTGCCGTCGAAATTCGGCGCGCCCTGGAACAGCACGCCGTTGACCGCCGCCAGCGTCGCTCGCACCTGGCGGCCCGTCCCTTGCAGCACGACCGTTCCGGACGTGTTTCCCGTGATGCTCGCCGCGGGCACGCCGTTGGGGACATCCGTCCGCACGGTGAACAAGCCGAGATCCGCGTGCAGCGTCGCCGTCCAAATGATGCGGTTATCGTCGATCTCCGCGTCGCTGACCAGGATCGGCAGCGGCACGGGCGTATCCTCGATGATCTGGTTCGGCGCGACGATCTGGATCGTCGGAGCGTCGTTGACCGGCGTAATGGTGATCGACACCGTCCGGCTGTCCTCGCCGCGAATCGGCCCGGTATTGATGACGCCGTTCACCTCGTCGGTCACGTGGATCACCAGACGCTCTTGCCCGGGAGACGTCGTGTAGAAATTGAGATTTCCGCGGTACACGACGCCGGCCGCGTCAAAGGTTGCGTTCAACTGCGCTTGCGTGCCGACCAGCCGCACGGCCGAGCCGCCGTTGCCGGTCACCTTGCCAGCCACCACGCCGCCGGGCACGTTCGTCTGCACGGTCAGCGTGCCGTAGAACGCCTGGAGCGTCATCTCCAGCTCGCCCGTTCCCTCGGCGGCGTCGACGTCCACCACATGCGCCTGCACGGCCCAATCGGTGTCTTCGCGGACGGTCACATCGGTGCTCGGCACCGTTAGCACAGGCGGATCGTTCACGGCCACCACGGTCACCGTGACGGTCCCCTGCGCGGTCAGCGGCGTGGCCGCGGGTGTCCCGGTCGCGGCGTCGCTGTTGCCTCGATCGTCGGCGGTGACCACGATGCGGTCACGGCCATTGTAATTCGCGTCCGGCGTGTATCGCACGCCCGTCGTCCCGGACAGGGTTGCGTTGATGGCCGCCAGCGAAGCCGTAAAACGAACGGTGCTGCCGCTGGCGGGGCCGTCGAAATCACTCGCCGTCAGCCCGTAAGCGGTGCTGACCGTCAGCGTTCCGTGATCCGCCTTCAACGTCATGGTCAACCGGCCGTCTCCCGGCGCTTCGGCGACGTCCACATCGACAACCGCGGGCGCGGGCCACACCACAAACGCCGAAGCATCCTCGGCCGTCAACGGTTGCGGCGGGATCGCCGGCGGGATCGCCCAGGGCAGTTCCGGCGGATCGTTCACGGCGGTGACGGTGATCGGAACCGTGGCGATCGTCTGCTGAAGACCGCCAGTTCCCGTGTTGCCTCTGTCGTCGGCCGTGATCGTCAGCGCGTCCGATCCGTTGTAATTCAAGTTGGGCTGGTAACGCAGGCCCGTCAGACTAGACAAGGTGGCGTTGAGCAACGCCGGCCCGGCGTTGTTGATCTGGATCTGCCCCGTTCCGTTGCCGGTCACGTTGGCGGCGCGCAGCCCACCGGGAACGGACAGATCCAGCGTCAGTTTTCCGTGAGCGACGCGCAGCTCCACGCGCATCAGGCCGGTTCCTTCGGCCACGTCTACGTCCGTGATCGAGATCGGACCGAAATAGGACGGGGCGCCCGGCGCGGGATCCTCGAGCACCAGATGCCCGGACGGTGCAAGCACAACCGGCGGATCGTTGACCGCCGTGATCGAGATGGGAATCGTGGCTGTCGTGCTGCGAGCCGGCGGCGGCCAGTTGCCCAGATCGTCAGCAGTGACCGTCAGGACGTCGGCGCCATTGACGTTCGCCAATCCCTGGTACGTGATTCCCGCGGCCAGCAGCGCGTTGATGTCCGCCAGCGCGCCGTCGAGCGTCACTGTCTGGGCGCCGTTGTTGGCCACCCCGACCAGCGGCGCCGCCGTCGGATTCACGACAATCGCGCCGCGGCCAGCGGCCAGCGTCACCCGCATCCGGCCCGTACCCGTGCCCGGCGGATCGATCGTCGTCTGGCCGATGTCGACATCGGCGATCGAGATGCCGGTGATCTGCGTGGGCAGGTCCTCGACGACTGTTCGCGTGCCCGTCGGGACGGTCACGACCGGCGCGTCGTTGACGGCTCGAACCGTGATCGTCAGCGACGCGGTGGTGATCTTCGGGCCGTTGGGTGGGACCGGAGTCGCCGGGCTCTTTCCTTCATCGTTCGCCGTGACGCTCAGCGCGACGCGGCCGCTGCGATCGAGCTCGCCGCGGTAGACCAACCCGGACGGATGGGCCAGCAGCGTATTGATGTTCGCCAGCGGACCCCGAATCACGACGTTCGGTCCGGGGCTGCCGGTGACCGTCAAGCCAGCAGCCGCAGCCAGGTTGACGCTCAGCGTTCCGACCTGCGCGCTCGGGGCAATCGCCGCCAGCGTTAACGTGACCGTGATGACGCCATCGGCCCCGTTCTCGGTCACGTCGGGATCGCTGATCACGATTCCGCGGATCGCCAGATTCGTGTCTTCGTTGACCTCCAAATCACCCGGCAGCGTGATCTGCGGGGCGTCGTTCACGGCCTGAACCGTAATGGTCACCCGTCCCACGCCAACCGCCGGCGGCCCGCCGGTGTTGCCCAAGTCGTCGGCCGAGATGGTCAACACGTCCTGGCCGTTGGTGTTCAACAGGCCCTGGTACCGCACGTACGAGTCCAGCAGGGCGTTGATCTGGGTGAGCGTGCCGCTCAGCTTGACCTGCGCCGTCCCGTTGCCCATGATCACCGGGCCGCCCGAGACGGACTCGTCGACGGTGATCGTGCCGCGGCCTGCCGACAGTTGCACGGAGATCACGGCATTGCCCGCGTCCGCATCGGTGATCGTGATCGCGCCGAAATCGCGCAGGTTTAAAACTTCATCTTCCCCCACGCTCGCCGAGGTCGTCGGCAGATGGATCACCGGCGGATCGTTGACCTCGCGGACGGTGATCGTCACCGCACGCGTATCCGCCCCCGGTCCGCCGCTGCCCGTCGCGCCGCCGTCGTTGGCCACGATCGTGAGGATCTCGTACCTGGGATTACCGACATTCCCGCCGAAATCGGCCGGCGGCAGATAGCTCCAACCGGCCGGCCCGCTCAGCGTGGCCGTGATCTGCGCTATCGGGGCGGTGATCGTCACGCTCGATGATTGGTTTCCGGCGACCTGCGTGCTCGGATCGACGCCTCCGACCACGGGGTTGATCTTGAGCGTGCCGTTGGGCAATTGCCCATCGCTCCGCCCTGTCACCGTCAGCGTGACGGTGATCGGCGTCGCCCCCGAGTCGACGTCCACCACATTGAACCCACTCAAGGGCAGCGAGGTGTCCTCGTCCGCGACGAGCGTCGCCGGCACGGTGATGACCGGCGGATCGTTCACGGCGGCTACGGCAACGGTGAACGACGCGACCGATTCTTGCGCAGGCGGAGGCCAATTGCCCAGATCGTTCGCGACGATGGTCACCACATCGTCGCCGTTGAAGTCCAACAGGCCCGTGTACGTCACACCTTGGTCCAGGATCGTCTGGATGTCGCTCAACAAGCCGAACAGGATCACGGAATCCGTGCCATTGTCCGTCACGCTCGCCGCCGGCGCGGCCGCGGCGTCGACTTCGAGCGTCCCGTTTTGGGCGGACAGCGTGACGCGAATCTCGCCCGTCCCCGTCCCCATGTTTGGCTGGCCGATGTCTACGTCCACGATCGAAATCCCGTGAATTACCAGCGACACATCCTCGTCGGTCGTCTGCGTGCCGGGGGTCGTGATCACCGGAGCGTCGTTGATCGGCGCGATCGTGATCGGGATCAAGGCGACCGTCTGCTGCGGACCGCCGGTTCCCGAATTGCCCAGATCGTCGACGACGATCGTCAGTCGATCGCCGCCGCTGTAGTGCTCGGGCATGTTCTGGTACACCAGACCGTCCGCGGCGGATAGGGTTCCGTTGATCTGGGCCAGCGTGCCGGTCAAGATCACGCGATCGGCGCCGTTGCCCACGATCCCTCCGCCCGGCAACAGCGTGGGCGACACGGACAGCTTGCCGTGCAAAACAGATAGCGTAACGCGAATATTCGCCGACGCCGCGTCGGGATCCATGATCCGCAGGCCGGAGACGACCAGCGGCACGTCTTCGTCGGTGGCCAGTTCCGCAGGCCCGGCGATGGTTGGCGGAACGTTCGAGATGATCTCGACACGATAGTCTTCGACCTCGCCGTCGATCGCCAGGCCGGTCGGCGCCAGCCCGCCTTCGCTGCCGAAGCGGAACCGGGCAAAAGTAATCCCCGGTCCGGTCGCCGACGGGATGGTGAACGTCAACGCGTTGGCCCCGGCGTGGACCGGCACGCTGCGGAAGATCTGTTCGAATTGATCGTTCCAGTCGCCGTCGCCGTTCAGATCGAGCCAGCCGTCCAGGTGGCCGTCGCGCGAGGCGAATACGGTGATCGGGACCGTGGCGCCCGGCGTCAGGACGCCGTCGAAACGGACCCCGTCGTCGTCGTTGCCGTCCAGGGCGATTTTGCCGTTGCCCAGGTGGACGACGTTCACGCCGTAACCCGAGGCCTGAATCGCGGCCACCATCGCCGCGGCGATGTCCGCGGCGGTGCTCGTCACCTGGAACGGCACCGTTCGATTCCCGGGGATCGATTGGCCGTTGGCGTCGAACTCGAACCGCCGCACGCCCATGCTGTCCCACAGGTGGAAGGTATGCCCATCGAGCACGCCGCCCGGGACGCCATACGCGCTGAGCGCCACCGTCGAGCCTGCCGACAGGGCGCCGCCGCCGCCGATTTGGACGTTGCCGCCGCTGACGTTCTTCGGCGTCAGGCCTGCGGCGCCGCTCAGATCGCCATCGTCGATGGCCTGCGTCACCGCGGCCACCATCGCGTTGGCGATGTCATTGGCCGAGTACGTAGCCTGAACCGGGACGGCGCGGGCGCCAATGGTCCCCACGGCGGACGGGATGTCGAAGTCGAACTCGAAAGTCACGACGTTCGACCCGTCGTTGACGACGAACGTCTGGCCGTCGCGCACGGCGGTGCGTTGCTGCAGGCCGCTGGCCGTCGTGTCCAGGCTATGGCGAACGGCGGCGTGAAGATCGATCCGCACATAGCTGGGATCGGACGTCGCGTCGACTGTCGGCGCCAGGTCGGCCAGGACGCCCTCGTCGATCGCCAACTGGATGGCCGCGCGAATCGCTTCGGCCACCGCCGGACCGGCGCTCAGCGCGCTGACCGTCACCCGCCGGGCGCCCGACGTCGTCAACGTCCCGTTCGTATCGAACTCGAACACCGCCGAACTGGTCCCGTCGACGATCGTGAACGTCTGACCGTCGGCGACGCCGCCGCCGGCCACCTTGCGGACGAGCAGCAGCAGGCTGGGCGTCAGTTGGAATCCCAATCCGGCCGCCGGGACCGTAACCGTCGTCGGCGTTTGGCCGCCGTAGGTCAACGGACTGTGGCCAAAGTCGATCGTGTGGCTCGCCACGCCACGCACATGCAGGCGGCCGTCGCCCAGTTCCGTCAGCGTCACCGCTGGTCCGTGCGGCGCCGGTTGGGTGCGCTGCGCGGCCAGCACGGCGGCGCGCAGCTTATGAGCCACGGTCGCGGCGTCGTCGGTCGCCAGAATGGGGACGGCGAAGTTTCCGGCCGCCACGCTACCGTCGTGATCGAACTCGAAGATCCAAGGAACGACGTCTTGGCCGTCCGAGATCACAATCGTCTCGCCGTCGCCGATCTGGTATCCCGCGGCAACGGTCATCTGGTACACGGGCAACCCGTCGAGCGTCAGAGGGGGACTGGTCGTCTCGACGCGGTGCAGTTGCCGTCCGCCCAGGAACACGGCGCCGGCGCCCAAATGGGCGGGCGTCAGCCCGAGATTCGCCGCCTGGACCGCCGCCACCAGCGCGTCGGCGATCTGGGCGCGCGTCGCGCCCGCGTCGTATTCGATCGCGAGGGCCCCCGGGTTGACTCCGTCACGCCCGCGGTCGAATTCGAAACGGGTCGTCACGCCCGCCGAAATCAGGTCGAAATAGCGTCCATCCAGGGCCACGTCGGGATTTGCCCCACCGGGCAGTTGAATCGTCAGCGGCGAGTTGCCCTCGAGCGTGAGCGTGCTGTTGCCCAGATCCACGGCATGGTCCAATTCGTCGCCGAATCCGCCGGGAATGATCTGCCCATCGCGTTCGCCGTCCACCCGCGCACCCAGATGCCAGCCGGGCGCGATCACATGCCGGGCGCCGTCTTCCTCGAACAGCGTCGGATATTGGCCGGGTCGATTCGCCACGCGGGCGTCGCCGAAATCGAGCATCGCTCCGGGCATCAGGATGGTGAACCGCGTCTCGCCGGTGAACTGGTTCGCCTTCAGCCAGTTGCCGGGCAGATCTTGAATGGCCCGCAGGAAGTAGTTCGACACGCCCGTGATGTTGGCGCGTCCGGCGACAAAATCCACGGGCCGATTCGACGCCGTCAGAAAGTCGACGAACAAGGTGTTTCCGCCTCGCAGCGATGCGGTCACGTTGGTCAGCGGACTGTTGTTGATCGCCCGGACGATCATGTCCGCGAACTGGTCGCCCGTGAACTGGCTGGACGGCTCGAACGGCAACCGGATGGCGCCGCCGGGGATCCCGGCCAGGGACAGGCTGTCTTCGGACGGCAGCGAGTCCGGCGGCAGCGTGGTGATGTGCTGCGACGTGTCCCGTAGCTCGATCACGCCGCGCCCGGCGTAACTCACCTCCGGCAGCCCCAGCAGCGGCTGCGAGCGGATGGCCGCCACGGTGCTGGCGCCGATCTGATCGTTGTCGCTGGTCATCGTGAACAGGATCGGCACGTTGGTCGGCGCCGATACGTGGCCATCGCTGTCGAACTCGAACATGCGAACCACGCCGTTGTATTCGATCGAGAACGTCTCGCCGTCGGCCAGCCGCCCCCCGGACGCCGTCAGCGAGGGGGCTCGCGTCGCGTCCAGCGTGTGATTTCCGTTGGCCCCCGCCAGCAGGACAATCCCGCCGGCCTCGACCGTGGGCCGCAAGACGGCGCCGGCGTTGTAGCCTCCGGGCACGACCAGGTTTTCGATCGCCGTCTTGATCGCCTGGGCGATCATTTCGGCCGTGTCCAACGGGGTGAACGGGATCAGTTGGTCCGTCGACGGATCCGTGGCGCCGCCCACCGAATTGAACTCGAATTGCAGCAGACGATCCGTCGGCGGCAGCGAGGTGTCGATGATCTGAAACACGTCGCCGTCGTTGATCGCCGCGCCGCCCGCAGCGGGGATGGTCAGCATCAGCACCGGCGGCAACAGAAGCTGGGTCGACGGTGTTACGAACGGTTCGCTTCGCAGCCACAGGCTTGGACTGTCGGTCAGGTCGACATGGTGCTGCGTGGTCCCGCCGACAAACACCAGGCCGTCCTCCAGAGCCTTGGCCTCGGGCAAGTCCAGCGGCAGGGCCATCGCAATCGCCTGACCGATCCGGGCCGCGATCTCCTCGTTCGTGTCGCCGTACGTGAACGGGATGACCACGGTGTCCGACTCGGTGGTTCCGTCGCGATCCAGCTCGAAGCGGACTTCGACCGGCGGCGTCGCCGGGTCGGCGTCGTCGTCGTACGAGACCACGAAGATCTCGGGCTGGCCCGGCACGTCCGAGATCGGTCGCGACACATAGCCTTCGATGACGCGACTGGACTCGGGCGCCACCGACGCTTCGTCGCCCTGGTGCAGATACAACAGCCCGTCGCCCGCATCGCGCAACCCCTGCAGCAGGGCGCCGAGCGCCGTGCCTTGGATCGCCGCGAGAATCTGCTCGGCCACGAACTCCGGAGTCGCCGGAATCGGCCCCGTAGGGACCGCCACGCGGACGTTGCCCGGCGCCACGCTCGGGACGAGATCCGTATCGAACTCGAACCGCACGCTGGTCGTGGGCCCGCCCGGCGGGGCATAGGCGATGCTGAAAGTCTGTCCGTCGAACACGTCGGCAACCGCGGGGTTGCTGGTCGCCGAGGGCACGGCGAGCGTCTGGATCGTCGCCGGCTGGCCAAGGTTGCTCGGCCGCGTATTCAGCGTATAGCCCTCGGGCGCCCCCAGATGGATCCGGCCGCCGCCGATATGCTTGGCGTCCAGCAGCAGGCCCGCGCCGATCGCCGCGGGGCCTCGCAGCACGGCCACGATCGCGTCCGCGATCTCTTCCTGACTGGACCCCAACACGAACGGCACACGCACGTTGCCGGGCAACACGTGGTCGTTGACGTCCAGCTCGAACACCACCGGCCGATTCGCCGGCGCGCTGGCGTCACGGATGATGAACCGCTGGCCGTCGGCCAATCCGGAGACGGGAACCTGAATCGCCAGGGATTCGGGCACTTGGATCGTGTAGCCGCTGTCGTACTCGAACCGCACCCGGATGCCCGCATCATCCGTGATGTCGAAATGCGAGCCGGCCAGCTCGGGCGCGCCGGTCGGCGCATTGATGACATAGCGGTCGCGGTTGTTCAAGCGGATCACATAGACCTTGTCGTCGGCCCACAGCCCGGCGGTAGGCGTCAGGCGAATCGTCTTCCGCGTCGGATCGTAGCCGTACGCGTAATCGACGCCCTCTTCGAGGAACACGCCGTCGGCGAACACCGTCACCGCCGCGCCCGGCAGCCGACCATCCGGACCGGTCGGGCCCAGGACGGTCATGTCGTTGACGCCCACGCCTGGGAACGGATCCGCCGCCTCGAAGCCGTCGATCACCTGGATCAGGAAATGATCGTACGAGCCGCCGGTCAATTGCACCACCGTGGTCGTCGGGTCGACGTCGATTCCAAGCGCGTCGTTGTCCCGAGGCGTGAGCAACACGGCGGCCGGACCGGCAAAGTCGCTGCGATCGAGCGAACCGCGATCCTTGAACACGTCGGCGCCTTGGCCCTGCGGCGGCGACACGTTCGGATCGTCGATCCGCAACTGACCGGTCGCGTCGCGCAGCGGGGCCAGGATCGGCGAATTCGAGATGCCCATCGCGGCCTTGACCGTGATGAACTGCGGACGGTCTTCGAGCGAGTCGACCGCCGAATCGACCGAACGCGCCCGCGGCGCGGGATAGAAATCGAGGCCCGCGGCGTTG
>JAVYAJ010000058.1:0-10030 GCA_032229885.1 Candidatus Anammoximicrobium sp. | reverse complement strand
TGTGTTGAACTTCGTCGGCGGCGGAGCGGCCGTAGCGGTCGATCTGGAAGCGCAGACGGTCACTGAAACTGGCTTTGGGCCTGTGGTCTACAGCGGGGTCGAGGTGATCAATCTGAATGCCGGCGCGGCCGGTCCGACGATTGCCGCCACCGGCGCGGATGACGATATTACGGTGACCGTGTACGATGCCAATTCGGGCAAAGTCGAACGCGGCTTGGCGGTGCAGCAAAACGGGCAGGTAGGCAGTGGCGTGGTGGCGCCCGTGGTGTACTACTCGAACACGGGCGGGAACGCCGCGCACATCGACTTGGGCGGCGGCGAGGATACGCTGGTCGTGGTCGGCAACGCCCGGTCGCAGACGTTCAACGTCGACGTTCCGGCAGCCAGTGTGACCGTCGACGACAACAACGATCTCACCGTCGACGGGACGGTGACTTGGACCAACGCCGAGTCGCTGGCGGTCTTCGGCCTCGAAGGCGACGACACGTTCAACGTGGTGGCCGGCGCCATTCCGGTGTTCATCGACGGCGGCGATCCGATCGGCGAGTCGGCGGGCGACCGGTTCAACATCATCGCCGGCGGCGGTCCCGTGATCTTCGAGGCGGGGCCGGAAAAGGACGAAGGCGGGATCATCGTCGGCAGCAACGCTCGGATCAGCTTCGACCATATCGAAGCCGGACAGGTGACCGACTTCGCCTGTGCCGTGATCGTGGGCGCCAACGGCGACGACGACATTACGGTCATCGCCCGGACCGAACTGACCAATCCGTTGCGGTATGCGACGGCCGACGGCAACAAGGACTTTACGTCCAGCGTCAACGACGGTCTGGAGATCCTGTGGGTCAACAACAACCCGGCCGATGCCAGCGTCAATCTGTACGTGGATGCCCGGGCCGGCGACGACGACGTGGTATTCCGCACGCCGGCGATCGATCCGGCAACGGGCGCACCGATCGCATGGAATGTGAATGCCTGGGTGGTCGGCGGCACGCCATCGGCGGTCACGGGCGACCAGGGCGATGTATTCGAACTCGAAACGCCGGGCCCGACATCGGTGGTCTACCAGCCGCTGACGTCGGAAACCGGGACGTTGCTGGTGAATACGACTTCCAATGTGGGCGGACCGTACGATACGGTGATCCATCTGGTGCAGAGCTTTGAGGTGGACTGCGACGGCGACGGAGTCAACGAGTATGCCTCGAGCGAAGGTGGTTTCGAACAGTTGATCTACGACGGCGAGGACGCCGACGACCGCCTGACGGTTCAGGCCACCGTGGGCGACGATACGATCGTCCACACACCGGGCGAAGCGATCGACGAAGGCCGCCTGCGGGTCAACTCGCTGCTGGGCATCAACTATCAGAACTTGGGTGCTGGCGGATCGCTGACGGTCGACGGTGATGCGGGCGCCGACACCCTCGTCGTGGACGGCACGGGCCTGGACGACATCTTCAACGTAGGGGCGACGAGCGGCGCCGTGACGTTAGCGAACTCGCACGGCGTCCGCCTGACCCTTGCGCAGATGAGTGTCGAGAATCTGGTGCTCGCCGGCTTGGACGGCGACGACACGTTTACCGTCAATGCGCCGCAGCCGTACGACATGATTGCCGTCGAAGGCGGCGGTCCCGGGGCCAGCGATGTACTGGAGGTCAACGGGTCTGCCGGCGACGACGAAGTGTTCAGTGTGCTGCCTGAATTCCGCAACGGCGATGGTCGGGTAACCGTCGATGCGCTGGGCATTCCGTATGTCGGTATCGAGCACATCCTGTTGCGGGGCAATGCCGGCGATGCCGACAACTTGTCCGTGGAAGACGATGCAGCGGACAGTCTGTGGACGGTCAAGGCTGGCCCCATCGCAGGAGATCGGCTGCAGATCGACGACCGCGAGACGATCGATTACGTCGATTTCGACGCGGTGACGTTGGATGACGGATTCGGGGACAACCAGTTTGTAATCCATCCGACCCACTTGGTCGGATCGCGCTCGCTGACGTTGTTCGCGGACGGCGGCGCGGATCGCGACGACGTGGTCACGATCGTGGGGACCGAGGGCAACGATGTGGTGACAGCCACGGCCGATACGGTCACCGTCAACGGCGGCGTGCCGGTGACGATCGGGGCTGGCGGAGCCGGGTTTGCCGAGCTGCGGATCCTTGGGCTGGGCGGCGACGACATCATCGGCCACGACGGTCTGGGCGGAAATCCAGCGCCGCTGGCGCTGGGTCTGCAGGGCGTGCGCAAATTCGTCGACGCGGGCGCGGGCAACGACATCGTCAATATGTCCGCGACGTTCGATGCGACCATCTTCGGTGGCGACGGCGACGACCTGATCGTCGGTACGCCGCTGGCCGACTTGATCGACGGCGGTCGCGGTGATGATGTGATCTACGGGCTGGCGGGCGATGACACGATCTACGGCGGCGAAGGCAACGACGTGATCTACGGTGGCGAGGGCGACGATCGCCTGTTCGGCGGCGACGGCTCGGACACGATCGTGTGGAATCCGGGCGACGGGAACGACGTGGTCGAAGGCGGCGGCGACGAAGCCGACGTGTTGGTGGTCAACGGATCGAACGCGGACGAGGCGTTCAATATCTTCGCCGCGCTCGCCGATCCATCACGGGCGATTCTGCACCGCGACGTGGACGACGTCACGATCGACATGGCGGGAATCGAACGGATTCAGCTCGATGCGCTGGGCGGAGCGGACACGGTGAACGTGGGCCGCAGCCCGACCGGCCAGTTGAGCACGTTGACGATGACGGATGTCAAGGTCGTGGACGTGGATCTGGGCGACGGGGCCGGAGCGTCCGACGGCGCTGCCGACGCGGTTGTGTTCGAGGGCCGCGCCCTGGACGACAACCTGGACATCACCGTTTCCAACGGCGTGGTGCAGGTCGCCGGATTGGCATACAGCCTGTTCGTCCACAACGCGGCTGTCGCGGAAGGCGATCTGCTGGACGTGCACGGCAACGACGGAAACGACCGGATCACGGCGTGGCCGGACGTTCGCGCGGCCATCGGCGTGCGGCTGTTCGGCGACGCGGGCGACGACGTGCTCAGCGGCGACGTGCTCGAACTGCACGGCGGCGACGGCGACGACCTGTTGATCGGCGGACCGAACAAGAATCTGTTCTTCGGCGACGACGGCGAAGACACGATGGAAGGCCACGGCGGTCTCGATACGTTCGACGGCGGGGCGGGCTTCGACACGATCCTGATCCGCGCGACGTCCTACGACGATCGGATCGATCTGCGTCAGGACAGCCCGACGCAGTTGCGGCACGAGATCGGCAATGCGGGCAATCTGTACGACGGCGTGCTCGGCGGCCCCGGCACGATCACCAGCACGTTGGTGCAGGGGACGGTCGAGCAGGTGCGGATCGAGGCCGGGCGGGGCGACGACATCATTCGTGTGGCTCACGCCGACTCGCTGGTGGCGGCCGGCGTCGCGGCCGACATGTTGCGGATCGACGTTCAGGGCGGACCGTCGGCAACAGGCGATCGGCTGACGGTCGTGGATGACGGGCTAGGCGACACGACGATCCAGCGAGTCGGCGCCGCGCCGGGCGAAGGCACGTTCACCATGTACGCGTTCGACGGCGGCAATCCGGCGAACCCGATCATCGGGCTGCCGCCGGTCGTGTACACGGGCATTGAATACGCCGGCATGCACCCGATCGGCCCCGTCAGCGGCGGCACTGGCGCCGACGGCAACGGCCGACTGTTCGTGTTCAAGCCGGATCCGTTCGAGCAGAACCAATCGCTGCACAATGCGACGTTCCTCGGCGCCAACCAGACGATCAACGTGGATCCAGTGATCGATCCGGGCGCGGACTCGCCTTTCGGCACGCCGGGCGACGAGGACTGGTATCGGATCGTCGCCGAGACGACCGGGACGCTGGACATCCAGGTCTACTTCCGCCAGCAAGGCACGTTGGCCAACGGCCGCGCGGGCCTGCCGGGCGACGGCAACCTGGACATCGCCGTGTACGACGCGGACGGGCTGGTCAATGGACTTCCGTCGCCGATCGCCGGAACGGGCGCGTTTGGCGCGAACGATGCGACCGACGACGAGCGGGTTCGCATTCCCGCGGTGGCCGGCCAGACGTACTATTTGCGGGTCGTCGGGGCGGCGATTCCCGCCGGCGACGCTCCGAACGCCAGCGCGGCGATCAACGTCTACAACCTGTCGGTGGTCAATCATGCGCCGCCGACGCCGTTCGATCTCGAACTGGCGGACAACCTGACGATCCTGACCGGCGCGCAGGTGGTTCCGGCGGTGAACACGATCGCCGGCGGCACGGCCAACTTCCGGTACGACGCCGGGGCGAACACGTTCGACCTGGATCTGTTCGTGTCCGGCGTCGAACTCGCGAACCTCACCGCCCTGCCGGAACTGAGCGGCGCGCATATCCGCGTCGGCGCGGCGGGGATCAACGGCGCGAGCATCGTCAATCTAGGGGCGGCCGGCTGGACGGTCGAACCCGCGGGGATCCGGCTGCAACTGACCGGCCAGCCGTTCCCGGCCGCGCACGTTCCCGCCCTGTTGGCTGGCAACACCTATCTCGAGATCCAGAGCACCGCGCATGGGGGCGGCGAGATCCGCGGCCAGATCCTGATCCAGAACGTGTTGGGGGTCAGCGACAGCGGACGCAGCCAGTTCGACAACGTGACGCGGGACAACACGCCGACGATCCTGTTGCGCCTGGACGACGCCATCCTGCTGAACGACCTACCGGGCAACGCCGCGGGCGCGCCGGGCGCGCCGCCGCCGGACGAGCGGATTGCGATTCCGTTCAACCCCTCGACCAACGGCAGTCCGGTCGACTTGGCTGCCGGATATCGCGTGGCGATCTACGACGAGGTCGATACGCACAACCCGGTGTTGCTGGGCTTTGCGCAGCCGGTCCCGAACCTTCTCGGCGTGTATTCCTACACGTTCACCACGCCGCTGAGCGAGGGCAGCCACTTCCTCTCGGCGCGTGTCCAGATGATCGATCCGGCGGACAACGACGTAGACCCCGGCACGCAAACGCCGGCCACCGGGTTCGGACCGCGCAGCCAGTCGCTCGAGATCATCGTCGATACGGCGCCGCCGCCGGTGTTCTTCGGATTGGCCAACGATCCGACGGACGGGCTCGCCGTGGATCCGGGCGTCACCCCGCAGCCGACGACGTTCGTGGACAACAAGACCAACGATCGCACTCCCACATTCTGGGGAACGGCCGAGGCCAACTCGATCGTTCGGATCTATGCGGATCTGACGCCGGACAACGGTGTGGACAATTTTGATGTGTTGTTGGGCATGACCGCGGCGATCCCGACGGACGGCACGAACCAGTATCCCAATGGGCAATGGCAAATCACCAGCAACGTCGACCTGAACGATCCGGCCTTTTTCCCGGTGGACGGGTTGCGACGGATCCTGGTCACGGCCGAAGATCTGTCCGGGAACGTGAATCCGGGTCCTGGGCTGAACGCCCAGGCGCTCGAGATCTTCCTGGACACCCAGGGACCGCAGGTGACGGGCGTGTACGCCACGGACTTGCTGGGCCTGCTGGCCAACAACACGCTGTTGCGATTCAATGCCGCGTCGCCCTACTCGATCGCCGCGACGCTGCCCATCACCGGGCTGGCGGCCGGAGACACGGTGGTGGGGATCGACGTGCGGCCGGCCAATGGGCTGGTGTACGCGGTTGCCGACGGGCCCAACCCGGACGCCCTGTACACGGTCAATCCACGGACGGGTGCGGCGACGTTCGTCGCCAACCTGTCGGTGAACCTGGCCGGCACGAGCTTTGGAGTCGACTTCGACCCCGTGACCGATCGGCTCCGAATCGTCAGCGACACGGGAAGCAACTATCTTGTGGATCCGGTCACGGGCGCGACGACGGTGCAAGCAGCCCTGACCCCGCCGGGCGCGAGTGTCTCGGGAATCGCGTATACGAACAACCATGTCGGCGCGGGCTACACGAGCCTGTACACGATCGACTTTGCCGCGGATACGCTGAATCTCCAGGACCCGGCGGCCGGCGGCGCGCAGACGGTGGTCGGCCCGTTGGGGCTGAACGTGACCGGGGCGGTGGGTTTCGACGTGGCGCCCGGCAACAACATCGCGTTCGCCGCGTTGACGCAGGCGGTCACAGGCCTGACCGGCCTGTACGCGATCGATCTGACGACGGGCGCGGCGACCCGGATCGGCGACATCCGCGACGCCCGAACGCCGCTGGTCGGCCTGATGGCGATCTCCGAGTACGACGTCTTCGATCCGAAACCGTCGACCGACGGCCCTACGCCGCTGATCAGCACGTTGTACATCCGCGTGCAAGATCTGCCGGCGCGTGAAGATCCGTTCGACAATCCGGCGTTGAATCCGTTGGTCGCCGAGACGCTGGGCCATTATCGGCTGCGCGGCGACAGCAACGGGATCATCCCGATCAAGGACGTCCAGTTCATCCCGGATCCGGTGGTTTGGGGTCAGCCGGCGACGGGCACGATCGTGTTGACGTTCTTCGAGCCGTTGCCCGACGATCGTTTCACGTTGACGCTGAGCGACTCGTTGGTCGACGACGTGGGGAACGCCTTGGATGGCGAGAGCAATGCGGCCGAGCCGCAAGACAACCCGCACTTCCCCAGCGGCGACGGGCAGCCCGGCGGCGATTTTGTCGCCCGCTTTACCGTGGACAGCCGACCGGAGTTGGCGGTTTATCATTCGGGCAGCGTGTGGGTCGACACGAACGGCAACTTTACGTTCGATCCAGACAATGCGGACTATACCAACCGCGATCTGGTGTACATGTTGGGCTTTACGACCGACAACCTGTTCGCGGGCAACTTCTCGGCCCCCGGGGCGGGCAGCATCGCGGATGGCTTCGACAAGCTGGCGGCGTATGGCCGCGTCGGCAACAGCTTCCGCTGGCTGATCGACACGGACAACGACGGGGTTCCCAATCCTCCGACGGGGATCATCGAGCCGCGAGGCCAGACGGCCATGCCCGTGGCGGGCAACTTTGACGGCAATCCGGTCAACGGCGACGAGGTCGGATTCTTTACAGGCGCCGAGTGGTGGCTGGACACGAATCACGATTACCTGGTCGATACGCGGATCGTCAACCCGCTGCGCGGAATTCCGATCGTGGGCGACTTCGACGGGGATGGTTTCGACGATCTGGCGACGTGGCAGGACGACAAGTTCCATTTCGACCTGGCGCACAACGGCTTCGGCCAGTTGGACGCTACGATCAACTTTGGCTTCATCGGGGTGCGCGAGAAGCCCGTCGTGGCCGACATGGATCGGGACGGCATCGACGACATCGGCCTGTGGGAGCCCGATCGCGCCGGTGTGTCGCCGGCGGAAAACGGCGAGTGGTACTTCCTGATCTCCAATGCCTTTGGCCAGGACAAGTCGCCGCATTTCGGGACGGTGCACTTCCTGAACCACGAGTTCTCGCCGACCCCGCTAGGTCAGGACTGGTACGCCAGCTATGGCGACGAATTCGCCGTGCCGATCGTGGGCAACTTCGATCCGCCGGTGGCGCCGGCGACGTTCGGCTCGGCGCCGATCGGTCTGACGAACCTGGACAACCGGTTCGACGTCAACGCCGACGGCAAAGTGAACGCGTTGGACGTGTTGATCGTGATCAACGATCTCAACGCCAAGGGGCAGCGGCCTGCCGGACTGGGAACGTTGGCGGGCCCGTTCCTCGACGTGAACGGCGATCGGCAGATCACGCCCGCGGATGTGTTGGCGGCGATCAATCACCTCAACGCGCAAGCTGCCCATGGAAACGGCGCAGGGGGCGAGGGCGAAGCGAGCCCGATCGACGCCTGGACGGCCCAGGCCGTGATCTCGCCCGTCCCGACGGCGGCCGCGATCGCAGCCGAACCGTCGGCCAGGCTGGCCGTGGCCGGAACGCCGATCGAATCGGCCGTGCATCGCGTCGCCAGCCCATCGGCTGCGACGCGCCTGGACCAGCACTTCGCTGCGCTGGCCGTCGCTGGCAAGGCGGATGATCTGGCCGTGTATACGGCTGATCTGAACGGCTCGACGGCGGTTGGGACCCAACGCCCCACCGTGCCGCACGCCTCGGCGGCCGCTTTGGCGCTGGAAGACGTGTTGGCTGATCTGGCGACCGACCGAAGTTCGGGCGAGCCGTCATCGACCGACGACTTTTTCGCTAGCCTAGGCCGTGCTGATTGAGGTCAGTCGACGGGGGGCGTACGACGCGCGGCCACGGTCTGGCCGCGCGTCGATGCCGTGCGATGCGACAACGCGCGGCGCCGCGAATGAAAGCCGCTTGGCCAGAGTTGCCGTAACGTTCAGGCACAACGGGGTTCAAACCTTGTTCAAGGTGAAATCCGTATGCAGGGGGTGCGCAGTCCGGCGGGTGGCGGCGGCGATGTCGCGACGCGCATTCAAGCCAACAGCCTGCAGATCCGGCGCCCGGTGGCGCTGAGCGGGTATCCGTCCAGCTCGGCGATCTTGACCCAGCGAACGTCGCCGTCGGTCGGCAGGCATCCGGCGATCCAGCTTGCTTCGTGGCAGATCAGGGTGATGCGGAAGCGTGTCACGCCGTGTTTGAGCGTGGCCAACAACGGGCCGATGCGGACGTTCAGCCCCGTCTGGGCGAGGACGGCTTGTTCGAGGTCCGCTGGAGCGTCGTCGGTCTCGTCAACGTTGGTCTCGTCGGCGGCGACCGAGAATCGCGGCAGTTCCCACAGGCCGGCCCACCGCTCGCCGGGCTGACGTCTGCGCAGCACGACACCATCATCGCGTCGGATCACGATGGCCGCTTCGCGACGATCTTCGTAAACGGTCCGTCGGGCGCGCGGGGGAATTTGATCCTGCAGGTTCCCGGCGAACGTGGGGCACAGCGGCTGTAGCGGACAGCGATCACACGCGGGCTGGCGCGGCGTGCAGATCTGGCTGCCCAGTTCCATCAGCGCTTGATTGAACTGGCCTACGGACTTTCGCGGCAGGATCTGCGCGGCGAAGGCCCACAGCCTTTGCCGTCCGCCGGCGCTGTTCGGATCGTCTCGGCAGTTCAGCAGACGGCTGAACAGGCGCACCGTGTTGGCCTCGAGGATCGGTTCGCGGGCGTCCCAGGCGATCGAGGCAATCGCGCCCGCCGTGTAGCGACCGATCCCGGGCAGGGCGCGAATGGGGTCGATCTCGCGGGGAAACTGTCCCTGGTGGTTCGCCATGATCCTCCGCGCGGCGGCGTGCAGTTGCCGTGCGCGGCGATAGTATCCCAGGCCTTCCCACAGCCGCAGCACGCGCTGTTCGTCGGCCGCGGCCAGATCCGCGATCGTGGGAAACGCGGCCAAGAAGCGTTCGAAGTAGCCGATGACGGTGGCGACCTGGGTCTGCTGCAACATGATTTCGCTGACCCAGACCGCGTACGGATCGCGCGTCCTCCGCCAGGGCAAGTCGCGGGCGTGGCGGCGAAACCAAGACAGAAGACGCCGGCGAAGCCGCGCTCGCCAAGCCGCGTCCGCACGGTCGCGCGGCGCGTGTCGCGGGGCGAGGTTGCTGGCGGCGCCGGGCGGGATGGCGGAGTCCGACGAGCAACGGCGGGCAGCGGTGGCAGGTGGACTACGGTTCACGGGGCGTCTCGCGGCGACACACGGTATCGAGGCAACACAACCAAGCTAGTTCGCTGCGCGCCACTTGACCAGAGGGTGCGGCGTCTGCGCGGGGACGGCGGAACGGCAGGGCCTTCTGCTGCACACCTCGAGTGCGTGCGACCTGCGCGCAGAAAGCACGCACCGAAATCTCCGCGTCCTCTGCGTCTCTGCGTTTCCAAAACGTATTTTCCGGTAGCCCGGCCAGTTCGCCCGCGCAAGGACGTCGATGAAACGCGGAGACGCAGAGGACACAGAGCTACACAAGCACAACATATGACTCTTCAACAACTTAACGCGGGCTAGCGCCCGCAACCCAAGAATCTGTTTGGCCGAAGGCCTCCGCTCACCGTAGCCTGGGGCAACGCCCCAGGGCTGGCGCCGCGCGTGTGCCTCTGTTGGC
>JAVYAJ010000057.1:0-2415 GCA_032229885.1 Candidatus Anammoximicrobium sp. | reverse complement strand
GCCGCCGAAGGCGCTGCGTCCCAAGCGCCCGCCGCGCGCTATCGGCCGCTGGTCGAGGTCGAGGCGGAGATTCGACGCGAGCTGGCGCGGGCCCCGGCCCAGGACAAGATGACCGCCGCGTTGAAGGCCGCGCGGGCCGAAGTCGACAAATACTTTCGCGCGTATACGACGTGGCGCTCGCGGGCCAAAGAACAGGCGGAAGGACAAGCTCCGACGACGACCGCCGCGGGCGAGGCGCCCGTCCTGGATGTCGAGGGATTGGCGAAGCAGTACGGCTTGACCGCCGGCCAGACCCCGTTGGTCGACGAGCTGGAGATCGGCGAGTACGAATTGGGAAAGGCGTTTCGATTCAGCCTGGCGAACAACCAGTTCCGCCGCGAATCGTTCGCGGAAATCGCCTTCAATTCGCGTCAGCCGTTGTTCAAGTCGGATCAGATCCGATCGTTCGAGGTCGACGTCGAGTTCCTGTATTGGAAGACCGAAGAGAAAGAGGATTCCGTGCCTACGCTGGCCGAGGCCCGCGACGAGGTGGTTGCCGCGTGGCGTCGCGATAATGCCTTTCAACTGGCCCAGACCGAAGCCGAACGCCAGGCCAAGGCCTTGCCGGGCGACAAGCCGCTGAGAGAATCGGCGCCCGAGGGACAGGGTCAAAACGTGCTCGAGCCGCCCGAGTTCACCTGGCTCACGCGGGGCGCCCTGCCGACCGGATCGGGAGCGCCGATGCTGAGCACGATCGATGGCATCGAGTACGCCGGCCCCGAGTTCATGCAGACGGTCTTTGCTCTACAGCCGAACACGATCGGTGTTGCGGCCAACAGTCCGCGGACGGTCGTCTACATCGTCCGTTTGGTCTCGGAATCGCCGGACGAAGAGACGCGGCGCACCCAGTTCATGGAGACCGGCCTGACGGGCGAGATGGCCTTTCCGGCGCAGATCGAGCTGTGGACGTTCATCGGCGAGTGGTATCGCGAGTTGGAACGCGATATGCAACTGAGCTGGCGCCGTCCGCCGCAGGCCATGCGTTGGATGGACTAGGGCGCCGTCAAGGCTGAATATGGGTGTAATCGTGGTCTTCGGACCATGGGAATCCCGTCCGAGGCAGCCGCGCCGGGGCTGCCTCGCCAAAGACGCCCCCACCGCGGGTGATGTGGCCGCGGTCTTCAGGCCGCCATTATGGCGACGATCCGTCGCGCGACGGCATGGCTGCGGGCGTTCGCGTTATGCGGGCTTCAGCTCGAACTGCGCTTCGATCTCGACGGTGATGTTCATCGGCAGCGATGACATGCCGACCGCGCTGCGGGCGCCGATGCCGCAGTCCGGGCCGAACAATTCGGCGAACAGCTCGCTGAACCCGTTGATCACCGCCGGATGATTCTCGAACCCCGGCGCCGCGTTGACCATGCCCAGCGTCTTGACCAGTCGCTGAACCCGATCCAGGCTGCCCAACCCGGCTCGCAACGTGGCGATCACCGCCAGGCCGGTCTGCCGCGCGGCCTCGTACCCGCCTTGCTGATCCACGTCGTCGCCGACGCGACCGGTCAGCATTGTTCCGTCCGGCTTCAACGGGCCGTGTCCCGAGACGTACGCCATGTTGCCGACGATCAGCAACGGCTTGTACGTGCCGGCCGGCTTGGGGGCCGGCGGCAATACGACGTTCAACTGGTGCAGCTTTTCTTCAGCGCTCATCGCATCTGTCCCCTGAGACGTGTGGTGAACCGATCGGCCATCGGATCGCGAGCCGACGGCTCATGTATACTGCGCACAACGCCGTTTGACCATAGGCGGGGAACGACGCGAACGACGCGAGCGAGGCGGCGCAGGACTGCTTCGGGGACGTCAAAAGGCGACGAGTCGAGGGTCGGTTCCGGCGATGATCCAGTTGCGGGGCGGACTGCCGTACTATGGCCCCGGACAGACGATGTTCCCGGGCTGGACACGAATCAGATGCGGCAATGCCACGCCATCGGCCATCGCCACGACGGATCCGGAGACGCTGAACGGCCCCCACGAGGCTCCGAGAAACGAGCTGCATACACTCGTCACGGGAACGTTGGCTTGAGCCAACACGGCGAACGGCTGGCTGGGGCTGCCGGGCGGGATCCCGGCGTTGAAGACCCAGGGCACCGATGGGATTGTGCCGCTCGTGATGGCGCCAAAGACTAGACCGCCGGCGCACGTCGCGTTCTGATTCGCCCCACTTCCACCGCCATTGGCCGTCAAAACCACGGGGGCGCCCGTCACTAGATTCGCCTTTGCATATTCTACTCCTACGTTTCGCGCCTCTGGGATGTTGCCTGGCGTGTCTGCCCATTCCTGAACTGCCGCCAAGGCCGCGGACTCGAGCGCGTTTTCCAGCTCGACTCGGGCGAGCCAGATATTCCCGATCTCGACGACAAAGCAGACCAGCAGCAGCAG
>JAVYAJ010000056.1:0-35011 GCA_032229885.1 Candidatus Anammoximicrobium sp. | reverse complement strand
CCCCAGGCTACGTTGGTGATGGCCTTCGGCCAACACGCTTCCTGTCGCCTGTGCTGCGCAACAGTCATGCAATACCAAATTCATATAAACCCCATAATTTACGGCTCCTTGGCCGTGCCAAGGTCGGGCACAGTCGGGCATCGTCACTTGCCGAGCGATGCGGCCACGTCGGCCCGATAGGCGTTCCACGCGGGCAGCAAGCCGACGACGACGGTCAGCAACAGCAGCGCAGGAATCAGCAATAGCTCGCTGGACACCTCCCAGCCGCCGCTTGCGCCGGGCAATAGCCAGGAGATATCCACCCCGGGCGCAAAATCAAAGAACCCGATCGAAACACCCGTTCGCGACTCGATCACCGGACCGATCAGCGCGTTGAGCCCGTGGCCCATGAGCCACCCGATCGCGCCGCCGCCGACGCCCAGGATGATCGACTCGAACAGAATCACGGACATCACCGTCTGACGTTCCGCGCCCAACGCGCGCATCACGGCGATCTCGTGCCGTCGCTCGGCCATCGAGTTGTAGATGCTCACGAGAATGCTCACCCCCGAGACGATACAGATCAACGCGCTCATCAAGACCAACACCATCTGGGCGGGACGGACGAACATCTCGAAGAGCACGAAGATCTCGCGCACGGGCAGCACGGCCTGCGCGACGGATCCCTCGTTGATTTCGTTCTCGAGGCCCGGGCCGACGATCGGACTGATCGTCCGCACCAGGATCGAGGTTACCTCGCGCTGTTCCAGCGGCAGCGGCGCCGCGTCCGAGGCCTGTTCGCGCTTCGCCTCGGGCGACATGTCCGCCGTCTGCGAAGCCGACCGCGCCGCGGCCATTGCCGGGGCGCCGGCGGATTCATCAGCCGAGCCGGCTGCGTCGCCCGCGTGGACCGGCAAGGCTTTGTCGCCGTCGCCATGTGCGGCATCGTGGTCTTTTAACGGTTTGGCATGGCCCTCCATCAAGTAAAAACCTTCCATGCTCACGAACACCGCTCGATCTTGCGGCGTTCCCGAGCGTGCCAGGATCCCCACCACGGTGAACTTCTGGCCGTGCCCCGCTCCTTCCGGATCGCCGTGCGTGGTCCCAATGCGATCGCCCAGCTTGACCTGCATCTCGCGGGCCACCGTCGCTCCGACGACAGCCTCGAAAAAGCCGTGCTCCGGACTGTGTCGCCTGAAGTTTCGTCCCTCGGCGAACTCGTACTTCTCCGTGCCTGAAGGCCCGAACTGCAGCCGATCGAACATCTCGGGAAGCGTCCCGATCACACGAAAAGGTCCGAAGTAGTCACCCAGGCACAGCGGAATCGCCACGTCGACGAACGACGCGTACTTGCCGTCGCGGCGCGTCTGCGGCGGATTCAACGCCGTCTCGAACTCGGCAGCGCGGTTTTCGGCGTTCAAAAACTCGAGATAGAAACTGTACGGCAGGTTCTCGATCGGCTGGCTTAGATAGTAGACGGTGTTCAGCGTCAATTGCAGCTTGCCGCCCTTGGCGCCCATGATCATGTTGTATCCGAGGCTCGCGTTGTTGCGAAACGAGCGTTCGATGACGCCATGAATCGACAGTACGGCCACGAGCAGCATGACGCCCAAGGCCATCGAGAACGCCGTCAGCGACGACGCGAGCGCGCGCTGCTGAATGCTCCGCCAGGCAATCCGCCACAGACTCACGATTCGACGCTCCTCGCTCTGTGCCTCGACGCCAAGTTGTGCCAGCCATACCAGGGTCCCAAGCGGCGCGCCCTGCGCAGGCCGTTTGACAGGCCCCTCGCCCTCTATCTTCTGTCACATCGCACATGATGCCGCGCCGGACGTACACGACGTAGCGACTGGATGAACGCGTCCGAAACTGCGCGATGACCCCTGAAGATACAACACGACATCGCGTGCATGCCAGGGCCTAACGCTCCGCGGAAAGGGTCTCAGCCGGGCGCGGACCAGCCGACGCCACGCGGCTCGGAAGAACGTTTCGTCATGAACGTTTCGTCATGAACGTTTCGTCACAAAGGTTGCGTCGTCGCCGCCTCACAAAGCCCGCTTCGCGGCGTCCGGGCGGATATAAATTTTCTCGGCCTGGACCGTCAGGTTGCCCAAGCCATCGAGACGCGCTCGGCCTCGGACGACGATCATCTGGCCTTCCTCGAGATTCAACAACTTGCGAGCGTCCATCGCCGGAACTTCGTTTTGCTCGTCCACCAGTTGCACCAGCGCCGTGCTGGCCAACGCCTTTTTTCTCCGCGCGCGACAGAAGGGGCAGTTATCGTCATCGTGATGCGGTGTTTTTTCCGACTCGTCCTCGTCGGCATCCGGGGGATCGCGCACCACGAAAGACGCCCGGTTCGGATCCCAGGTCACACCGTCGAGACCGCCGACGCGCGCCGCCAGAACGATCGCGATCACTTGATCTGATCGCTCGCCGGACGCCAAAACCTCTCGTATCTGCACCACCGACTGCGCGCCCGCCGGTTCTTCGTCCAGCAGAAACGGCGCGGCCGAGCGCACGGCAGACAGGGCCATCTCATCTGACGCTCGCCGACAGCCGACCGTTGTCGACGCCAGAACAATTAGCCCGATCAATGGCAAAGCGGCCGCGGCCGTCACCCGAATGACGGCGACGACCGCAGCGCGGCTCGGTTGCGCATTCATCTTCCGCTGTCTCTCCGCAAGTCTGTGCGATCGAGGCTGGTTGATATGAATCAAGACCTCTCCCGACTGATGTACGATCGAGACGATTTCCGAGTTCACTAC
This sequence comes from Candidatus Anammoximicrobium sp., assembly GCA_032229885.1. Lineage (GTDB taxonomy): Bacteria > Planctomycetota > Planctomycetia > Pirellulales > Pirellulaceae > Anammoximicrobium. The sequence continues at coordinate 32,264 of JAVYAJ010000056.1, read as the reverse complement.
CGCCCGTGGATAGTATACCTCGCGCGTCTGGGGCCGACAGATGGCAAAAGTGGGCGATGGTTCGCTGGAGCGGCGCCGTTGCCTACTTTCGTGTCACGAGGCTCACCCACATACGAGATAATCGCGTCAACCGCTTGATATAACCCGATCCGGTGTGCTAGGTTCATGGGCCTTTGTCAGTTGTGAAGGATCTGGAACCATGTTCTCGAGGAGGGCATCTACATGCCGTGGCTAGTTCGCAGTTGGATTTGGTTTTCGTCTGTCGCCTTGTTGACCGTTGTCCTGGCTGGTTGTGGCCCCAGCGGCGGCGAGTCGCAGCGAGCTGCGCAGCCGGCGCGAGGCGGCCATGCGGATCACGATCACGATCACGATCACGACGGTCACGATCACGATCACGACGGTCACGATCACGATCACGATGGTCATGATCACGATGGTCATGATCACGACGGCCACGATCACGATGGCACGGCCGGCGATCATGCGCAGCCGGCGGATTTCGCCAGCGGAGTCGCTTCGCTGCACCAGCAATACGAAGCGATCCGCGATGCATTGCAGGCCCACGATACGGACAAAGCGCACGGCCCGATGCACGGCGTCGGAGAACTGCTCGAAGCCCTCCCGGAACTCGCCGTCAAGAGCCAACTGGGCGAACAAGAGATGGCATCAGTCAAATCGGCGACAGACGCGATGCTGAAGATCTACGGCCAGATCGACGACGAAGTCCATTCCGGCAAGCAGGTCGATTACACTGGGTACTCCGAGCAACTCGAGAAGAGCATGGCTGAGCTGCAGGCCGTGTTGAACGGACTCGCTGAACCGGCCAAGCAATGATCCCCAACGGGCGGGATAGCGGGGGGCGGGCGCCGAGCTTCGGGCTCGGCGCTCCGCTGCGGCGCGCGGGATTTAGTCGAGCGTCGTCGGATGCCAGCCAGCCGGCGGCTCGGACGCGACGGGCAACGTCCTGGCACGGGCCCCGCTGCCGTTCTGCGGAAAATGCGTCTTCGCAGACGACCCGGGCCCGGCGACACACCATCGGGAACCCGGCTGGGCATAAATTGACCGCACGGAGTGGCGGGCATACAATCGGAGCGACGGGCACGGCGGCCGTCAGGACCGAGGACGCCCACGTGATCGTCATGCTCGCCAGCGCAGGTCAGCGTGGATGGGCGACGTGGCGGTCGATACGCGCCGCCCATCGCAAGCCTGGGCGTGACGGGACCGCGCGCCGATCCGCCGCCAGCGTCCCGTTCATCTCGAGGCGCAGCGGGCGGCGCGCCGCGATGGCCGGACCGATTCGAATCGATAAATCGTGTCGGCGCCGATCTAAGAGAAAGTGGTGCAATGCCATGAGCGATTCGTCGGCCGAGAGCCGCGAGATCGATATCCATGCCCTCGACAACCTGGTTCAGCGGCAGAACATGCCGCTCGAACCGAGGGCCGACGACCTTCCGGACTCGCCGTGGTCCTACGAAATCCGCCGCGGCTTAAAACCGTTCAAGTTGAATCCCGTTGAATGGCGGATTCTCAAGGTCTTGGCGTCCAAGCCGTATCATGCCTTCAGCCCTCAGCAGATTGCCGCCGCTGCGACGACTGCGCGGCATCCGATCACGGAACAATCGCTGCCCGGCCACATCACCTCGCTGCGACAGAAGCTGGGCCTGTACGCCGACTATGTCCAATCCGTGCCGCATATCGGGTATCGCTTCCGCGAATGAGCTCGTCTGCCAGCGATGGAGCCGCTGACCGCGGCCGCGAACGCCCTCTGTGTGCCTGCTAGCGTTTCGACCGCTGGTGTCGTTCTATCCGTCCGTCGTCGCCAAGCTCGCCCAGCGTTCGTTGTTTGCGTGCGCGGACGAGATCGACCGCGTGCGCGTCAAGTTCCGTGCCGGCACGGGTGGCCTGAAGTCCAACCTGCGAGGCGTTTTCAAGCCATACGAAGACTCGTCTGCGCATCCGCTCGTACAGTCGCCCGCGCCGCCACGAATCCATCTCCCGTGATTTGCCGATGGCGGGTATCATGCCGTACGCACAGTAGGCCGTCGTAGGGCGGATCCGCGCGCTTGCGTGGCCGTCGATTGCGGCGTGCGCGTCTCGACGGGTTGCTTTCTCGTTCCGGAAGTCAGAATTGGTGGGATCTGGAACGGAAAGCCGTTCCCGATTGCCTGAGGAACGATCTGTACGATCTGGATACGAGACAATGGTAAGCGAAGTGGCTGGACGGCGATCGTAGGGAAGTGCACCGTCTTCGAGGAACGCGCGGTGTCGCGGCCGCCAGATTGCGGCCACGACGGAGCGTGGCTCTTCCGTGTGGCAGGGGGGGCCTCGACGGATGCGTCGGCGTGGCAAACTAGGCAACAACTGCCCGGCGTGGGCGATGAATTGGACATGCGATCCGAGCGTCTGCGGTCGTCCGGCTTTGAGGCGTCGCGTACAAGCACGCGCGGGGTTCGAGCGGCCGCCTTACGATACGAGGTCTGGTTGAGCAACCCATGAGTTTCCGCGTGGCGTTGGATATTTTCCGTGGTCCGCTGGATCTGCTGCTGTACCTCGTACGCAAGCACGAACTGGACGTCATGGATATCTCCGTCGCCACGATTGTCCGGCAATATCTGGACTATCTCGAGGTTCTGCAAATCCTGGACGTGAACGCGGTCGGCGAGTTCATCGAGACGGCCAGCACGCTGTTGGAGATCAAATCTCGGCTCGCGCTTCCGGCGGACACGGACGAGGCGGAAACGGTCCAGGATCCGCGCGACGAGTTGGTGGCGCGCCTGTTGGAATATAAAAAATTCCGTGACGCCGCCAGCTTGCTCGAAGAGCAGGCCCGGGCCTGGCAAGAGCATCTTCCCCGGTTGGCCAACGACTTGCCGCCGCGGCGGATCGACCCAGCCGGACAGCCGATCCAGGAGGTCGAGCTGTGGGATCTGGTCAGCGCCTTTGGACGTATTGTTCGAGACAGCCGCGAGATCCAGGCCGCGAGCATCGTCTATGACGATACGCCGATCCATGTCTATATGCAGCGCATTCACGAGCGGCTGGTCGTCGACGGGCGAGCCTCGTTTTCCGAGATGTTCCAGCCCGGAATGCACAAGACGGTGATGGTCGGCGTATTCCTGTCGATTCTCGAGCTTGTGCGGCATCACCGCATTTGCACCGAACAGGACGGCGAGCACGGGGAAATCCGGATTCTGCCCGGCCAGGCGTTTGCCGAATCCTTGGATTTGTCCGACGTCGACAACTACGGCGCGCCGCCGGACGCGGGACTCGATACGGCCACCGCCCAGGCCGCCTGAAGCCCGCAAGTCCGGGCGTTCAATTCACGCCCAGACGGCTAAAGTCGGGAACCAGACGCGAGAGTTGCTCGGTCAGATAGTCGGCGACATCTTTGGTGACGGCGAGCTTCAGGGCCTGCGTCAGAATCTCGCCCGCTTCGTCGAGCGTCAAATGGTTGGCCAACTCTTTGATATAGGGAACGAATGCCGGACTCATGCTGAAACTGCGCACGCCCATCCCCAACAGCAGCACGAACGCCCGCGGCTGGCCCGCCATTTCGCCGCAGACGGTGATCGGACGTCCCGCTTCGTTGCACTTGCGGACGATATCGGTCAACACATGCAGCACGGCCGGCGCCAGTGGTTGACACAGATGCGCCACCTTCGGATTATCGCGATCGGCAGCCATCAGATATTGGACGAGGTCGTTCGATCCGATGGAGACAAAATCGACCTGACGCAGCATCGCTCCGATCATGATCGCGGCGGCCGGCACCTCGATCATAATCCCCAATGGCACCTCGGCGAATTGCTTTCGCTCGCGATTCAACTGCTGTTTTGCCGTCGCCACCAACTGACGCACCTGATCGATCTCTTCCACCGTCGTGATCATCGGAAACATCAGGCGAACCTGGCCACCGAGGCGCTGCGCAAACGCCGCGGAACGCAGGATGGCGCGAAGCTGGATCGCAAAGAACTCCGGGTGCTCGAAACACAAGCGGATGCTTCGCCACCCCATGAACGGATTCGCTTCTTGGTGCGTCCCCCCGGCGAACGGGATCGTTTTGTCGCCCCCGAGATCGAGCGTGCGAATTGTCACGCGGTGATCCGGACTGGCCCGAATCACGTTGCAATACTCCTGGTACTGCTCTTCTTCGCCCGGCACGATCGGGTGCATCAGATAGAGGTATTCCGTTCGGAACAACCCCACGCCGGCGGCGCCCATCGCGCGTGCCGCTTCGGCGTCCGCCACGCTGTTCACATTGCCCAGCAGCTCGAGCGGAACGCCGTCGGCGGTCGACGCCGGCTGGTTGTGGTTTTCCGCCAGATGATCCTTGAAATCAAAGAACTCGCGTTCGAGCTTCAGGTACGCGGTGCGGGTCTCCGGGTCAGGATTGATCAGTACGTGACCTTCCTTGCCATCGACGATCAGCGTATCGCCGGTCCGGACCAGACGTAAAATGTCTCGCACGCCCGAGACCGCAGGAATGCCTCGTCCTCGAGCCACGATCGCCGCGTGGCTGGTTTGGCTACCGCCCTGAGTCACGATGCCAGTGACTTCCATGTTCCCCAAACGAACGACTTGCGAGGGCAATAATTCGTCTGCCACCACGATCAACGGACCTTCGATTTCGTCCAATCCAGACCGGTCGAGATCCTCGAGATTCGTGACCAGCCGCTGAATCACGTCGCGAATATCATCCAGCCGTTGACGAAGATACGCGTCCTGCACGCGCGAAAAGACGTCTTCGTACTGCTCGTACAGCTTCTGCAAAGCGGCTTGAGCCGACAGCCGCTCGTCGATAATCCAGTCGCGAATGTTCTTGGTGAACGCCACGTCGCGCAGAATTGCCGACTGCGCAGCAAAAATGTCCGCCGTGCCCCGCCCAACTTCGCTGGCGATCGAGGACTCGAGCGACGCCAGATCCTGTTGCGAGCGTTCGCAAGCCATCTCGTATCGCGACAATTCACCCGTAATATCCGCTACACGGGAGCGCGCCCGAGCCGGAGTGACGAACACGCCGCTCACGCAGTAAGCCGTACCCACTGCGACTCCGGGCGAAACAGCGATCCCTCTTCGCATATCTTTCAAACCCTAGATCTTGCCGTATAGCGCGGCCGGCTTTGGGGTGGAAACTTGTCGCGTGCGGTTGAACTCGTTACGGGCGCCCCCAAGTAGTCGCGAACGCGCGGCGTTCGCCAGCGGCCGCGCGAACATCCTCGCAGGGCGTTGGGCGGCCACGGTCGGTCCCCGTTGTACGCCGCACGATTATAACTCCCGCGGTCGCGGATGGCACGCACCATCACGACGCAAAACACACGCGACGAGATAACGCGCTCGATCGCGCCGCGGGTCGCGTTTGACCGTCGCCCGCACACGGAACGCTGCTTGGGACGGCTCGAAACGCCTGCCCGTCACCCGCACGTTGGTCCGCGGTTGTGGCGCCTGGCTCGCCGCTCTTTCAGTCATTCCGACTCGCGCTCAACCGATCCGCGTTGCACCATCGTAAATCCGTCGCTCCGTCAGTTGATTCCTGAAAGTCGTTCCCTGGCCGCAAAACAGTCGCTCGCAGGCGGCGGCGCATTCCGCGCCCAGGCGGCAAAGCGGGAGCGAGATTATGGCCCACTTCTACGAAATCGAACGCCTGGCAGTTCAGTTCGGGGATCTCGACCACACGCCGCGACTGCCACAATGCGTGTTAATATGCGCCACATAGAAAAATGGCGCAAACGCTATCCATGTGGAAACTCGCCCGGCTGCCAGTCGCGGTCCAGTCTTGCGTGGGGCCTTTTTTTTCAGCACAGAAAGTGCTCGTCGGAAACCGATAGCGTTGCTGAATCCTAGGTTGTCTCTGCGCGCACAGACAAGTATACTTAGCGTCTTTGCTAATCTTCGGCACAGACGGCACAGCTCGGTAGGGCCAGCATCCGTGTGCGAGGCAACGGCCAGCGACTTGACAGCGGGACCGGAAGACTTGAATTGAACCAATGGGTCAGAAAGGGAGCGATTGGGTATGACGACGAAAGCCGAAGTGTTCGAGAAAGTCAAGGAAGCTCTGGTCGAAGCGCTCGGGATCGAGGATGACGAAGTCACTCCAGAAGCCACGATGGTAGGTGACCTGGGCGCCGAGTCTATTGACTTCTTGGATATCGTGTTTCGCCTGGAAAAAGCTTTTTCGATCGAGATCCCGCGTTCCGAGCTGTCTCCGGAAGACGTGTTGACGAACACCGAATTTGTGCAGGACGGCAAAGTTACGCCCGCTGGGCTGGCCGTGCTGAAAAGCCGAATGCCGTTCGCCGACTTGTCGCGATTCGAGGCCAATCCGGTGGTGCAGGAATTCGGCAACCTGTTGACGGTGAGCGACTTGTGCCGTTATGTCGAGTCCAAAGTGGGGGCGACGGAATAGCGCGTCACGAAGGCTTGACACTCACGAAGGCTTGACACTATCGTCAAGACTAAACGTCGAGGTCGCGGCAGCCCTCGGACGGCGGGGATTCTGCGTTTCGATGTGTGCGGCCTGCCTTAAAGATCAGAATGGGACAGTCCGCGGATAATCCGTGTCGGACAGGCGCGGGCAGCCCGGTTTCAGTGGGGACACGCCGCGTCCGAGCGGTGACCAACGAGCGAGCTTCCTCGCCAAAACGGGTATCGATCGAACCTCGCGACGATTCGGTCGGTTCGTTGCGCGATCGCCGGACCAGCGTCGGGCAGACGGTAACCCACTGGCGAGTCCGTCCGGCTGCTGAACTGCACACGGTCGGACGGGATCCTGAGCGATGCTTGGCACGCCTTGCAATGGCCAACGGCACAGGCGACACAAATTCATCTTCTCCCCAAAAACCCGCTTTTCCGAGGCCGGTTTCCATCCCGACGCCATCGATGCTCCGCCCCATCGGGAATCGAATCTCGTATGGTAGATCCCTCTTTGCCTTTCTCGCGCCGGCGGCGACGCGACTTTCGACCGGCGTCGCGACCTAGCGCAGCGGATTCAGATCGCCCGCGGTGATCGAGCGGCGGAGCTGAGCTATGGACGCCGTTTGCGCGGGCGTCGCCCGCGCCAGGCCGCGAGCTGGCACAAAACGGCGCCGTCGGGCGTCGCCGACGTGTCGCCTCGCCGACGTGCCCGCTTATTTGACGCTCGCACGGTCCGAGCGGGATCTGAGCATGGCGCTTTTTCCGACCTTTGGTTGCAGTCGCGATAGATGAAGATACAATGTAACGATTGACTCGGTTCTGCGTGGTATTCAAAGGCTGCGACAAGCATGAGAAGACGCGTCGTCATCACCGGTATAGGCATGATCAACCCGATGGGGCATGATGTCGAGACCGTTTGGTCGGGCCTGAAAGAAGGCCGATCCGGCGTTGGGCCGACGACGATTTTTGACGCGAGCAGCTTTCCGACGCGGATTTCCGCCGAAGTCAAAGGCTGGGACGTCTCTCAAGTCGGCGAGGATCCGAAGGCCTGGGAGTCGTGCGGGCGACATACGCAATTCGCCGTCGGGGCGGCCAAACAAGCCGTATCCGGATCTGGCATCCTCGATACAGCCCTGGACCCTATGAGGTTGGGGGTGTATCTGGGCAGCGGCGAAGGGAATCAGAACTTCATTCGGTTCAGCCAGATGGTGCTCAGTGCGCTGAACGGCCCCAAGCTCGATCTTTCGCGTTTTATCAAGGCCGGGCTGCAGACCTTGTCGCCGATGTCGGAACTGGAACAGGAACCCAGCGTGCCGTCCGGCCATCTGGCCAGCCTGTTCAACGCGCAAGGCCCCAACGTCAATTGCCTGACGGCCTGTGCGGCCAGCAGCCAGGCGCTCGGCGAAGCCACCGAGATCATCCGACGCGGAGACGCGGACGCCATGATCTCGGGAGGCACGCACAGCATGATCCACCCGTTCGGCGTGACGGGATTCAACTTGCTGACAGCCCTTTCGACGCGAAACGATGCGCCGGAAAAAGCCTCACGTCCGTTCGATCGGATGCGCGATGGTTTCGTGTTGGGCGAGGGCGCGGCGATGGTGGTTCTGGAAGAACTGGAACACGCGCGCCGGCGCAAGGCTGAGATCTTCGGCGAAATCTTGGGGTTTGGCTCGACGGCCGACGCCTATCGAATCACCGATATTCACCCCGACGGCCGCGGCGCGATCGCTTGTATGCGGATGGCGATCGCCGATGCGGGGCTTACACCGGCGGACATCGATTATGTCAACGCCCACGGCACGAGCACTACGGTCAACGACCGAGTCGAGAGCGTGGCGTGCCGCGCCGTATTTGGCGAGCGCGCGGATCGTACGCCGGTCTCCAGCACCAAAAGCATGATGGGCCATCTGATCGCCGGCGCTGGCGTAACCGAATTGATCGTATGCTTGATGGCGATTCGAGATCGCGTTCTGCCGCCGACGATCAACTACGAGTACCCCGACGCCGAATGCGACTTGGACTATGTGCCCAACGAGGCGCGCGAGGCGAAATGCGACGTGGCGCTGAACAACAGCTTTGGGTTCGGCGGTCAGAACATCACGTTGGCCGTCGGACGCTTTCGAGACTAAGTCCTTGGAGACTAAGGCCTTGGCTTGAGATGACTTCGCGAGATCTGCCAGCCTCGCGCCAAGGCCCGCCAGACGCGCAAGATCTGCCGAGGGACCTGTTTCTGGGCTGCGCTGTTTCCTGGCGGCGCTGTTTCTTGGCTGCGCTGTTTCTTGGCTGCGCTGTTTCTTGGCTGCGCTGTTTCTTGGCGGCGCTAGTTCCCGGCTGTGCCGTCACCGCACGTACTCGGCGTCCAGGCGATAATAGACGCCGCCCAGGCCACTGACGGGCTTCAGCCGCGTATCGACGGTCAACGTCCCTGCCAGACGCCGCTTGCGCAGCTCGAACACGGTTCTCAGCGGATCGCGCAGCGTCACTTCGACCATGTCCGTCAGCTTGGGTTGTCCGCCAAAGCAGCATGTTCCCAGATCCGGGATCAAGATGAACTGCTTGATGTTGTTTTGTTGCCCGTCGGGGTAGAGATAGCCTTTGATGAAAACCTTTTGCCCATTCAACTCGAGCGCGTGCGGCGAAACGGGCAACATCGGCGCCTCGGACGTCGGCTGCAGATCGGCGAACGAGATCCGCTCGAACCCGTCGGGGACTTCGGTCGCGTAGACCACGGCGTGAAATCCACCGCAACCGATCAACAACACGATGTTCAGCGTCAGCCCGACCAGCGCCGCCGCGCGTCCAGATAATTCGGCCGGATACCGCCGTAATTGTGTGAGCGCCAACAAACCGAAGAGAACGCCGAGTGCGGGGATAACCGTCATCACCGGCGAGATCGCCGCGGCCAAGGACAAGATGCCCAAAATCAGACTCAGGACCGCCAGTTTGCTGAGCGCACGGTAGCCTTGATCCGCGTCGTCGTATTCCGCGTTGTCCTGCTGTTCCAAAAACTCAGTTGTGCTCATCACGTCATCAAACCCTGTGGCGCTCGTGCATTGCCCAGGCAAAGCATGTGGATGGCGAGCGACCCGGCGCCAGTCCTCCGGTTCGGCGTCCTAACGATGGCTTCCGCGCCGCCACTAGCTCGTCGCAACCAGACTTCCGAACTTTCCAGCTTGAACGACGGACCGCGGCTGCCGCGGAGCCAGAGCGTCCAGATGCTAGTGCGTTGCCCAATCATCATTTTCGGGTTGTCGCACTCGCCAGAGAGCGGAATCCCCGCGGCCTGACAATCGCGGTTGCCACCAACATTTAGCCTTGACATCGCGCTAGTCGCCGCGGCCCACCCCGGCCAGGACAGCCCATTGAGCGACAAAAAACACGCCGCCCACTACCCAGAATACGACGAGATAGGTCAGAAAGTTCACATGACCGCCGTTCGTTCGATGGAGCACTGGGAGTTTCCGATCCGCGGCGCGCGGCGCGTTGGCTGGTTTGTCCGTGGACGACGCATCGTCCTCGGCCGCGGCCGCCGGAACGTTCGCAGCATCCGCCGGTTCAGCCGCCACTGGCTGTCCCGCGGCGTCTGCCGGCTCCGTGTCTTCGGCGGCCGCCGCAGACAACCTGGCCGGCGTGGCGGCGAGTGTCGTTGCGGCGGCCGACGCCGTATCGGCTGCGCCGTAGACGAAAAAGGCCGCGGCCCGTTTGAAGGCCTCAGGGTCGATCTTTGCCAGCTCGGCCAGATACTGTTTCGCCTCGGGCTTGGGACATGCCCGCACATAGTTGATGACCGGCGCTCGGATGAAGTTCGCTTTTTCGTCCGCGTCTTTGAACAGAGCGACCAGACGTTCGATCTGCGACCAGTCTTCCCAGCGGACTAGGTCCGGAATGATCAAGTCGGCCAATTCCGGCCGCCCCACCAGGGCATGCAGCCCTTGCAACAGCCGCTCGCGCGGCACGGCTTGCGTCTCGGTCCCCAGAAATCGCAGCGCCATAATTGCGGCGTAGGTATCGGCGTACTCGGCTTGCGCGTTTTTCAGGAACAGGTCTTCGACCAGCGTCATTCCCGACTCGCCGGCCAGCATCAAATAAGACGCAACCAAGGCATCCAGCCCGCCGCGAACCTGGCGGTCTTCGTTGCGCAACAACTGTTCGAGCATCGGCAGATCCTCTGGTCCGCCACAAACGCTCAGCATGACCAGATACAAGCGTTTGCGATTGATCGGCGTATCCGGATTCTGAATCCACGCCACGAGTCGGCCGTGATCCATCTTGTCCCGCAAGCCCACCAGTTCGGTGTACGGCGCCTTGGCGAACTCGTTATAGGCATCGCGCGAAATCAGCGCTTCGGGACTTTCGAGATAGTCCTGAAAAAACGCCAGTCGATCGATCCCCGCGGTCGGCAGCTCTCCGAGCCGCCGGATATAGGCTCCGGCAACGTCGGACACCTTCATCGGCGAAGACCAGGCGACGTCCGGAGCGCCAGTGCCCATGACCAGAAACTGGTCGCCAAGCTGTTCTTGACCAAATACGATGGCTCGGATCGCGGCATCGATCTCCAGAGCGCCGCTTCCTTTGAGAACCTCGACGACGCGGAACTCGCCCTTGGCGGCGCCTTGGCCTGCGTTCCGGCTGTCTGCGCCGTCCGGCAGTCGAGTCAAGCGAGCCAAGGCGACGACATCCATCCCTTCCATTTCCTCGCTGATCGTCAGCGCAGAGGCCGTGCAAAAAGGACAAGCTCTGCCGGGTGTGGTCGCCAACGCCGTCACGAGCAACCCGAGCAACAGGCCCGGGATCGGCATCAGGCGCGGGATCCGCGTCAGGCCTGTGCGTCGCACGCGGCGCCGACGCGGGCGTCCTCCCGCGGACTGCGCCGAGCCGCACGGCGGCGCGGCCCAGCGTTGGTCGTCGCAGCGGTCGTCGCGATCACCGTGCGCAGGACGCAGAATGCCAGCCGATCGCGCGCCGGCCGTGTCGACAGAGCTACTCGATACGTTCATGCCGCTTCGATCCTTACATCAGCCTCGGCCAGGCCGGTTACTGCCCGTCCTCGAGTCGCCTCGTTGTACATCGCATCCTTCGGACAGTTCGAAATGGCGCCCGGTGGGACAGACCTCTGCCCGCCGCTGCCGTACCGGACACGTCGTTTCCGCCCTCGTTCCCGCCCGCGCACCGCATGGCAGTGAACAGGCCCGCGTACAGGCTGTCCGTTGTCTGAAAACACGTTGAAACCATCGACGGGGCGACGTCACGCGGTGAATGTCGGGATCCGACGCCCCCCGGAAACGGAAAAACGCGGTTTCTCGATCTTCACAACCAACGCCAACGGAACACCGATCATTTTAGCTGTTGCCGCGTTCGCCGGGAAGAAACCGAGGACGGCTGGCGGTGGGACCGCGACGCCATCGGGTCATCAGCGTTTGGGCAGCGCGAGCGGCATTCCGAGGCCGCCCAGGTTCAGAAATCGGCCGCCGTCGACCTGGACGCTTTGATTCGTCGTCCAGAAGCGAATCTGTTGTGCGGCGGCGTCCGGAGCGCTGCTGCCCTTGCGCCACAATTCCGCATCGGTTCGCCCGTCGCCTTCGAGAATGACCAGTTCTTTGGCTTTCGCGTACGCCACGCGCCAGGCGCGAGCCGAGAACGCGTCGCCCTCGATCGTCGCGTTGCCCAGCGCGGCTAGTTCGAGGCCCGTCTGCCCGCCAGGAATGCTCGAGGCCGCGTCCGATACGGACAAGCGGTCGCTGGTCAGCAGGAACTGGCCGCGCCCCAAGCCGCCCATAGGATCGGGATCGAGCGTTCGATCCCAGGTCTCGACCGGGCCGTACAAGGTCCGCACTCGGCCTGCGAAACTCAGGTGGCGCGAGGCGATGTCGCCTCGAATCTCGTCGTCGTAATCCACGCGAATATAGACCAGCCGTGATTCGTTGTCCGTCGCGCCGGCCAGCCGATTAACTCCACCCTCCCCAAAACTCCGATCATACCGCACGGTACTGCCCCACCCCGGACCGGCTGCGCGCAGCAGGCCGCTCGAGTGTTCAATGGTCAAGTCGCGAACCTGCAGTTGATCGAACGACGTCTGCGCATCCCGTCGGCGACCTGTATTTTGTAGATACACCCCGCCGACGAAGGCCAACTCGTGGACGTTCAAGTCTTCGGGAGGACGGCTCTGATTCAAGCTTACGGCTTGATTCAGCGTCACACTCAGTTCGTGCCCCATGACCAGCAGGTCGAATGCCTCATTCTCCTGAACCAGCCTGCTGGGGCGTCCCCGTTCGCTCGGCGCGGCTCGCGCAGCATCGTTTCCGCGGGGCGGAAGGCGCTCCGTGGCTCGAACCTGGACGTCCCGCAGGAACCGGGCGACGCGACCGTCGAACTCCATGCGTCCCTTCCACTGGACGTCCAACGGCCGTGCGGCGGCTTGTTCGCTCGGGCGGGGCGCGCCGGACGCGCGGCTGCGATCCGGCATGGGTAGGATCATCCGTCCGGGGCCGTCGATCCAGATCCGATTGTCGCCGCGGCGCACCTGGATGTCGCCTCCCGTCACGTTCAGGCCACGGGCCGACACTTCCGCCGGCCGGCCCTGCACGGCCAAGCGCGCGGCGTCGGTCTGGGCATCGTCCAATTGAACGAGATCGCCAACCACGCTCAGTGGCACGTCGTCCGCTTTGGCGGTGCGGACTTCGCGCAACGCCACGCGGCCGTCGAGAATCAAGTTCGCCACCGATGTCTGGCTGCCGCGGCGGACCAGTTGCATCTGCAAATGCTCGGCGGCCACGTCGAACTTTTGGTTCGGTCGCTCGCGGCGGTCAGCGGAATCGGTGCGCGATGCCGGGGCGGATCCGCCCTGACCGGGCGGCTCGGCTTCGTGTCGCACCCAGATTTCAGCGCGCTGCATCGCACCGGCCAGTTGCCACGAATCCACGCGCACATCGCCTTCGGCCAACATCCTAAGTGGTTGGTATCGATAGCGAGGTTTGTCGGACCCCGCGCGACGCTCGGGCGCTTCACTGAACCACACGTGCAGATCGCGGGCCGCGAACTCGCCTTCGCCGTACACCCGCAGCCATCCGCCGCCCAACAGCGATACGACCTGTTCGCCCTGATGCCGCTGCAAAATCACGCGATCGTTCCATGCGGCCTCGACGCTCTGACCATCTCGCTCGGCCAGCGTCCCGTGCGCACGGCCGGGACCGATGGCTTTCAATTCCCCCAGGCGGCCTTCGTCGGCAAATCGATATTCCAAGTGGCGCGCCTCGACGTCGTATCCCTGGTAACGCAGCATCAGCTTCTGGCGATCCTCGATCTTCACCTCGCGAGTCACGAAGTTATACTCGAAGGACTCGGCTCGCAGCGTGGCGGCGAACGACGGCGCGCTGACCACGGCCGGAGTCCCTGCCGCTCGAACCCGCTCGACTTTCAAGCCTCGCAGATCGGGCGTCAACGCTGACGCCGCGTCGGTCGCGGCGGCGCCCGGCGCCGCCGACGGATTCGCTGCCGCGCGCTGAGCCGGCCGCGTGAAATAGACCGCCAGATGCTGGCAACTCAGTTGATCGACCGCCCCCGAGGTGGGAACGCGGATCACATCGACCTGGTCTTCGAAGGTTGCTCGCCGCCGGTCGAAGTCGAATTTGAACGGACCTTGGCACGTGATCTCCAGTTCCAGCGAATTGGACGGATTCTGGAGCTGATCCGTCGCGTCGAGCGCGTGAGGATTATCCAGTTGCAATCGGATTCGATCGACGTGAACCAGCTCGGCCGAAGCGATGGTCGGCGCCGCTCTGCGCGCCGCGTTTTGCGCGTCCAGGCTCGAAGTCTGCACGGGATGGCTCAGGTGAATGATCAGATCGCGTCCGCTGCCGTAACTGCGGCCATAGCGAAAGCGGATGGGCTGTGGGGCTTCGATCCGATCCCGCGATAGCTGGACGTTGTGCGTCACAATCTCGATCTGGTCGGCGGCGCCGGGGCGGCTCTCCGGACTGCGGATCGTCACGGGGCCGGGCAGCGTGCCGCGCGCCAGGCGACCGATCTGTCCGCGAGCCAGATTCAGCGGATCGTCGAAGGTCAACACGGCGCCTTCGTTGGCTTGGAGCACGACCGGTCGAGCGCTCGCCCGATCCTTGTCGTTTCCGGAAAAGAGGATCAACGTGCAGGGCTTCAGTTCCAGCCGATGCTCGTCCAGCTCGCTGAGCTCTTTGAGCAGCAACATGCCGCGATCCGTCTCGAGAACCTTTGGCCGTTGCAATTCCCAACTGCCGGGCGGAAAGATCGCTCGTAACAGGTCGGCGCTCGAATCCACCCCCGGGGACCACTCCGCCTCGGAACCCGCCGCGCGAGGCTGCGGCGCCGGCTCGATCAACGGCACGACCGCCAGCCGATACGCGAAATACGCGCAGCCGACGATCGCCAGGCTCGTCACGAAGCGGACCACACGGGAAAACATGGTTTCCGGTTCGGAATCACAGCGTGTAATTCCGAATCAAATCCTCCCAGCGGTTTTTGGCCTTGAGCAACATCTCGACGACTTCGCGCACGGCTCCGCGACCGCCCGGGACGGCGGTCACATGATTCGCCGTCGCCCGGACCTCCTCGGCCGCATCGGCCACCGCCACGCTCAACCCGACGTATCGCAGCAACGACAGGTCTGTCAGGTCGTCGCCGATGTGACACACCTGCTCGGGGGTCAACCCGAGTTCGGCGATGATCTTCTTGCCGATGAACAGCTTGTTTTCGAACCCCTGACGGACCAGGTCGACCCCGAGCTCGGCCGCTCGCACCTTCACGATGTGCGACGTCCGAGCCGACAGCACGCCGAACGCGAAACCGGCCTTCTGCCAGAGCTTGATTCCCAGTCCGTCCCGAATATGAAACTGCTTGGTCTCGACGCCCTGGTTGTTGAAGATGATCCCCCCGTCCGTCAGCACGCCATCGACGTCCGACAGGAGCAATTCGACCCGTCTGCAGCGATCCTCGATCTTCATCTACGTTCTATCCTTCCCTGTTGGTTCACCCTGAAAAGCCGTTTTGCGGTCGAAGCCAGATGTGGACGGCCTTCGGCTGGCCGATTGCAGCGATTGTCAGAGCTGGCACGGCCGTTCTGACTAGAGCGCCAGGACGCCGTCCGTGCCGCCGCGTCCGCGCGTCGCCGTCATCGATCTTAGCGCACCAGCGGCACAATCGCGGGTTTGTCCTCGGCGCACGCCGCGTTCGCGTCCGCCGGATCGGCCGCGGAAACCTCGCGCGGCAACAAGCCGACGACGTCCGTGATGTCCAACAAGCCGAGCGGCCGTCCCTGTTCGTCGGTCACCGGCAGTTCGCTGATTTTGCGCTCGGCGAGCAGTCCCAGGGCCTCGCCCATCGAGCTTCCCGTGCAGACGGTTTTCGGGCGGTGGGTCATCACGTCGCGAATCGGCCCGTCGATCGCCCGGTCGCGGCGCGTCTCGAGCAGCCGCGCCAAGTCGCTGTCGGTAAACAGACCCGTCAGCGCGCCGTCCTGGTCCGTCAGCATGATCGCCCCGGTCCGTCGCCCCGGTCGCCCCAGATCGACGAACACATCTCGCACCGTCTTGCCCTCCCAAGCCACGCGGCACTCGTCCAGAGGCCGCATCAGATCGTCCACTTTGGCCAGCTTGCGGCCGAGACTGCCGCCCGGATGAAAGCGAACAAAGTCCAACGCGCCGAACCGGCGCATACGACTGACCACCAGCGCCAGCGCGTCGCCCAGCGCCAACATCGCGGTCGTGCTCGTGCTGGGCGCAAGTCCGAGGGCGCAGGCTTCGCGGAGCGGTCCTAAATCGAGCGTCACGGCGGCCTGTCGTCCCAGGGTGCTGTGCGGCATACCGGTGATGGCGATGATGGGCACCGCGCGCAGCGAAGGCAGCAGCCGCGTCACCTCGTCGGTCTCGCCGCTGAACGACAGCATCAACATCACGTCGTCGTGATGGACGCGTCCCAGATCCCCGTGAACGGCCTCGCCCGGGTGCAAAAAATGGCTGCGCGTGCCGGTCGACGCCAGCGTCGCGGCGATTTTCTGGCCCACCAGGCCAGCCTTGCCCATCCCGCTGACGATCACGCTGCCCGCGCAACCGAACACGACATCGACCGCGCGGCAGAACGTATCGTCCAATCGCGCGGACAATGCTAGCACCGCCTGGCCCTCTGTCCGCAAAATTTCTCGAGCGGCGCGAATTTGCTCGAAGCGGCTGAGCGGCGCCGGCCGAGCGACAGCTTCCCTGCTCATAAGACGTCATCCTTGACGCGCAAAACACGCGACGTCCGGCTTTCCCGTCGGACCGCCGCGTCGTGGACGAATTTTCCCGGCGGGATTTTACTCGATCCCGGTCAAAGGGGCAATGTTGACGTCCGGGACATGGATCCGCCAATTCGCCCGTTTGCGGCTTGGTGGTGCGGGGACAAGCCTGCGCACGACTCGACCAAGACTCGTCGTCCGCGAAGGCCGCATTCCACGCGGCGCGCCCGCGCTTCGCACGTGCGGCAGCTCGGCAAAGCCTTCGGCGGATTCAATAGCGCCCGCCGTCGACCGTGTCGGGGATCGGCAGAGGCTGGCCCGGCGAGATCGCCGCCCCCTGAAGGAGTGCCACATCTGCTTGACGTCACGCGATTACCGAGTATACGTCACCGGCGCACACGATCGTATCCGAAGGTCGTCGTCTCGAATGTACACGCCCGGCGTACACCGTCTTGGACTAGGCTCGCCGCGCAGCCGCGCATCCTGGGCGCCAGTCAGCCGCGGATGCGCCGGCTCGATCGCCTCCCGTCTTGGTTCAACCGGCTCCGCCCGATTTGGTTTTCAACCAGTCCACCTCGAACTGGAGTTGCTCGATCTGCTGAAACAAACGCGACTGGAGATCCTCGGTCTCCCTCGTCCGCTGCGAACGGCCGTCGGAAAACACCTCCTCCAGCCTGTCCACCGCCTGTTTCTTCCAACTCGTGACCTGGTTCGGATGGACACCGTATCGCGTCGCCAACTCGGCTACCGTGCCTTCGCCCCGAATCGCCGCCAAGGCCACTTCGGCCTTAAAGGCCGTCGAAAATGTCCTACGCTTCTTCGCCACGGATACTCGTCTCCTGGTGTGGTCAACTCCTTATCGGCGAATCCACCTTATTCGCGCGCCCGACCGCCCCCGAACATTATACTCCCAGGCGTTTGTCATCAACCGTACCCGCCATGAGACCACTTCGTGCGGATAGAATTGGATCCTCTAACCCCTCTCAGGTTACAGCAGCCGTCAACCCTGGCGGCGATGCGCGCTCATAAAAACTGCGGCGTCGACCAAGGTCGACGCCGCGATCGATCGAGAACAACACATTCTCGATCGAGGCCGGACATGGCAATAGCAGGGTTGGACTCAGGCCGGCGCCGCTACGCGGCTCGTGTTTCGTGCGGACCGAGTCATGTCTTCGACGTTCCCAATTTCTGTAGCTGCTCGCGCATCTCATCTATCTGTTGCTTGATCCGCTGTTCGTGTTCGCGGAGCGTGCGCTGCATCTGTTCAAGTTGTTTCTCCATGTCTTTGTGCCGCGTCCCGACGCCCGGAACCGTAGGCTCGACCCGCGGTCCGGGTCCCGGAGCAGGTTCGTCGTTGGCGGACGGGGCGGGCCGGTCGCCGGGCGCGATCACAGGGCTTGGTCCGAACAGGTACACGCGGCCACCGCCGAGCATGCTCTTGACCGTTGGCCTGAGGTCGGCCGGCAGCCGATCCAACTGGCCTTCGATCACCTCCCACTTTTCGCCGTTCCTCTCGACCGTGATCGCGGCCGGTCCTTCATGCTGGCGGGTGATCGTGATTCGCGTGCCTTCGGGAATCTGCAGCGCGCCCGGCGGTGTCGGGAACAAGTCGCCGCGACGTTGTCTCAGTTCTTTGGGAACGACGAACCCCGGCTGTAGGAAGTACAGTCGCAGCGGATCCTCGCCGGCTTCGCCGCGTTCCATTCGCTTGAGCATGTCGCTGATCCGCCCCCAATCGCCCGGGTGCGCCGGGCCGGGCGGCGCGATGTCCGCGGGCCTGGGTTTGGGCGTCACGGCCAGCGTCTTCTCTTGGCCTGCCCGCAACAATGTCAGCTTCGCCTCTTTGCCCTGATTCTGTTCGACGGCATTTTGGAGGCTTTCTACGTCTTCGAGCGGCGTCTGGCCGAACTTCAGCAGAATGTCGTGGACCTCGATCCCGGCCTCGGCCGCCGGCGACTCGGGGACGACTTGGCCGACGACCACTCCCGCCTCGATTCGCAGGTGCGTCTTCAACAGCGAGTCCACCGGATCTACCAGAATGCCAAGCCAATAGCTCGCGGCGGCATCTGCTGCCTCGTCTGCCTGAGCGGCAGGTGGTTGCGGCGGCTGCTGCGGTCGTTTCGATTGCTTGGCGCTGTCCGCGGCGACCGCCGAGCTGATCGCCAACGCGGGCACAGCGAGCCATGTGAGACAATACCAGAGTCGTTTTTGAGCGGGCGTCATTGTGCACTCCTTACGTGGAATGAAGATGGTTTGGATACTGGCAACGGCGAGTAGCCCGACGCTCCGTTGCCGCATTTTCGGCGCGTCGTGCCCGACGTCGCAAGATGGCCGGGAGACACGCCGTGGGCGGCCAGGAAAAACGAGAGCAGGGACAGGATTCTTTTCACGAGTGAGTCTATTGGTAAGCGCGGCGGGCCACCGGGGTAATCTCCATCTGTTCGACGGGAATCAACACGTCGCGGCCATCGTGGGTATTCGCCGGAATGAAATGCCTGTGGACTTGGATGCCACGGCCCAGCCGTCCGAGCATGCGCTCCATTTCAAGCGCGGGCGCAGACGGCCCAGACGACAGCCAACGCTCGCCTTCGGGCGACCAGTCGTACACGGGTATCGGCGTTTCGCGTGCGCCCGCCGCGTCGCCGTGATCCACCACGACCGTCACCGCCTCGGCCGGGACGCGCGAGCCCGCCGAGGCAAACGCCTTGCTCGCAACCGACTGCTCGGGCGTCCGTTTTTCCGCCGCAGATTCGACAGATCCATCGCGCTCGGCCAGCGGCGAGGCGACTTGGCTGGACCTGCTGTCCGAACGAGTGGATCGAAATGCGATCCCCAATCCGAAGGCCACCAGAAAACTGGCCGCGGTTGCCAGCAACAGAAGCCATCGATTCGCGGTATCTCGCTGCCCACTGGCTGTGGATCGTCCGATCGTGTTCCGCTCGGCGGCAGGGTTTAGCGGTACGCTCGATTGCTGGAGCGCCCGTTGCGACACCGAGTCACGGCAAGCTGCGTTGTCGCGCACCGAGCCGAGTTCGCGCTGCCACGCCTGGGCTTCGAGAAACGCCAATGCACAACGCCGCCATCCTTCGGGCACATTTTCCAATGACCGGACCACGGCGACATACTCGTCGCGGCTCAATTCGCCGTCGACCAGTCGATCCAGCAGGATGTCATCCAGCCGTTGATCTTGGCGCACTGTCATCGCGTCACCTCATCTTGCTCGGCTTTTGTCTCGCTGCTCGCCAGCGCGGCCCGCAGTCTCGCCCGCGCGCGGTGCAACCGCGCCTCGACTGCGCTTTCGGTGGCTCCGATGTGTTCCGCGATCTGGCGATAACTCAAATTGTCCGCGTACTTGAGCAACAGGATTTCCTGGTCACGTCGCGGCAGACGATCGAGCGTAGCGCGTACTTTTTGCGCTCGCTCGCGGGCGACCAGCCAGTCGAGCGGATCCGCGGATGACGCGTCGTGCTCGCGCGGCGGCACTTGCTCGACGTATCCCGCGGTCAGCTTCCGACGCCGCCCCGCCTTGCGACGATACAACAGCGACTGACGCACGGCCACTCGATAGAGCCAGGGCGCTAGGCGGCTTGGTTCGGGCAACGTGCCTTGGCGCTTGACAGCCGCCAGCGCCACCTCTTGCATGACATCCTCGACCCCTTCCCATTCGCCCACCCGCGCGTACACGACCGAGCGCAGCCAGCGATCGTGCTGGCGCAGCAGCGTCGGCAAATCCAGGTTACAGATCACGGCAGAGCCGTCCGGCCTTTCGCTCACGCGTCGCCTCTCTGACCTTTCAGTTGCCGCAGCCCGCGACCTCTTGCGAGGCTGCGCTCAAAATTCCCGGCGCCTTGACTCGACAGTCGCGGCCAGGCGCACTTCGGACGATCCGGGCCGAACTGAAGATCGGGAGCTGTGGCCAAACACCATCCCGTGCGGATAGTCCCCCCCCCCGCAATCGTGCGCCCGTCGAACGGGCCTTGTGCGCCGGGCCTCGGGAACCCGTGGTTTCGACACGAAGAGTAAACGGGAATGCGGCTTGCGCAGCGCCATCGCCAGCCCTACGAGGGATATACGACGCGCGCGGACCGGTTGGTTCGCACGGATCACGAACGAGGCCCGGCCACGGCCCGCGCAGCGATCGCGTCGGATCCGAGCCGCACTCGGCGCGGCGACTGCTGGGCGAAGCGGACGCCTCTCATCCAGTGGTGGAAAGCCGTCGGATCCGCCGAATCAAAAGAATGCGAGCCACCCCAAGACCGCTAGCCAAGCCAGAAAGGCGATCCCGCTGAACACCAGCAGTGGCCGACTGCCGTGGCGTGGATGGGCCGTTTCGCGCATGATTGACGGCGCTTCTGTCCTTGACTGGCGGCTGGCCGCCGAGTTGCTCGAACGCCCGATCCTGGCCTCGCTGTTCCTGCCCATCTGCCGCCCAATACGAGCCTCTGCCCGCGTCCTAAGAGGTCTCAGAAAACGGATCGTCGGGACATCTTCATCCGTGTGATCCGCGGTCGTCTTCGTCGTCTTCGGTATTTCTTGGCCGTTGTTTGGTGGTGGGCGAGCGTCCGCGTCAGGCGGTGGATTTGTGCCTTCACACCTCGGATCGCCCCCCGTTGCGCCGCCCGCGAGCCCCGGCCAGCTCCGCATCAGTCCGGGTTGCAATCGTACGGAGCGCGACCGCCCGAGGGTCACCCAGCAGCCCGCGCCCTAGTTCGACCGGCTCGGTCGAATGCCCGCTCACGGGCTCGCATCGATGCGAAAGCGCTGGACGAAGGCTTCGTCAAACTCATAAACGTCGTCGAAATCCTCGCGCCGATCTTCGTTCGACTTGCGCATCATATTCACGGCGATCATATTGTAAACCAACTCGCCAAAATCGCTGGTGGCATGGACTCCCCAACTGCTCAAGACCCACTTGGCCAGGAATCCGTACTGTTTCAGGGCCAACTGCCGCAACGCTTCGCACAATTCTTGGCCAGTCAAATGCGATTCAGCGGGCGGCTGTCCGGGAGACGACCGCGGCGTCGAGCCCATTCCCAACACGTGGTGCGCGTAATCCAGCCCGTCGCGCACAAACTGGTACGCGTCGAGACGATACCGTCTATCCTGTTCAAGCAATTGTGCCAGAGGATGCTTTTCCATGTCCATGATCCCTACCTGTCAACGGCTGGTTCAGCTTCGCTCGCCGTGGCCGCTGGCCGGCAACACGTCCGCCGCGCCGACCAACGCCCGCCGTTTATCCGCGAACTCGACCAGCAATTGCTGCGCGAGGATCTCTTGGGCGATCACACGCGCGGTTCCCGCTTCGAGCCGGACTTGCGCACCGATGGGCGGCAGTTCGCGCTGCAGCTCGACGTAAGTGTCGTACTCATACCGCAAGCAACACTTCAGCCGACCACATCGTCCGGAAATTTTCGCCGGATCCAAGGTGGCTTTCTGCAATTTCGCCATTTTCATGGACACGGTGGGCATCTCGACCAGATGCGTTCCGCAGCATACGGTCTTGCCACAGTCACCGAAATCGGCCAGTGCCTTGGCCTCGTCACGAACGCCGATCTGCCGCATTTCGATCCGTGTCTGAAACTCGGCCGCCAGTCGTTTGACCAGACCTCGAAAGTCGACGCGTCCTTCGGCAAGGTAATATACGACGATCCGTTCGCCGCCAAACAGCCGCTCGACATCGACCAGGTTCATCTGTAAGCCGACTTCGTCGATATGTCGCCGGCACGTATTAAACTCGTCCCGTGCCGACGCTTGGATGTGGTCGAGCTCGTTCATGTCGTCGGCCGTCAGCTCGCGCAGGATTTGTCCTTCGTTCGGAATTTCCGAATCCCGCAACTTTTGAGGATCGCCCTCGCACAGGATCTCGGCGACTTCCAACCCGCGGCTGGTCCGTGCGATGACTCTGGCTCCGCGGCAAAAGCTCGCCTCGCCTCGGGCAGCGAGAACCGCCAAGTGGCGCATGATGCCGTAACGTGCGACGTATTTCTTCATCGGTTGACGGGGCAATAGTCAAGGAAAGGTCAGGAGCCAAGGGAAGATCAGTCTATGCCGACCGCGGCGCCCCTCAGTCTAACACCGCGGGTTTGTTCGGGATAGCGCCGCCCCAAATCCGCCGGATCGGCGTGCACGTCGGCTGAAAGCAGCCCCGCGTTCGCACCCGTTGGGCGCTCGAAGCAACGCATCGACAACAGATGCCCTCCGGCAAGGCGCAGTATAGCCACACTCAATTCGTAAACAAAGGATGTCGTTGCTCCAGAACAGGTGGCGTTATACGAGAAAAGCCGGTTGCATCCCGATGTCGCCTAAGCCTGATTCGGCGGCTATCCCGTGCCGATCAAACGTCAAGAGTCGAGGACGCTGGCGCGGCTTGAAACGTGCCTTGCCGCACGACTGCGCCATCCGAAGCTCGCACGCCAGCCAGGCGTCTGACGTTTTTCGCAGACAACGCCGGCGGATTGTGTACTCCGAGGCGAATACCACTGCTTGCCTGTCGGTCGCCAGGCGGGGCTCGGATGCCCGCTGTCAACCGGTGGAGATATCCGTCAGCCGCTGGAGACATGTTGTTGCGTTGATGTCTACGGACAGCATCCGCGAGTCCCTCGCCAGCGCGAAGAGGAACGCCCGTCGTAGCTCTGTCCCGGGACACCAAGGCCGAACACACGAAGCAGTACGCCCGATGATCGCTCGCCCGCGCACATCAAGCCGAAACTCGACAGCGACAGGATGTTAGCGATGAAATGCCCACGCTGCGGCTCGACCATGTTAAGAAAGACTCAGCACGACGAGAGTCGGCTAGAACTGATCATTCGTCCGCTGCTGTGTCGAATCCGCTGCTATCGGTGTGGGCACGACTTCCTCCGCCCGTCCGTGTGGACAGAACGCTTGCCGTCAGCTCCGAAGTACCGAACGCCCAGACGGGCGGCCTGAAGCGTCGGAGCCGACGCCTCGCGATATCGATGGAAATCATTGTCTCACAATCGGTTGCGACTCGTGATCAGTCCAGTTTGCAGCCGATTCGCACCGCCACCTGATACTGCTTGAGCTTTCCCTCGACGATCATCCCGCGCATCTCGGCCACTTCAAACCAGCGAGGCGCCTTCGTCGTTTCCGATGCCTTGGCAATGGCGTTGCGGATCGCCTCTTCATACGAAGTCTCGGACGTGCCAATGATTTCGATTTTTTGAAAAGCGGCATCTGCCATTTTCGTCTCACTTTGTCATCGTATAGGCTGGCAACCAGTACATCCCCTGCAACACGGCGGATCGCTTGCCGTCGGGCTGGCCTTCGACCTGCCGCTTTGCGATATGGCGCGACCGTCTACCGCCGTTGCCTCACGCCTGGCGGCGGACGCCTCGGGCCTTGCCCGACGACGGTTTTAAGGTCGGCCGAGTTTAGTGTAGAGGATTAACCAGGATCCGCAACTAGGGCCTGCGTGTCGCGCGGGAATTTGCATCGGCGCTGTCGGCATCGGCGCGCGGCTCCCGCGCGCTCGAGGCTATGTGTGCCATCCTCGACCGCATGCAGGGAAAGCTTGTCGCCATCCAGCCCCGCGCACGCCCGACGCAGCCCTGCCCATCGGCCACATAGACGCGGGTTGCGATCGACCTTGCCTGCCGCGCCGCGCCAAGAACGCCCCAGCCGCGACTGGTTCCGCAGGGCCGCGCACTTTCGTCCCCTGCTAGCAACGCCGAAATCGACGATTCGATTCCAGGTCCTAGCCCGTGTTTCCGATGTTAATCTTTGCAGCTTGTTCAGTTCCCTTCGATCATCCTAATTCTAGCGAGTAGGGATGGCCGTGGGTGGGTCTGTGCGGCGAGGCATGTCGTCGTGGACGACACGGCGACGGGATTCCTTGGCGTGTGCCCGCCAGCCGGAGGCGGTGCAACGCATCGTGCCCGTAGCGATACCGTGCGCCGGTGGGCGCGACCGATCGAACGCCAAGTCGTGTGCGGCAAAGACGAGCCGGAGGCTGCCTTGTCACGCATTGGTCCGAACTCGCGCGCAACATCAAAGCGCGAGCTGAACCGAGGGACACTTACGGAGCGAGGAGGTGTGCACAGAGAAAGCAGAATCATCCGGACGGAAAGTAGGACAATCTCGATGAATCCCAACAACCCTTTCAGGCAGCGCATGTGATACCGCCGGACTGCGCCACACAGCGCCGGTGTCTGTTCTGGTTTGATTATTCTCGCGGATCATTAGTGACGATGTATATATCGCATAGGACGCATTCTGGCAGTTCTTCGTAAACGCGACAGTTTCCCTGGATTGACAATTCAACGGCTTGAACACGTCGAACCGGCAGTAGAACTCGTTAAGGAACGGCGCGATATCCGTGAAAAAAAGAGTTGACGGATGAGAGACGAAGCAAACGGCGCGATGCGTGGCGAATCAAGAGATCTGACCAGACCCAGAACCCGTTCGAGCTTGCCAAGCAAGGAGATCCTGCAATGAAGACCAGGTGTGGCATAACGGCGGCAGCCGTGCTGATCGTCGCCGCTTATGCAAACTCGGCAAGTGCCGCCTATCTCGGGGCGACTTGCTATCAGAAAGCCGATTGCGGCGTCGATCCAGCGCCATCGTGCGTACAGAAGCCACACTGCTACACGGTGATGAAAACCTGCCGCAGGGTCGAGTACGAGAAGCAACAATACACATGCTATCGCACCGTTCGCGAAACGGTATGCGAACCCCAGACCATCGAATGCGTCAAGTACAGAACCGAGACGCGCTGCCGAACCGTCAACTATACGGTGTGCCGCCCGGTATACGAGACGTGTTACCGCACCGTGAACTACACGGTCTGCAAGCCCGTCTGGGAGACGCGAACCAAAGAGGTTTGCTATACGGTGTGCCGCCCGGTATACGAGACGTGCTACCGCACCGTGAACTACACGGTCTGCAAGCCCGTCTGGGAAACGCGGACCAAGGAGATCTGCTATACGGTCTGCCGGCCCACCTACGAGACGTGCTACCGCACCGTGAACTATACGGTCTGCAAGCCCGTCTGGGAGACGCGGACCAAGGAGATCTGCTATACGGTCTGCCGGCCCACCTACGAGACGTGCTACCGCACCGTGAATTACACCGTCTGCCGACCGGTCTGCGAAACGCGGACCAAAGAGGTCTGCTATACGGTTCGCGTGCCGGTGCAGGAGACCGTGATGAAAGAGGTCTGTGAAGTCGTGTGCACCCCCGTTCCCTACACCAAGACGATCCGCGTGTGCGGCGGTCGTTGGGAAACGCAGATGATCGAAGATCCCTGCGGCCCGGTGCAGAAAGGGTGTGGCCACGAGTCGAGTTGCGGCTGCGGCGGCCCGCGGATGATCTGCAAACGCGTCTGGGTCCCGGAGGTCTGCGAAAAGACGATCGAGTGCGTGCGTTACGAGCGGTGCGTCGTCAAGAAGCAGGTTCCGGTTACGATCTGCCGCTGGGTTTGCGAGACGCGGACCAAGACCTGCACCTACCAGGTTCGATCCATCGTGCGCGAATGCCACACCAAGCAGGTGCCGTACACGGTCTGCCGCATGGTTCCCGAGACGCGCACCAAGATTTGCACCTATCGCGTGTGCCACATCGTGCGGGAGTGCCACACCAAGCAGGTGCCGTATACGGTCTGCCGCATGATTCCGGAAACCCGGACCAGGACGTGCACGTATCGCGTGTGCCGGATGGTGCAGGAGTGCCACACCAAGCAGGTGCCCTATACGGTCTGCCGCATGGTTCCGGAAACCCGGACCAGGACATGCACGTATCGCGTGTGCCGGATGGTGCAGGAATGCCACACCAAGCAGGTGCCCTACACCGTCTGCCGGACGGTGCAGGAGTGCCGGACCAAGCAGGTGCCGTACACCGTCTGCGTCCCCGTCCACTATACCAAGACGGTCATGGTTCCCAAGACCGTCTGCCGTCAAGTGCCCTATACCGTCACGCGATGCGTTCCCAAGGTCGTGTGTGAACAAGTCCCCGTGACGGTGTGCAGCCCGACACCGTGCTGCCCGAAGCCAGGCTGCCGGATTCGACGCGGTTGCGACGGATCTTGCGGCTAACAGGCGCGCAGATTGCTGAACAGACTCTTCGGTCTGGTCAAACCGAACGACGTCCCCTTGCTTGCGAGGGGACGTCGCGTTTCTTGAGGCGGGTTGCGCCAGCTTGCGATTGGCGGGCCGGCAGGGCACGCCCGCGGCCTGAGCACCTCTTCCCGCGCATCGGGCAGCCCCGGGCTCGGTTCGGCCCCATCGCTCGTCCCGCGGCCCGCGCATGGTCTGAGACGGGAGGCCTGGACGATGCGGGACCCGGTCGTTACGATTGACCGGGCCGCGCGCAGGGGGCCGCCCTGGCGGCGGATTCGTAGGGTCTGGCTCAGCGTGCGTTCGAGGCGCTCAGACCGTCGTGGGACCAGCCCGAAGCGCCGAGGATTTGTGATGCCCTTGGATCCGGAAGCACGCGACTTTCTGGAACGGCTGGCTCAGGCAAAGCTCGCGTCATACGAGTCACAGACCCCGCAGGACGCACGTCGCCAATTGGCCTTGCTGTGTTGCCTGAGGGAGCGGACTCCGAAACTGGCTGGCTGTGAAGAACGCTCGATCCGCGGGTTGCCGGCGGAGGTACGCGTCCGAGTCTATCGCCCGTCGGTCGATCGGCCCTTGCCCGCGGTCGTCTTTTTTCACGGGGGCGGCTGGACCATGGGCAGCATCGAGACGCACGACGCTTACTGCCGACGCCTCGCGCACGCCTCGGGTTGGGTTGTGATCTCGGTCGATTATCGCTTGGCCCCGGAACACAAATTCCCGACGGGCCTGCAAGACGCCTTTGCGGCAGTCTGTTGGGCGGCCGAGCGCGCGGACGAACTGGGCCTCGATGCCCGGCGAATTGCGGTGGCCGGCGACAGCGCGGGCGGGAACCTCGCCGCCGCGGTAGCGCTGCTGGCTCGCGACCACGAGGGGCCGCGGCTGTGCCTGCAACTGCTGATCTACCCAGCTTTGGACTGCCGTTTCGATACGCCGTCCTACAAGGAAAATGCTCGCGGGTACCATCTGACGCGCGCCACGATGATCTGGGCATGGGGGCACTATCTGAACAGCCCGCGGGACGGCGAATCACCGTATGCCTCACCGCTGCGAGCCGCCGATCTGCGTGGCCTTCCCCCGGCGATGATCATCACGACGCAATATGATCCGTTGCGGGACGAAGGCGAAGCTTACGCGCGACGCCTGCGGGGCGCCGGCGTGCCGGTGACGTGCAAGCAATACCCAGGGATGATTCACGGTTTCGCGCTGTGGACCAGCGTCTCCGCGCGTTCGCGACAGGCGTTGCAAGACGTGGCTGTCGCGCTGCAAAGCGTGGGCGAGCCGCGTGCGACCGCGGGGCGCGGTGCGGCGAGCCTGACGTCGCCCGCGTTCTGAGCTGCCGTTCCCGCCACGATCGTCGAGTGCTACGATCACCGAGTTGCTGAACGCGCAGGCCGTCTGGTTTCCACAGCCTCGCGCGTCTACGATGAAAACATCTCGACGGGTTGACTCGGTGGAAGAAGTTTCATGGGTGTGACGCAATTTTCCTGTCCTCATTGTTCGGGCCTGTTCCAGGTCGATGGCTCGCTGGGCGGCCAGCAGGTCGCCTGTCCCCACTGTCGCGGCGTGGTCGCGCTGCCGACGATGGCCGACTCGCCACGGCCCACCGCTCCGGATCCAGATCCCGCGAGCGCGATGCGGTCGGGTGCGTCGAGCCCCGAAGTCCCCTTGCGCCCGCTGGCCGCGGCGCCGGGACCGGGCACGCAAGCGCCGCGCTCCGTGGTCCACGAGCAATCGGTCGCCTCTGTTCCGGGCTTTCCGCCGCAGACGCGCGGCGCGGCCTTCGACGAACGCCCGCTGTCCGCTCCGCAACCCGCGCGTCCGCAGCCCACGGCAGCCGGCGGGTCGCTTCCGGCCGCGGCTGCCGGCGGCGAGCCCCTGACGGCCAGGATTGGCCCTGCGCCCGCGCCCCCCGGTCCTGCACGTCCCGTGCCCGTCAACCCCGTGCCCGTCAACCCCGTGCCGGTTAGCCCCGAACAGCCGCTCGGCCCGTCGCGCCCACCTGCGGCCACGGGATCAGGGCCGACGTCTCGCGCGGCCCTGCCGGGAACCACCGCGTCGCCCGTGGTGGGCCACGTGCCGAGGCCGGGCGCGCCGAGTTCGACCACCCCGATGGGCGCGACCAGTTCGACCGCGCCGATGGCGGCGGCAACGAGCCAAGTGCCTGGTCCTGCCGGACAAACGGTTCCGACGGTTCCCCCGTCGGGCACTCAGCCGGTCCCGACGGTTCCACAGCCGCTGGGCCCCGCCACAGCGCCAGGTGCGCGACCGATGCCGTCGACCGGCCCCAGGCTGCCGATGACGGGTCCGCCGACCGGCGGCCCCCTGGCGACCGCTCCGGGCGTCGCGATGGGTGGGCCCATCGATCCACAAGCGTTGCTGCCACCCGGCGCGGCTTCGAGCCAGCCGCGGCCGCTCGGTTCGGAACCGCAGGCCTCGTTTTCGCCGCTGGGCGCCGCCAGCGCCCATGCCCAACCGCCGGGCGGCTTTCCGCGACCGATCGTGGTGCCCGCACACGGCCTCGCCAGCCAGCGCGATCCATCCCCGTTGATCCGCACGGGCGGTGACGACCTGGAAACGCAAAAACGGATGGCGGCCGAAAAAGAGCAGCGCAAGTTCAAGAGGAACCTGATTCTCTGGACGTTCGGCCTGCTGATTTTGGGCCTGACGATCGTCATCCTCCAACTGCTCGGACCGCTATAAGTTCTCGGTCGTGCGGTCGGGCCGGCGAAAATCTGCCCATCTGCTACGTTGCGACACGGGTTCGCATTCTGCTAAAATCGGCATAGATTCAGTGCCCGTCGGGACGTCGCGTGCGTCGGGCAATTTCTAGTCTCGAGGTTCCTGTTGCAGCCATAGGCCGCCTATGCGACGAAACCGACTCCGGCCGAAACACGGTGATCGGGTGCTGCTGTTTTTCCAAAGCTTTCTGCGGCATCCCAAGCGTCTGGGTTCGCTGATTCCCAGCTCACGATTTCTGGAACGTCGTATCGCGCGACTGGCTGGGCTGGAAAGCGGCGGAACCATTGTCGAGTTGGGACCCGGTACGGGTGGGACGACTCGCGCCTTGCTGGCGGCGATGCCGCCGTGGGCGTCGCTGCTGAGCATCGAGATCAGTCCCGAGTTTGTCGCCGCGCTGCGGGCGATCGATGACCAGCGGTTGCTCGTCCATCACGGGAGCGCGGAACAGTTGACGAACATCCTCGGACACTACGATGTCGGATCGGTCGATGCCGTCGTGTCCGGGATACCGTTTTCACTGTTGCGTCCGGACAGTCGCCGAAAGGTTGTCGACGCCATCTGGTCGGCGTTGGCCCCGGGCGGACGTTTCATAGCCTATCAAGTCTGTCGCCGGGTCGAAGTCGTCGCCCGGCCGCGGTTTGGCCCAGCGCAAGTCGCCGTCGAGTTTCGCAATCTACCGCCGCTGCGTGTGTACGCCTGGCGCAAGGTCCACGCCTAGGCGTTCACGCGCCGCGACGGACGCGTCTCGGACCGGGCGTCGCGATTCCGGCAAGCAGTCGCCTCGCCCGGGCGCTCTGGTGCGAACGTATCGCAGCCGCACGTCTGTGACGCGATCCGACGGGCGGGCCAGCGGCGCGGATGACGGCCGTCGATTTCCTGCCTAGCAGGCGCGCCGCAACGGCTCGAGCCTATGGTGTGTCGCGAGCCGCCCAGCGCGCGACCCCTCGGCGGTCGAACGCGTCGAATAAACCGAGGCGTCTCTTTCGTCCTGGAACCCGCATTGGCCGTTGCTGTTGAACCCTCAATAACGTGGCTTGGATCCGGTCGAAGAAAGGTGCGAGCGAGAACATGTACAGCCTGGCTGGCAAGACAATCCTGATCACGGGAGCCGCCCGCCGTGTGGGAAGGCAATTCGCCTTGGCGTGCGGCCGCGCGGGCGCGGATCTGGTGCTACATCATGGACATTCGCCCGCGGAGGCCGAAGCGGTCCGCGACGAGCTGGTGACGATGGGCCGCCGCGCGTGGATCCTGACCGCCGATTTGTCGGCCCCTGAGAGCGCGGCGGCGTTGATCGAGCGAGCACGCGAACGGAGCCCGCTGGACGGCCTGGTCAACAGCGCGTCGATCTTCCAGCCGTTGTCGCTGGCTGACACGTCGCTCGACGATTGGAACCGCCATCTCAGCGTCAACCTCACCGCCCCTTTTTTACTGAGCCAAGCTTTCGGGAAAGCGGCGCCGCAGGGCCGGATCGTCAACCTGCTCGACTGGCGGGCCTTGCGTCCCGGCGCGGATCACTTTCCCTACACGATCACCAAGGCGGCGTTGGCCGCGATGACCCGGGCGCTGGCCGTCGCGCTGGCGCCGCGCATCAGCGTCAACGGGCTGGCGCTGGGGGCCATTCTTCCGCCCGCCGATGCAGGGCCCCGCGACCCAGCCACGCTCAACAAGGTCATCGACGCCGTGCCCGCGGGACGGTGGAGCGATCCGGGCGAAGTCGAACAGTCCCTGTTGTTCCTGTTGGCTGGCCCGGCCTATATCACGGGCGAGATCATTCACGTTGACGGTGGCAGGCATCTGGTATAGAACACGCGCATGGACAAAGTCTTCATCAAAGATCTGCTCGTGCGAGGCGTCATCGGCATCCGCGACTGGGAGCGCGAGGGCGAACAAGACATCCTGATCAACGTCACGATCTTGGCCGACACGCGCCGCGCGGCGGAAACGGATGACATCCGCGACTGTGTGGACTACAGCGCGTTGGCCAAAACGATTCGAGACCACACCGAGACGGCGCAACGTTTTACCGTGGAAGCGTTGGCCAACGACTTGGCCACGATCTGCCTTGCGGCTCCGCTGGCGCAGCAGGTCAGCGTGCGGGTGGAAAAGCCCGGAGCCGTCCGGTTTGCGCGGTCCGTAGGCGTCGAGATCACGCGCACACGAAATCAGGTCGAACCTGCGCGGGACCTGCTCGCGCCCACACGCGGCGACGGCGAACGCACACAAGATGAGTGACCTACACCGAGCGTACCTCAACGTCGGTTCGAATCTCGAACCCGAACGAAACATCCCCCGCTGCCTCGAATTGCTGCGCCGGGCGACGCTGGTCGAGCGGGTCTCCGCATTGTGGGAGACCGCGTCCGTCGGCTATCCCGGGCCGAATTTTTTGAATCTCTGCGCCGCGGTTCGCACGCCGCTGGACGCCGTCGGCGTTCGGGATCAGATCGTTCGCCCGATCGAAGACCAAATGGGGCGCGTGCGGACGACGAACAAGAACGCTCCGCGAGAAATCGATCTGGATCTCGTCCTATTTGACGACGTGCCCCATAACGCGCAAAACTGGGAACAGGCTTTTTGGATCGTGCCGCTCGCCGAGCTACTGCCCGGATTCGCGCTGGCCAACGGAGAAACGCTCGCCGATCGCGCACACCGTTTGCAGCGTACCGTGTGGCTTCGAAAACGCGACGATCTCTTGCTCTAGACCACTAACCTCAAACATCGTGAACTTTGTGACAATGTTTTCAGGCAGCGACAGCGTTAAAGTCTTTGTTCGTATCATGCGCGCACCGTGCGCGCAT
>JAVYAJ010000055.1:0-11415 GCA_032229885.1 Candidatus Anammoximicrobium sp. | reverse complement strand
TCACCGTAGCCTGGGGCAACGCCCCAGGGCTGGCGCCGCGCGTGTGCCTCTGTTGGCCGAAGGCCATATTCATCTGGGCCACGGTGACACGTTGATGTTGGCCTTCGGCCAACACGGTTGCTATGATCTCTGCCTCCTGGGGCGTTGCCCCAGGCTGCGTTGGTGTTGGCCTTCGGCCAACACGCTTCCTGTCGCCTGTGCTGCGCAACAGTCATCCAATGCCAATTCCACCTAACGCGTGATGTCTCAAATAACCCAAAAATTGTAGTGTACAGACCAGTGTAAAAGATGCGCGCACCGTGCGCGCATGATAGGGAGTAAGACTCGAACGCGGTCTAGTGACAGTAACCCAAAAGTGTACTGTACAGGCCGGTGTACAAGATGTGCGCACGGCGCGCATGATACGGAGTAAGACTCTAAAGCCGCCGTGCGGTGGGCGAGTCGGCGAACCGCGTATTCAGCCATCCGCGGGCCGTGTCTACGGGGGTGGCGGGTCGGGGACGATTTCCAGCGGCGGATACGTGACGTCGCGGGCCTTGGCGACCCAGGCCGCCGCCCCATAGACCCCGGCCCGACGATAGTCGAACGGCTGAAAGCCTAGCTCGAGCGCCGGCGAGTCCGCGGCCAACTCGAAGTTGTCGTGCTCCGGATCGGCGAACTTCGGGTCGGCGACACGCGACCCCTGTTCGTGCCCTGCCTGCTGCCAGGCCTCGAGCGTCCGCCCTGCAAAGCTCGTCGGGCCGGCCGCGTTCCAATAACAGTTGTTGCGGCTGGCGAACTGCACTCGATCCCACGGGCCGGCCAACAGGGGGCCGTGGTCCCAATACACGATGTTCCGTTCGAGGGTGAATGACAGATGCTCTTCGACTCGCGTGGCTTGCAGTTGATGCAGATGGCTGTATGCCAGGATGTTGTTGCGGATGACGTTCTCGCGACCGTAGTGCTGATGAAATCCGCCCGTCTTCACGCGATATACCAGATTGTTCTCGAACAGGATCCCGGTACTGCCTTCGTCCGTGTATAGACCCCAGCCGCCGTACGAGTAGGCCCAGATGTCGTGGAACACGTTGTTGTGGACGACGGTTCCCTCGGACGGTCCCAACGTGTAGATCCCCCCCATGTCGCTGAGCACGCCCCAGCCCAGATGATGCACATAATTCCAGGCGATCGTGTTGCGTTTGGCCAGGCTTTCGGCATAGCCCCACCGCCAGCCGACGGAGATGCCCGTGTAGTACAGATCGGCGATCTCGTTGTGCGTCACGGTGTTGTCCGCGCTGTGCCCGATCCAGACGCCGACCGCACAGGGAAAGATCCGGCCGCCGTGGCGGATGATGTTGTTGTCCACCGTGACATGGCTGGTCCGCTCGGCCGGCGCCGCGGCGATCGAGCCTTCGCCGATCCGCACGCCGCCGGCGCCGAAATCGTACAGGTGCGAGCGGCGCAGCGCACAGTCGCGACAGCCTTTGCGGAACCAGACCGCGTATGTCCCGAGGTGGCCGAACTCGCAGTCCTCGATGGTCACCTGTCGCGCGCCGTCGATCATCGCCGCGGCCTCGATCGGCGCGGCGGCCTGCGCCGCCTCGAAACCGCCCGGCGGCGTCACCCATTGAGCATGTTCGAACGCCAGGCCGCGGATCGTCACATGCTCGACATATCGATCGGCCGCCGCGTCGCCGCGAATCACCAGAAAACGATCGACCACGGGCGCCACCACGTCGATTTGCGTCATATCCTCGTCCGGCAACGGATAATAGTACAACGTGCCGTCGCGGGCCAAAAACCATTCGCCGGGCACGTCCAACGCCGCGCGATAGTTCTCGAGCACGAAGGTATTGTTCCGCCGCCACGGGTTCCACGGCTTCATCCCTTCGCCGCTAGTGACCAGCGTATTATGCGCTGGGTCGATGCGATCCAGGAACCGACGGGTATTGTCCCAGTTGTGGTAGACCATCAGGTTGACGTCGGCCAGCTCGTTCGTCGCGACGCCGCCCAGGGCCTGTTGAAAATCCGCGGGGCGCATCCGGATCGTCTGAATCGCCCGTTTGGCCTTGCCCTGCGCTGAACCGGCCTCCAAGACCTCCTGTTGCACATCCTGGATATGGTAGAAAAACTTGTTCGGGCTGCGGGCGCGCGTCGCCCGTCGGCCGCCGACGAACAACTGCTCGAAGTACCATTGGCCAGCCGCGACTTCGGGAATCTGCGTCGTCCACAACCCGTCGTGCGCAGCCTTCCAGCCCTTAAGCACCCGCCCGCCGGAGAACACGGGTCGCGACGGCTGGGTCGGATCGTCGGCGGCTGTTGTCGCATGTTCTTGCGGATCGGTGTCGGCCGCGTCCGTACGTGGCGGCTGCCAGTCGACCGCTTGATAGATCACCGGCGCCGTCGCCGTCCCGCTGTCCGCGGGCGTTAGCTCGAATGGCTGGTCGAGCGCGTAGCGGCCGCCCGCGACGTGGATTCGGACGGGTTCGCGCAGCGGCCCCTGCGCCTTGAGGCTGCGCACCGCGTCGCGGGCGCGGGCCAGGCTGGCCCACGGCTGCTCGCGCGTGCCCGGATTCTGGTCGCTGCCCGCGGGCGCGACGTGCCAGTCGACCGCCACGGCGGGCGCACCGCCGCTGGACGCCAGCCAGCCGATGACGACGGCGGCCAGAGCCGTGTTCAGCGCGACGGCGCGCGGTGAAATCTTGGACGAACGCTCGAGGTTCGAAACCGTCACGCCAGAACACGCGTTCCCGGACCGCGTGTCGGCACAGCGCATCCTCGTCGCGCGAAGCTTGGTCGATTCACTCATTTCCATCGGTACCCCGGGGCAAGAATGACGTGTCTTCGTGGCATCGCCGTTCGACCGATCTTTCGGCCGATCCGCCGCCTCGAATGCGGACGATGCCTACGTCATTCAACCCCGGTTGTCACCCAAAGGCAACACCCGATGTCCACGGAAACGCGGAAGGCGAGTGTTGAGCGCGCGGGCGAGACGGCGCCGCGAGGCGGCGATAAACGCGCGCTGTACGATCTCGACGCGTCGAGACGCCCGCGCAGCGCGGGCGTCCCGAGGAAGGGTGTTCTCGCGATCGGCTCGGCCCGGGCAATACGGCACGGCTTGCCATTATGCGAGCCGGCCCAGGCCGGCAAAGAACGCATCCGACGACGACTCGTCGGCCGCTGCCCGATCCGTCGCCAGATCTGCCAGCAGGTTCTCCAAGACCAGCTCGTCGGGGCGGGTTGCCACGGGCGCGCGACGGACCGCCGCGGCGCCGTTGGTCGGATCCCAGCCTGCCGTCAGCGGACTGAACGTGTCCGGTGCGTCGGGATCGGCAAAGTGTCGATCGGCCTCGGACGCCGCAGACGGTCCGGCAGCGGTGGGCTGGGGCGTTTCGGACAGGAACGTCGCCGCTGGCAAATCGCGCGACACCGCGCTGGCCAGGGGATGTTCGACTCCCATACTTTCGCCTTCGCCGCCGGCATTGCCGATCGTTCGAGCTTCGAGATAGTTGATCGTCGCCAGCACATCCGCGGCGGAGATCAAGCCGTCGCTGTTGACATCTAGAAACGGTCCATCCAGATGCCCGAGCCCGGCCGCGCGCTGGTCGCTGCGGTTGAGGTCGTTGATCAGAACTAGGACATCCAGCGGACTGACCTGGCCGTCGCCGTTGACATCGAAAGGATTGTCCAGATTCGTCGAGCCAAGTCGGACGGGGCCGGGCGCGGACTGGGCCACGGGCGGATCGAAGTTGCCCACGATCGGCGCCGAGAACTCGTCGCCATAGCTGGCGTAGCGATCATTGCCCAACGGAACCGGCGAGAACTCGTGATCCAGGAAATGCACGGTTCCGAAGCGCGGGGCGAGCGGTTGATCGAAAGCGTTGGAGATCAGGAAGTACCACTCGGCGTTCGCGGCAGGCGAGACGCCTGCGCGATCGGGCACGAACAGGCCGATGTCATCGATGCCGTCCCCATCCATGTCGGCCGCGATGGGCTTCTCGCGTACCCCGATGAAGCCAAAGTCGATCGTAGCGTCCAACTGGTCGAAGCCATTATGGGCCAGGTCGAAATAGAACTTGTCGTCCTTCCACGTCGCCAAGTCGTCCAATCCGTCTCCGTCAAAGTCGCCCACCACGGGCAGGCCTCGCAGCGGGCTCACAATTCGTGTGTCCACCTGGAAGTCGTGATTCGTGTCCAACCACCACTCGCTGCCCGTGAAGAATCCGACTTCGTCGCCGTTGGTCCCGTCGCCATCGAAGTTGCCGGCGACCGGGATCGCGGTCTGCCCCCGCGGCTCGATGATGCCCGTCGGCGGGTCGGGCACGCCGTCGTTGTCCATGTCGATCAGCCAGCGGAAGCTGCTGCCGACTCGGCCGTAGGCCGCCAGCTTGTCGAAGCCATCGGCGACGCTGCCCGCGCCGGGCGGCGAAAAATTGCCGGCGAACAAATTGTCCGTCGTAAAGCCCAGCATGTAGACGAGGTCACGGTTGGTAAAGTCCGCATTGGTCGGATCGAAGGTCGAGTTGCCGTTGGTGTCGACCCATACACTGCCGGAATGGTAAACGGCCAACTCCGGTCGGCTGTCCACGGTAAACCGCCCGACGAAGGCGCCGCCGGGCTGCGCGTCGCCGCTGGGGAAGTTCGGATCCTCTTGCGGTTCGGCCGCGTTGCTCTCGCCGTCCAAGGCGTTGCCCGCGTGATCGACCAGCGAATCGCGCACGACCAGCGTGTAACGATCATCCGGCAGCGGCTTGAAGAACGTCAACTCGATCCTTCCTGTCGCCGGCTGGCCATCGACCACCGGATCCGAGATGAACTGGACCGACTTGATCGGAATGGCTCCGTTGGCGTCGCCGACGACCGAATAGTGGCCCACGTTCTCGGCCACGGGCGCCAGCAGGGCCGCGTATAGGAACACCGGGTCCGCGCCGCTCCGAGCCGGCAGATCACGGACGCTGATCACGAGCGATCGGACCAGCGGCGTCGGACCGCTGGTCGACGGCTTGGGATCGAACAAATCGTAGGGATTGCCCGGCGAATTGACGTCTACCCGGGTGATTTGCGGGCCTTGTGTGTCGACAAAAACCCTCAAGACCTGGTCCACGTCGCCGACCAGATCGCCGAGCGTGTTGACGTTTCCGGCCAGATCTTCGGCGGTGACCAACAGCTCGCGAACGCCATCGAAGGGAAACACGGCGGGATCGTTCAGATCGCGAACAAAGGCCGCGGACCACTGGCCGTTGGGAAAGGCTTCGTCGCCGTCATGCGGCGCGGCGACCGTCAAGCTGAACAGAGCCGGATTGTCAATCGCGTTGTTGGCTGTCGCGTCGGCATGGAATCGCACGATGGCGTCCGCTTCGGCCCGACCCACCAAGCGGACCGCCGTGTCGTTGGTCACGCGGTCGGCGAGCGTCCCCGGATAGCCGGCGACACCGCTGTCGGACAACGGGGCGAGGCCGAGAATGCTGATCGGCGGCGGTGTCGTATCC
Organism: Candidatus Anammoximicrobium sp.; assembly: GCA_032229885.1. GTDB lineage: Bacteria > Planctomycetota > Planctomycetia > Pirellulales > Pirellulaceae > Anammoximicrobium. The sequence continues at coordinate 5,947 of JAVYAJ010000055.1, read as the reverse complement.
AGCGTCACCTGCAGCGCCGGTCCCCAATCGCCGCGTCCCACTTGGGCGGGCGTCGCCCCGTCGCGAACCCAGACGGCGGCGCTGATCCGGTTGCCGTGCCCTTCCAGCAGATCGCCCGCCGCGGCCGTGAATCGCCAGGTGTTCCCGCCGCCCGTATAGAACGCGTATCCGATTGGAACGCCGTTGTTGAAGACTTGGACGCCATAGTCAGCGGCCGCGTCGGGCGCATTGTCGTCGGTGATGTCGGGCACGAGGTTCAGATTCGTGAACTCGTCCAGACGATCGTCATCCAGGATGATGTCGAACGTGGCCTGCACGACGTTGGTTACATCGTCGTTGTCGCTGCGCCCCGAATCCGAAGCGGCCTGCAGATCGACCAGGCTGGGCGTCGGCGCGGGGACGTTCAGTACGGTAAAGCTGTAGACGTTGATCGCGTCTCCGGTCGCGCCCAAGACCCGCAGATAATACGTCTGATTGCGGACCGCGGCGTGCGCAAAGCGCTGGCCGATCACATCGCCCACCGGGTCCACGAGGTCCGTGCCCACGCCGATCAACGTGCCGTCCGAGTCGCGCACTTCGAGCCTCAACAGTCCATCCCCGGGCAGGCCGCTGCGGGCGTTCGCGAGCGCGGGAACGGCATCGAAGTAGACCTGGTAATCCAGTGTCCCGGTCTGGGCAGCCACGACGCGGAAGAAATCCTGGTCGGCCGGCAGCCCCAGCGGGCCGGCGCCGGGATCGATCGTCGGATCGACGTTGACGCTGGGGCCCGAGCCGACAAAGGCGGCCGTCGGCCGCGTGTCGTTGCTTTCCCACGGATCGGGCTTGAACACCACCAATCGCCCTTCGCCGTCGGCGCCCGTTCCGCCCGTGATCGCGTCGATCGGCGTGACGAAGACATGTTCCATCCCTTCGTAAACAATCGGCGGCGCGGCTCCGTTGGGGTGCGCCGGAGCGATGCTGATCGTGCCCGAGCGAGGATCGTCGCCGATTCGCTGGATGACGGTGTCGCCCAGTCCGTCGTCGACGACGTTCAGCGAATCACTGGCGTTGGGACTGCCGCCCAGCACATGAAAACGGAGCACGTCGTCGGCCGGGTGCGCCGCCGGGGCGAACAGCGCGTCGGCGATCGTGACGCGGACCACGTCGTTGCCAGCGCCCAGGTCGATGCGCACCTGTTCGATATCCGCGTTCGGCAGCGATTCGTTCGAGGTGGATCCGTTCAAGATCGAGCTCAGCGCGACGGCGCTAGGTTGGCTGACGTCCAACGTGTCGTTGGCCTTGGTTCCCAACAGGACGATCGTGTCGAAGCCGTCACCGCCGCGATACGTGTTGTTCCCCAACAGGGGCGAACCTTTCGAGGGATCGCCGCCCACCAGGACGTCGTCGCCGGCGCCGCCATCCAGTTGATCGTCGCCCCGCCCGCCGACGAGCACGTCGTCGCCGTCGTCTCCGGACAAAATCACGGGCGTGTCCACTTTGACCCGGCCGGCGTCGATCACATCGTCGCCGGCGCCGCCCGAGGCGGTCAGCGAAACGAAAGACGTGGTCATCGCATCGGGCAGGCTCAGGATTCGGATCACGTCGTTTCCATCGTCGCCGTTGACGTGGATGGTCTGCAGGCCGGTCGGAAGCAGCCCATCGTTGACGACGATCACGTCGTCGCCGGCGCCGCCGTCGATTTGCAGGTCGATCTTGTTGCTGAACTCGATGGGCTCGAAGCTGTCGACGACCACGCGCCCGGCGGCCGGGCCGAGCAGTTGTCCCGGCCCGTACGTGATGCTGTTGGCCGTCTGCAGCAAGCTGGCGATCCCCGGCGCGCTGCTGACGGTGAAGACGGTGGCCGGCACGATGTCCGCCAGGGGTTCGAGGTTCTGGAAGTTCACGACTTGGCCGTCGATGACGCTCTGGCCGCTGCCGGGCAGAGCGCCGACGTTGACGCGACTGTTGGCGCGGACGGCGCCGCCGGTCTGGACCAGACTCAGCCGATCGAATCCGCCGCCGCCGTCAAAGTCGATCCCAAACGGCAGTATGACCAAGCCTTCGCTGCTGTCCACCGTCAGGCTGTCGTTGGCCGGGCCCGTCGCGATGGATAGACGCCCGACCCCAGCGAGCGCCAACGGCACGACCGCGACCGTGTCGTTGACGGTTCCCACGATCTCCGGCAAGCCGTCCGTCGCGCGACGGCGAACGATCAAATCGTCGCCGCCCGCGGGCGGCGTCACATAGCTGAGCGTCCGCACATTCTGGACGGTCACCGACCCGGCGGTCTCGAACCCCTCGAAGGTGATCCGGCTCGTTCCAAGCTCGATCGTTCCGCCCAGGCTGGCGATCAAGTCGACACCGATCGGCGAAATGGGATCGGGCGTGTATACGATGTTTGCGGCGTCGTAGCCTTGGACGACCAGCGAATCATTGCCCAACATGCCATCGATATGGACGTCCACGCCCAGATCGGCGCCGATGACGAACCGGTCGTTCGAGCCGCCGCCATACACCAGGATCGCGCCGCTGAGTGGAAAGCTATAGCTGTACGTGTCGCCGCCGACGCCCGGGACGGTGATCGGCGTTGTGTAGCTGGCATCGGCAAAGGCTTGAATCGACACGTCCGCGTTGTTTCCATCGCGCGTGATCGTGATGATGTCGTGCGCGCCGGTGCCGGACACGAAGGAATAGTCCGGGTTGACCCCCACGTTCGGATCGAAGCGCAGTTGATCGTACAGCGTGAGCTGTCCGTTGCGGGCCGCCAGGTCGTCGTAATCCTGGGGATTGGCGCCGACGCTCGGCGAATTGTCATCGCCGCGGATCATCGGATAGCGGGTAAAGGCGATCGACGAGGTGGTTGCGTTCGTATTCTGGTACGACATGATGTCGGCTTGGTGAAATAAATTCACTGCCGCCGAAGTCGCGGCATTGGTAATGGCGTGCTGTAGGCCGAAGCCGTGGCCCGCTTCGTGCGCGATATTGTTCAGCGTGTTGTGGCTGAACCCACCGCTGCTATACACGGCCACCACGTCGTCGTGGTTGTTCGCGGCAGCCACCAGATCGGACGGGACGCCCAACGTCGGACTGTCCGGCGAAAGCCCGCCGCCCCCGGTATAGGTTCGCTCGTTGGCGCCGCCCGGATCGACCACGAACGTGGCCACGAAGACGTACGTGTCCTTCGACGCCGGGTCTCCGGCCCGCAGCGTGTCGACGACGTCCGCCATCGAGGCTGCGCCGCGGACGTCGCGCCCGTCGATCGTCGTCTGGACGTTGGCGGTCAGCTCGACGACGTTCACATCCAGCGGCAGATACGCCCGCCGGACGACGGCCATCATCTGGGCCCGCTCGGACGCCGTAAACGTCTGCCCGACAATGTCCAGCGCCGTGCCGGCGTTGAAACCGTCGTTGTCATCGACCAGCTCCGTACCCAAGATTTTGTCGCCCGGGTTGGGGTCGTCGGCGACGTCGCGGAACGCGCCTTGGGTCGTGCTGAGCGTGCCGCTCGGAAAGTTGTCGCCGAAATCGACGAACAGCGTGGCCGACAACAACTGGCGCGACTCCAAGGGCTCGTGCATCAATCGCCGCACCTGCCGAAACGCGGCGGTCCGCCCGCGGTTCTGGCTGCGCTTGCTCCGCTTGATGTTCCTCGTGGCATGTTTCCGGTGTTGGCGGTCCCCGGCGAATGTCATGAATCGGTTCCTTGCGGGAAAACTGGCTGCGCACGTTCAGCGCCGTAGAGTGGAGCGGCTCGATAGGCGTCATGCGAACCGCGTCGCCCGGTCGGCCGGCAAGGCCGCCTCGCGACAGGCTCGACAACCCACGAGCGCGCACGACCGCCGACGCGGATCAACGCGATGCGGGGGGTAAGGTTTGGAAGGTTTTCGAGGTGGCGACGGGTTCCCAGATACAGGATCCCTGTTCGCGCGCGACAGGGCAGGTCAAAATAGGAAAGCGTTCTAGAGCACATATCTGTTTTGGGGCGATTGATCCCGCAATGATTCTGGCATGGCCGTTACGACCGGATTAACCATGCGCCGCCTCGTTTGCCTATGCGCCGGTCAAGGGCGCAAAGCCGGGGCAGCGCAGCAGAACAGATCGCCTAAGCCTTCGAGTCGGCTGCAATCTGTCGCACCGGAACCGAAAAGCCAATTCTTCCAGTCAACTTGCCGCGCCGTTTGTGCGAAAAGACATTGGATGGAGCGCGCGGTGCATTTCAGCGCAGAACCTGCTGCTGTCCGCTGGCTAGGGATGGGGCCGTGGTATGATGAAACGGCAAGTTGTCGTGACAGGGATCGGCGGCATAACGCCGCTGGGCTGTGAAGTCCGTGAGATCTGGGATCGCCTGCTGGCTGGACAGTCTGGCGTCGGGCCGATTTCGCTGTTCGACGCGACGAGGTTTCCCGTGCGAATCGCCGCCGAAGTCCGCGACTGGACGATCCAGCAAGTCGGCGAAGATCCGGCGGCCTGGGCGCGGCACGCGCGACAAACCCAGTTTGCTTTTGCAGCCGCCATCAAGGCGGCGTGGGCGGCGGGCCTTCCGGACCAGGGTCTCGATCCGCTGCGAATGGGCATCTACCTGGGTTGTGGGGAAATTTTTCCCGAGTTTCAGGCGTTCTGTCAAGCCATTGCCACGGCGTCGAGCGCTGGGCCGTTGAGCACCGCGCGTTTCATGAACGCCGTCGCCCGGGACGCCGACGAGACGCTGGTATTGGAGCCCGGCGCCGCGGTCGGCCTGATTGCGGCTGCGTTGGATTTGCAGGGGCCGCAGGCCAATTTCACGGCGGCCTGCGTGTCCAGCAGCAAGGCGATCGGCGAGGCCGCCGAGACGATTCGACGCGGCGACGCGGACGTGATGCTGTGCGGCGGGGCCCACAGCATGATCCATCCGTTCGGGATCACGGGCTTCCATCGCCTGTCGACGCTCAGCACGGCCAACGACGATCCGCCCGGCGCATCCAGGCCGTTCGACCGCGACCGCGAAGGGTTTGTCGTCGGCGAAGGCGGAGCGATCTTGGTTCTCGAGGATCGCGAACATGCCCGACGACGCGACGCGGAAATTCTGGCCGAGTTTGTCGGCTGGGGAACCGCGCACGACGCCTTTCGGATCACCGATCTCGAGCCCGACGGCCGGGCGGCCGCTCGCTGTATGAGGTTGGCCCTGGCCGATGCGGGCCTGGCTCCGGAAGACATCGACTATATCAGCGCTCACGGCTCGGGGACGGTGGTGAACGACCGTGTCGAGACGGTGGCGACCAAGCGTGCGCTGGGCAGTTGCGCCTATCATGTGCCCCTGTCCAGCACCAAGAGCATGACGGGCCATCTGACGACCGCGTGCGGGGCGCTCGAGGCGCTGATCTGCGTCCTGGCGCTGCAAAACGATGTCGTGCCGCCGACGATCAACTATACGACGCCCGATCCCGATTGCGATCTGGATTACGTCGCCAACACGCCTCGCGACGTCCGCTGTCGGAACGTGATGAGCAACAATTTCGGCTTCGGCGGCCAGAACACGTCGCTGATCTTCGCTCGACACGCCGCGTGACGCTTTGTCGTGCCATGTGTGGCCCCGCGGATTGACGCCGCGCCGGTCGCGATCGACTGCATGTGGGTTCACCCGCGCTGCGTCCCCAGCGGAGAGAAACGCGCCGGACATCTGCCTCATCCAGGACGGCAAGCGTCGTTCGAGAGACAACTGACGCACCGTCGGGTCCTCCGCGCCGTGGCCTCTCTGCAGAGGGACGAGGGACGTCGGACAATTGGTGCTCGCAATTCGTGCTCGAACGATCTTAACGCGGGCTAGCGCCCGCAAGCCAAGAATCTGTTTGGCCGAAGGCCTCCGCTCGCCGTAGCCTGGGGCAACGCCCCAGGACTGGCGCCGCGCGCGTGCCTCTTTTGGCCGAAGGCCATATTCATCCGGGCCGCGGTGACACGTTGATGTTGGCCTTCGGCCAACACGGTTGCTATC
>JAVYAJ010000054.1:0-9545 GCA_032229885.1 Candidatus Anammoximicrobium sp. | reverse complement strand
GCGCGCAACAGTCATCCCACCCCAATCCCACCTAACCCATTCCCGTGCCACTAACCCACAAGTGTACTGTACACACCACTGTACAAGATGCGCGCACGGTGCGCGCATGATACGAACTAAGACTCTAACACGGTCCGGCGCCAGCAACCCGCAAGTGCACTGTACCGACCAGTGTACAAGATGCGCGCACCGTGCGCGCATGATACGAACTAAGACCCTAAACTCCGTAGTTTCCGACTTTTTGGCCGCGCCCAGCTCGAGTGTGCGGCTAAGGCGTCTGCCACCGGAAGCCAGAGTCGCTGCGTAGCCGCGCACCCTGAGTGCTGCTCGCCACGCGCCGCCGCCCTCCGCAAACGCCGCCGCATGTTGGCAAACTGTGCACGTGTGGATCACCTGCCTGCCAGAATTAGGGCTATTGGCGCAGATCGCATCGCGCCCATCCTTTGCTGGGGTTTTCGAAACGCTCGATGACTGGCGCTGGACGGACGCAAGTTCGAAGCTTTCGGCCGGCAGCGTTGCCCAAGCTCTCATCGCCGACCAAGAACGATGCCTGGAGAAAGTTTGACGGACGTAGGCTTTTTATCGATTTCAGCGGATTTGCGGTCGATAAATGCTTAGGGCGACGAGCCGCAGCCCAATCGGTGCGACCGCACTGTCCACGGATCATCGCGGAATTGCGGCAATCCAGCGGATGACTGTTTTTGGCACGTCCCACTGTGGCCGAGGTTTGACGGCGGAAGGCGATAAGGATAGAGGCTATGTTCAAACGTTTGGCGTATGGCGCATTACTGGCGGCAATGGGGTTGGTTGCGACGGGCTGCTGTACCACGCATTACGGGATGTACGACGCGGGTTTCGGCTGCGGCGACTGTGGAATCGCGGCGTGCGACACGTGCGGCGATTGTCAGCCTGGCCTACGCCGTGTCGGACGACCGTTGGCGTCCGCCATGACGTGTGACGCCGGGTGTGGAGACGTATACTGGGGCGAGTGGGCGAGCGATCCGCCGTGTGACAGTTGCGGTGGCGGTTGCTACGGGATCTGGAATCCGCTGCGGGGGCTTGCGCATCTGTGGGGATATCGTTATGCGCCGTCCGGCTACGGGATGGGCTACGACGTCGGATTCGATGGTGCGTATGACGGAGGCTGCCAGAGCTGTCGCGAATCTTATGATTCAGTCCTGCCGAGCGGCGACGTTGGGGATATCTACGACGAAGAGTTGCCCGCGCCGAAGCCGGACATCCAACCCGAGCCGGCCAAACAAGCCTCGGCCAAACGCCCGGCCCGGTCCGTAAAGCACGTTCCGGCAAGCTATCGAACGCCGGCTCCGCGCCGCAGATAGTGTGACTCGCGAAAGTCGCGTCTCGCCCCGCCGTGTCCGGTTCACACTGTCCCTTCTCGATAGGCCCGTCTCGCGGACGTTCGGTGAAACACGGGCCGCGGTCCGGATGGGCAGGAACGCGATGCCGGGCGCGGCCATGCTGAGGCGGCGTCTGGAGCCGCGCCAGCCGGCGAGTGAACGTAACGAAGCACGTACCCGCGCCCTCCGGGAGAGACGGACTCCGTCCCGTCGGTTGCGGTTCGCCGCCCGGCGTCACGTCCACCCGGTTGCACCCACGACGAAGCGTGGCTCTCCGGCGTGGCAGCGGCCTGCCTCGCGGGAGGCGTTCCAGGCCGATCAACTAGTTGACAATGGTCCGTCGTGAGCGATGATGTCTAATCTGCAACCATAGCCCTCCACGGTCGCGGGCCGCCTCGAGCCTTTATTGCCAAGCGAAATCCAACGGCTCGATCGAACTCCTTCTCTCTGCGCCCGGTCTGACCGAGGCGGCCATTCCTCAGGGCCCGTGGCGGCTGCGCGACCGTCGCAAGGCTGTCGCGACGGCAGACGGCATGACACCGACCGAGGTGCCGTCAAGCGACCATCCGCACGATGGCCGCTGCCTGGAGATCCGCGATGCAACGCCCAGCGCGTTGCCAATGAATGCTCTGCCTCTCGTGTTGCGGCTCGAACCACGAACGTTAACCTAATACAAGTAATAGGGACGGCGATGCGCCACGAGCCGCCCCAAAGGCAAACGCCCTTGATGGATGCTTTATCAATAGCGAGATCGCCATGAGTCGTGTTTCTGCAACCGATTGGCATCGGCCTGGGGGCCTCGATCATCCGCAAGGCAAAGCGAGCGTGGGGCGACGACGGACATCCCTATGGGCGTGCGGCATTCTGTGCGGGATAGCGACGCCCGCGGCGGGCCTGTCGGCGACGGCGCCGCCCGTGCGGATCGCCTACTTCATACCCAGTGATCGCGAACCAATCCAGGGTTACAGGGAACGATTGGATCGCGTCTTGACCGAGGTTCAACGATTTTACCGGGACGGCATGGGCGCGGCCGGATTCGGTTCGAAGACGTTCGCTTTAGAACGCGACGCCCAAGGTGCGCTCGTCATCCACTTGGCGCCGGCGAGCCATCCGACCAGCGCGTACGGCCGGGAGTCCAGCGCCGCTGTCCGGCAAGAAGTGCGGGCCACGCTGGCAAAACGACAGATCGACATGGATCGCGACACGTGGATCATCTTCCAAGTGCTCCTCCGTTGGGAGGATGGCAAAGCGATGGAAATCGGGCCTTACGTCGGGGGCGGGAGCCATTTGTCCGGCACCGCGTGGGTGTACGATGACGAGCGGCTGGACCCGCGTCTGCTGTCGAGCAGCGCTTCGGGAGGGTACTACGGACGGCCTTGTTCGCTCGGCGAGTTCAATTCGCATTACATCGGCGGCCTAGCTCATGAACTCGGCCATGCCTTCGGACTGCCGCACGACTGTCAGAAGAAGCGGGATCATAGCCGTGGGCTTTCCCTCATGGGCGGAGGCAATCACGTTTACGGGCAGGAGTTGCGCGGCGAGGGACCCGGCGCGTTTCTCACCCATGCCGGCGCGATGCTCTTAGTTTTCAGCCGCCCGTTCGCGGGCGAACGCGAGGCCGCTGCCGACACGCCAACCTTGCGTTGGAAGGAACTCGACGCTCACTTTTCTCACGAGACGCTCGTGTTGAGCGGCGCGCTGGATGCCCAACCGGCCGCGTTCGGGATTATCGCTTTCGACGACTGGGCGAAGATCCCCGACAACTACGATGCCGTCAGTCGGACCTGCGACGTAACAAAGGATGGTCGGTTTCGGCTGGAGATCGGCGAGTTGCGGCCCGGCCGTTCGCAACTGAGACTGTGGGTTTGTCACACCAACGGGGCGACCAGCCAACTCGCGTTCGAGTACGATGTCGACAGCGCGGGACTGCCGGATCTCGCTCCGTTCCGCTACCGCCTACCGTTGATCGAAGCCATCGCTGCCTACCGTCAACGAGATCGGACGCGCGTGGAGACCTTGGCTGCCGCCCTTAAACAACGTTTCCCGGATGTTCCCGAGATTCAGAACAAGGCGGCCCATCTGCTGACGCTGCTCGCCCCCGATCGCCCACGCCCTTGGGGCGAGCTGCCGGCGACAAATGGATGGATCGGTATTTCTCGCGCTCAATTCCGCACCGCCACCGTCGGCTGGGGACCGCCGCTGCGAGATCAAGTCCTCCAAGAGCAGCCTGACACATGTTTTCTGGAGGTCGGCGGCCAGTTTTTTGATCGCGGACTGTACGCTCACGCTCCGGCAAGACACGAATTGGTGTTGGACGGAAAAGCGACACGCTTTCGGAGCGGCTACGGCCTCCAGGATAGACGCCGAGGTTCGGTTGTGTTCGTGGTGCGCGGCGACGGTCGCGAGCTGTTTCGCTCGTCGGTGGTCACGGACCATCGACTGCGCACGGCGGAGGTCGAGACAAGCGGCATTCAAGTCCTGGAGCTATGCGCCGAAGACGGCGGGGATGGAATCAACGGTGATTGGGGCGTCTGGCTCGCACCCGAGGTCGCGCTCGATACGAAGGCGGAAACCCGCTGACGACACCATCTCGGCACGGGCTCATCTCGAGACGTCGCCCATCGCAGCTTCGGAGCGGTCGCGTCGTGGATGGAACACTAAGGAAAACGCTTTCCCCGACGCGCAGAAAGCGTGTGATCGCAAGGCGACGCATCAGCAAGCACGCGTCGGCTGCCCGATGACGCTTGGCTGTAAGTTTGCGCGACGCTCGTCAATAGTCTCGTCCAGGGCGACGCAGGGCAACCCCGTCCTCAACCCACGCCACAAAGGCGAGCGAGTCGAACGGAGCGGTGAAGGCGGCGGCGCGCGGCGGTTCGGTGACGGCGTGAGGCCGTGATGGCCCGGGGTGGCGTCGACGCCCACAATTCGACGCCCGCAATTCGACGCCAGCACGACGTGAACGCGCTCGCGACGCCACCGCGAGCAAGTCGATCGCGGGGCGAACCGCGAGCGGGCGACGATGCTCCAGTCGCCTGCTTGCCGGCCCACAAGACCACGATTCGAGGCCGTGACGGATCTCGGTTTAGGTCTCTTTCCAGACCCCCGGCACCGGGACGGGGTAGTAACCGTCGGCATCGGCCTTGACCGGCGGCTCGGAATCGTAATTCAGGTCGTCGATCTTGCCCGGGTAGAACTGGAAGTTGGAGTTCGTCATCTCATCCCACGAGACCTCCATTCCAGACTGCACCGCTGCGCGGCCCATCAGATCGCCAAAGTTGGACAGGGCGGCTCGCTCGGCTTCGTTCAGCGGCTTGTCCTCGCGGATGCTCTCCAGCAGCACGTTCCATTCGGCGTCCCACGGGTTGTACTGTTCCGGCGGCGCCTCCCATACGATGTTGTCCTTGGCGATCCGCTGGTCCTTGTAGATCCGCGTCGTGCCGGCGTGGATGTCGCCGGAAAACTGGGCGGCGCACTTGGTGCCATGGACGTACGTGGCGAACTCGCGGAAGCAATGTCCGCCCAGCCAACGAGCGCCATCCGTCGCTTTGGTTCCGTCGGGAAACGTCCACTCGACCGAAAGCGAATCGAATTCCTGGCCGCGGTCTCGTTCGCCGCGCGCCCGACCTCCGATCCCACGGGCGAGGGCCGGCAGATCGCCTTTGAGCCAGAACAACTCGTCGATCTGATGGATGTTCATCTCGGCGTACAGGCCGCCGGAAACCCACGGGAAGGAAGTGAAGTTGCGGATCTGCCACATCAGATCGCTGATTCCTTCCGGCCGTTTCGGCAGTCCGCCGCCCGCCGGATGGATCCGGTACGCGCGGACCAGCATGATGTCGCCCAACTGGCCGTCGCGGATCCGTTTGATCAGCTCCTGTCGGTTCACGCTGTGGCGGCACTGCAGACCGGCCAGGACCTTGAGGTTTCGCTTCTTGGCCGCTTCGCCAGCTTTGATCAGCCGTCGCAGGCTGGGCGCGTCAGGGCCGAACGACTTTTCCATAAAGACGTTCACGCCTTTCTCGGCCGCGTACTCGAGGTGCAGGCTGCGGACGTACGCAAAGCTGGTCAGCATCGCCACGTCGTTGGGGCCCAGACAGTCGATCGCCTTCTTGTAGGCGTCAAAACCCACGAATTGGCGCTCCGCGGGCACGTCCACGCGGTCACCGAACTGGTTGGACAGCGCTTTGTGCGCGCGGGCTAAACGGTCTTCGGCCACGTCCGCCATCGCATACAGTTGAACCGGCCCGTGCTTGGAATTCATGGCGTTGCCGACCGCGCCGCTGCCGCGGCCGCCGCAACCGATCAGGGCCAGACGGATGACATTGTTTTCGGCGGCGTGAACTCGCGGAATGGCGACGCTGGCCAGCGTCGACGCCGTGGCGGCCGCCGTGCTCCACTGCAAAAACTGACGGCGCGAAGCCGACGGGGCCAGTCGATCCGACGCCTGCGTTTCTCGCTTCATACTTGCTCTCCTCATCGATGACGGAACGAACTACAGAGCCAATCCTGCACGGCTCGTTCGTTCTCAGATATGCCTGTGCTGAAGAACGCCCGCGCAGCCCGGGTCGCCCGCCGCTCGGGCGCCTGTTCAGATTAGAACGTATCCTCCCCGAGAATCAACGCACGATGTGTCGAAAACGGCGGGAGCGACGAAACCGACGAGGCGAGGCCGCCGCGGCGCAACGCGAACCGCGCGTCGCCGTGCACACGCGATCGCCAGGTCACCCGCTTGGCCTCCGCGTCGGTCGGCCGGCGATGAAGTCTGCCGCGCAGTGGCGAACCGCTCAGTGGTGAAACGTCGCATCCAACGCGCTCAGGTACAACAGCGTCGATTCTCGCCGCGCCGGTAATTCCATCAGCCGATGCGTCGTTTCCAGGATGTCCCGACGACTGACCTGGCCGACCAGTTTCCCATCGCGGACCACCGGCAGCCGTCGTCGCGGAGTGCGGAGGAAGATTTGCGCGATCGCCAGCAGGTCGATGTCCTCGGTGATCGTCTCCGCCTTGACATCTCCAAAGTGGCGCACCTGCTCGAGCGGCGCATCCGGCGGCTGTTCGCAGCAAGCCGCATCGTCGGCGGTTGGCCGCACGATAACGGCGCGGCTGCGAATCATCCCGACCAGTTCATTGGCGTTGGCGAGCAGATCGCGACGGCTGACCTGACCGATCACTTGGCCGCCGCGCAGCACGGGCAACCGACGATAAGGCGTCTCGCGGAACAGCCGAGCGCATTCCAGAAAAGACGCGTCTTCCAAGATCGTTCGGCCATAGTCTCGGTTCATGAACTCGCCCACCGTCGTCGAGGGCAGTTGTTCGTAAGCGACTTGAATCAAGACGCTCATGCTGGTCTTCTCGGAGAACACTCCCAGAAAACGATTGTCCGCATCCACCACGGGAACGCCGGAAATATGGTTCTTCAGCAGATCGCCAATGGCTTTGACAACGTCGGCCAACGGGTTGAGCACCACGAGTTTGGGGGACATCAACTGTCGCGCATCCATCAACGTCGGCAGCGCAACCTGCTGTTGGGCGGCCGCTTCGGCAATCCGAGCAAACAAGCGCATACAGCATTTTTCGGAAAATACGCCCAGATAGTTGCCCGCCTCGTCGACGATCGGCGCCCCGCTGATCTGGCTCTTGACCAACAGCCGCATCGCATCGCCCACTTGCATATCCGGAGGAACGGTCACCAGTTTGGTGACCATGATGTCTTTTGCAGAGAGAGGCATTAGCCGTTTCCTCGTCGATCGTCCGAATTCGGCACGGTAGTCATCCCGCCACAGACAAGTTCATTCCGACCACCGAATGGCGGCCGAGCAGATGCGGCAGCAACCCAGGATGGACCGTGCGCAACGATCGTAGCAACAAGCACCCAAAAATGCAAAGAGAATTCATCGCAAATCATGGCTTGACAGTCCGCACGAACGCGAGACAAACGTAGTTCTGTCTCTATATCTTCTGAGCGCTGTCTTCTAAGCACTGTGCCGATAGTTGGGGCCGATGCGCGCACGGTCGTGGAACGGGCAACGTCTCGCCAGGCGGTCGAAGTGCTGCCGCGCAGCGCACTCCGGCCAGAGGGTGACGACGTGAATTCGGCGCCAACCAACTCGTCTTTCGGATCGGGCGCGTCAGACTCCGTACGAGCGCAGCAGGTACTGGAGTGTCAGCTCGGACGAACCCTGTGGCTGGACGCAATCGATCAGCGGAAAGCGGTTGCCTGAGGCGTGCAGCGCGGCGAGGTGTCCGTGTACGCGAGGCAACTCGGCGTTGATCAACGCGCCGTAGGCCGAGGTCTTGTAGCGTAGCGGGCCTGTCCGTCCGCTGACTTTGACGCTCGCCCCGGGCGCTAGCAGTTGGACGCCCGCATAGAACAGGCATTGAAAGAACTGCGATTGGCTCAGACCTCCGGTCAGCACGAACGTGTCGGCCAGGCAGACGCCGGCCGTTCGAACCGCGGTCAGCATCTGCTTGACTCGCAACAACAACTCGAGCGCAATCGACAGTTGGACATCCGCGACCTTGGCTCCCAACGTGGTGCGCGCCCAGGACGGCGGAAAGATTTCCAGATGATCCATGTCGTCGTGCAGCACCCGTCGCAGGGCGGTCAGATCGGCCGACAACGCGAGGTTGTTCAGTTCGCCCATCGCCTGCTTCAGCTCGGGGGCAAAGCGATCGAGGAACCGGTTGTACCATGCGCCACAGTCGGCCAGCATCAGCAGCAGCAACAGGGCGTCGTGATAGAATTCGAATCGCAGCAGGCCGCTGTCGGCCTGTAGCGACGCGGCTTTGGGGCAGGAAAGGTTGATCGTCCCGCTGGTGCCCGCGGAAACGACCAACTTGCGATAGTCGTCGGTCATGCCGCTGCCGACCGCCGACGCGTGGTTGTCGCCCAGCCCAGCGACGAAGCGCCAGCCACTCAACAGTTCGCGCACAGCCTGCCAGGGATCTTCGTGGGCTCTGACGGACGGATCCATAGCGCTGGGCTGGACGGCGCTAGGCTGGGCGCCGCTGGGCCGGCCCGTGATCGGCTGTACGGTTCCGACCACGTCGCCAGCCTGCGCCGTCTCGGGAAACCAGGCGGCCCGGAGACCGGCGAGTTGGATGACCTCGTCGGCCCGTGCCCGCGTCTGTTGGTTCAGCAGTCCGTTGCTGAGCGCGTCCGACGTGCTCAGTGATCGTCGCCCCGTCAACTGTTGCGCGATCCAGTCGCCCGTCATACACACGGCGCCGATACGGTCCGCCAAGTCCGGCTGGCGATTCAGCACACAGCGCAATTTGGGCAGCACGAATCGCGGTTCGATCATCCCGACCGTCCGCTCGACCCCGAGCGCCCGCAACGCTTCGCTCTCGTCGCCGGCCGCGTTGCACTGCCAACTGATCGCCGGCAGCAGCGGTTCGCCGTCTTGTCCCAACACGACCATGTCGTGTTGGCGACACGCTACTGACACATAACCGGGCACAGCTTCGCCGCGGCGGTCGAAGCGCCAGCCGCGAGCTTGCAGCGCTCCGAGCAACTCGCGCAGCATCCCGGGCACGGCCCTCAGATCGAACGCGGGGAACGCGGGATCGTTTTGCCACGCCGTCGCGCCGCGCATTGGGGTGGCTACATAGTCCTCGTTGCCCACGTCATCCCGGACCGCCACCGCGAACTCGGTGGTCGTAACGTCCAGCCCTAGCAAGTCTGCCAACCCGGCCGCCATCGCAGTGCCCCCCTCGTCTGCTGTCAAACGGGCTGCGCGGTTTACGACCCGCGCCGGGCGTGTCTCGCCGAACCGCGCGGGGAAACGCCCGAATCCAACATGGTTGTTTGCCTCGCGTCGGCCCGCCGTTGCTCAGCGACGGACGGTCCGCGCGCCGCCAGATTCAGCAACGCATCGCCTATCGTGACAGACAATCGATCCACTGCCAAGACGGGCTATCCGTAGATCGTGGGACGCTCGGCCGACGCGCCGCCCGACCCGGCCTGCCGCTCCAGACGATGCGTTCGACGCGCAGCGACCGAGGATGCGAATTGCTAGTTCGCCGCTTGCTGATTGGAGTGTTCAATTTCCGTGTCAACCCCCTGAAATGGGTACATCTTCGAACGCGGAAGCGCTCCTATACTAAGCCGTTTTCTGCCTTTCACGATACAGTCTTCAGCGGCGTCGTGATGGTGAAGGAGCGCGGACCGTCCGTTGCCGGCGCTCG
>JAVYAJ010000053.1:0-7327 GCA_032229885.1 Candidatus Anammoximicrobium sp. | reverse complement strand
TCAGCTGATCGCCGGTGGCCGGATTTTTGGCCCGCAGCGTCAGCACCTGGCCGTCGGGATCGTAGGTCGTCTCGACGGTGACGTCTTCGTCCGGGTGGTCGATGTCGACGATCCCGTCGACGTAGTTCTGGATGGTCTTGACGATCCGGCCCGCGGCGTCGAAGAACTGGCGGTCCTCCCGGCCGGCCGGATTGATCGTTTGGAAAGCCTCGCCGGCGTCGTTGTAGCCGGTGGTGGTCACCAGCACGGTGTCGGAACGCTGCGGGATCGTGTCCGGACGGACCAGGGCCGTTCCGCCGTTGGTACCGTAATCGGCGGTGGCGATCTCGCGGCCGAGGGCGTCGTGCCAGTGGGCGGTGTACGTCACGCGAGCCTTGGGATCGGTCGACGCGTCTCCCAACGCGCCGGTCTGCCACGCCGGGGCGTTGTGATGGCGCTGGCGCGCGGTGATCTGGATCACGTTGCCGACCGCGTCGTAGTGCGTTTCGGTCTGTTCGAGGATCGTGTCGTCGGCGACCGTGCCGGCCTGGGCGTAGGCGGTCTCGTCCAGGTCATAGCCCAAGTATTGGATCGACTGCCGGCCCAGGCCGTCATAGGCTGTCTTGGTGAACAGCTTGGAGCCCGACGGCTGGCTTTTGATCACGTTGCCCGCCGCGTCGTACCAGGTGTTGTCGACCAGCGCGTGGCCGACAGCGCCGGTCGCCGGATCGACCGCGTAGCGGATGGTGCGGTATACCCGGCCGCGGTCGTCGTACAGCGTGGCGTCGCGGGCGATCAGCACGTCGTCCGGCTGCGGATCTTCGTCGGCGTCGATCCCATCGCCGTCCACGTCGTGGTAACGCTCGACGCGGATCAGCCGATCGAGGTTGTCGTAATGGTTCCGCGTGAACGTCACGCGATCCGCGGCGTCCGCCTCGTGGATCACGTACTGGCGGCGGTTCCGCCAGTCGTACAGGTATTGCGTGGCCCGCGTCGTCGCGGCGTCGACATGGCGGATCTCGGCGGTGACCATCCCCGCGCCGCCGCCCCAGCACCCGTCACAGCCGGCGGGACCGGCGTATTCGCGCTCGCTCACCAACACCATGTTGTTGTTCGGATCGCCGCCGCCGGTGGGATCGGCGTCGGTGGCGCCGCTGTCGTCGGTACCGACGTAGACGGCCCGCGGGTTGCCCTGGAAGTCGAAGACCGTGCGGGTGATCGTGCCGCCCGGCGAGCGGACCATGTTCTGACGGCCCTGCGCATCGTAGCCGTAGGTGGTCTGGTCGTAGTTGGCCCCCGCTGTCCCTGCCCCGCTGGAGGGGATCGTGCGGTACACGCGGCTGGCCGCCAGACGCCCGCGCGGGTCGTAGTGGTGCGTGGTCCAGCGCACGTAATCGGCCTGCGCAAAGCTGTCCGTCGGTGACAGCGCGCCGGCGGTGGATCCGCGGACCGCCTGGATCTCTTCAAGGATCCGCCCGGCCAGGTCATGCTTGCGGATCGTCACGGGGTTGACCAGGACGAAGTCCGGCGACCCGCCGTAATAACCGGCGCCTGCGTCCGCGGCCTCGCGCCGATATCCCTGCGCCGTCCACACCTCGCGTTGCGGGTCTTTGTACACCGTCCATTCGGCCCGCCGGATCGTGTAGCCGCCGGGTGCGTAGCCGCCGAGTGTGTGCGGCGGTCCGAGCGTCCGGATCACGCGGCCGAACTCGTCATACGCCAAGTCGTTCGCCAGGTGCAGGCCGCCCCCGGCCGGCGTGCTCCAGCCGTCGGGCAACGCCAACTGGGCGGCATCGACGTCCGCGATCGTCCGCACCCGGCCGCCGCTGACCGCGTCGTACCGGTGATGCGTGATGAAGCCCCGTTCGTCCCGCTCCCAGATCAGGCTCCCCTGCGCGTCAAAGCGGTGCGTGACCGTGGCCGACGCGCCCGACCCGTTCTGCGACGCACCGACCGCGGGCAGCGTCGTCACCTGCTGCGACGGCTGCACTCGGCCCTCGTACCACGTGTAGCCGACCGTCGTCTCGATCGGTCCGCCGCCGTCCTCATGCGGGTAAACCACCTGCCGCACCAGGGGGTACACGGTTCGCCTCTCGGCGCTGCGCTCGGCGTACTCGTACTCGCGCACCGGGATCGGGTCGCCCGACTCGCCCCGGCGGATCCCTTCCGCCCGCAGATAGCCTTCCGGCCCGCTCTGCCCGTCGTGATAGGCGTAGGTCCGCACGAGCCCCTGATCGCCGCGGAGCGTCACCGCCAGTTCGTCCTGCCCCGGGCCGGCGTCGTCCACATAGCTCGCGACCGCCGCCGGCGCGGCGAGTTCCACCAACCGACCCGCCGCATCGTAACGCCGCGACTCGATCCACGACTCGCCCCCGCCGGGTTTGCAAAGCTCCTTGACCAGCACCTGGCCGAGGAAGTTCGTGTACACCACCACTTGAGCCCCGTCGGAGCGGCTCTCGACCGTCCGCCGCTTCCAGTCGTTGAACCCGTCGGCGTGCGTCCCCGTGGTGTAAGCGAACTCGGTCGTCCGCGACGCCCCGTCCACCGCCTCGTGCACCACCCGGTCCCCCGCCCCGTACTCGAAGGACTGGTCCGCATACTGGGCCACCTTCTGGTCGTCGGTCGTCAGCGGATCGCTCACCTCCGGATCGTCGGCCAGACGCGCGAAGGCGTCCGGGCCCAGCACGTACTTCAGCCCGTGCACAAAGCCGCCGGACTCGTTCTGCGTCCAGTAGCGGTACAGATGCGTCGCGTCGTCGGTCCAGCCGCCCTGTCCGTCGGGATACTGCGAGGTCGCCGTTTTCAGATCGCCCAGGCTGCCGCCGATCTCCGCCCCGTCGTAGTAGGTGTACCGGACCCGTCGCAACGGTTCGTCCGAACTCCATTGGCGTTCCCGGCGAAGCGTGACGTATTGCAGCCGCCCGGCGTTCTCGCCGCTGCTGTAGTAGGCGTACGTGATCCGCTCTTGGACAAACTGCCCGTCCGGATCCAGCGTCCCGTCCTCTTCCACCGCGCCGCTGCCGAACGTCGTCCAGCCGTTGCCCTCGTCACCGACCAACGCCCACCTGGTTCCGGCCGGAAGCCAACGCGGCGAGATGATTCCCGGCGTACCGAAAAACGAGCTCAAGTCAATGCTCTGGCCGCCGGACAGACTGAACCGGTAAATCGCGTAGAACTGGCTCATGGCGGTCTGCTTTGTCGGATGGAGAACAACTAAGAAAAACCAAACCTCCCAACAACCGAATTCATTCCGCGGCGCGCGCCAAGCGGACGATCGCGCCCTGCGCCGGGGTCAGCCGGCAGGGCGCGTGGCGCAGCTCGCGGTCTTCCCGGCTCTTGCCCTGCCGCCCGGCGAACACCACCCGCCCGGCGTACAGCGATGGCTTGTAGGCGTCCGACGGCGAGGAGATCTCGAGCGTCCTCCCCGAGTCGATCTGATACACGAGCGTCGCGTCGCGGCCCAGGGCGTCCCGCCCGCTGACAATCAGGCTCGCCGGATCATCTGCCTGGTACGAGGCGCGGAGGATCGGGTCCAGCGGGCATTGCAGCGAGAACGATCCGCCGCCGACCCGGTCGGTCAGATCCAGCCGCCCGCGCCCGCCCAGGCACTGGTAGCGCGGGATCAGAAAGCCGACGCGAACCGGCCGGGGGGTCACTTTTTCCGCCCGCTCCAGTCGCCCCAGCGACGGCCCGGACATCACGTACAGGTGATAGCTCCAACCCTCGGGCTTCGGCGTCCCGCCGATGAACGAAACGTGCCACCGCCCGCGTTCCCGGTAACAGGCCGGGCTGCACTCGACGGCTTCGGCGGGCAAGCCGGTCTCGATTCGCTGCACGCGTTCGGCGGGCCATGGGCCGCCCGACCACGGGGCCACGGCCAGCTTCCACGGCCGATAGGACGCATCCACCGCGCGCGGCACGTCCAGAAAGCTCGCTCGCAGCCCGGGCCGCCGGTCCAAGGTCGTCCAGATCTCGCCGCCGCACGACGTCTTGTACCGCCGCGTGCCATCAGCCACGCAGAACACCAGGTTCTGGCCGTCGAAGAAAGGCATGTGAGTCTTCCATGTCGCCCCGCCCACTACTCGCTCACCGGACATCGCAGACTCCTTGACAAACCCCCGAAGCGACCGGCGGCCACTTGTCCAGCGGACAACGCAGCGCACGGGCGCGGGCTTTCATGGACAAGCGACACCCGCATTTCAAGCATCGGTCGCCGCGCCGCGCATAGCACCCGTCGCAGATTTCCAGCCGCCGACGATAGTCGTCCTCGCCGATGGTGCGGCAACCATCCGCCACGAACTGGGCCAGCGAGCGAGCCAGGTTCCAGGCCTGTCGCGGCAGGCTGGGCGGCCGAGGCGTTTCGCTCGCTCGCGCCGCGTCGGTTGGGCGTTGCGTCACCGCGGATCCTCCTCTAGCTTGATCAGATCGCCGCCACCGCGGCAGCGATCGAGGCGGCCGTAGCTGGCCCAATTACATCCTGTGCGCTTCCACTCCGCGAATCGTCGCTGCGCCTCGCGCGGGCTGAATTGCTCGTGGGCCGGCAGCGTCCGCGCCGTCGAATAGCTCAGGCTTCGATCGTGCAATCGTCGCCAGGCGACGACTTGATGAGACACGTAGGTTTTCGCTCCCGCGGCGTGCGCCCGGCTGATGAACTCGCAGTCGCCTCCCGACGTGAAGTCGCCGTAGCCATTGAGCCGTTCGAACCAGGACTTGCGACAGGTCATGGCGCCGTGGATGATCGCCCCCCGCGGCGTTCGCAGCCAGTAGACCCCCGGCATCTGGTACGGGGCGTTGGCCAAGGCCGTCTGGACCAGCGGGCTGCGCCGACGATAGTCCGCGAACTGTTCCATCGCGCCGCCAAAGATGTCGTAGCCGTAATCCTCCAGGATCCGGACCGAGCGCCACAGGCGGTTCGGCGCGGACAGGTCGTCGGCGTCCTGGATGGCGTAGTATTCGGTTTCCAGATAGTCGAAAAGGTTGTTCGCGATACGGTACGGCCCCAGCCGATTCGGGGCCCGATACCATCGGCAGCAGGCCACGCCCGCGAGCGCATTCTTCAGGCCGCGATCGTCCATCGCCGACCCGCCATCCGCGACCAGGTGCAGCACGGGCTCGGCAAACGCCTGATTGAGAATGCTCTCGGCGGCCGCCAGTGTCCAGCGAAGGTTCGCGGGGCAGTAGGCGAGGATGACGTCGCACCGCACCGGCTGGCGGCGCCCCGCCAGGATGGGCGCGACGCGGTGCTGGTCGCCTTCGAGGGGCGCGAGAACCGTATGGCGGGCGCTGAAGGCGGGCAGCGCGCTGCCCCAGCGAATGTCGTGCGCCATCGGCTCCTCCGTAGTTGCCCAGCGAACGGGGCGCGAGAGAGCAAGCCAAGTAAAAAGACTCGTTACGTTCTTTTCGGCGGCATGGCGAGAAGACCGGCGATGATGAAAATTCGCACGCCAGCGCATCCGGCAAAATAACATACCACGAAACAAGTAGCAAGAGACGGACGTCGAGCGTTCCGAGGCGTCGAGTCCGAACCTGTCACGACGTCATGGTTTCTGGCGCGAGAATAATTTGCGGATCACCCGGCTGGAGGACGTCCTGACGCGCTCCTTTTCACGCCGCCTAGGGGTATTCATCTTCCTGGCGCAAGGTCCGTAGATGCGCCGCCATCCAGTGGCGGATCTCTTGCGGGCACGCGGGCGCCAACTGGTAGACGCTGTCCACGAGTTCCTGGTGGAGCGCCGGATCGAAGCCGCTCGCTTTCAGAACCTCGTGACGCTTCGCGTCCTGGCGGACGCGCAAGTCACCCCGGTACAGATGGTGGATCGTACCGGGCACGTAGCCCACACGCCCGCGAACGACAGCGCGTGCGTGCGCTGCCCATGTACGAACCTCGTCGACGACCGGTCCACCGTAACGGTCCAAAGACCGCGAATCCAGATCACCGAAAAAACCGATGCAAGCCAACACGTCCCCGTTCCCTGCCGGATAGCGGTCGAACAGGCCGCCGATCGCGGACCGCAATTCGCGGCGGGCCGCCCAAGCACAGCCCGTTCGCCGGGTTCCTGGCGTTACAGCATTCACGCCGTCGCGAAAATTGGCGTACGCGATGCCAAGGTCGGCGTCTTCGATCTCCGGAAGCAAAACGCGTCCGGCGTCATCGAGCCGGTTCACCCGCTGAAACATCTGCACGAGCGGCCATTGGGCAAGGGCGTTCAAAGTTGCTTGCCGGATATCGGGCGAGAAAAGCAGGTTCGCGTCAATCCACGCGACGGCATCGACGTCGGGCGGCAGCAGCGGCCACACGAGGTTGATCAGCCGCAATTCGTGCCAAAGGGGATCACGCACCCGCACGCGGCGGACCTGACTATTGTCCGGGATCTCGAAGGGATCGCCGGGCAGCGCGGCCTCGATGGTCCACAGGGGAAAGCGTTGCTCGGCCATGTGAGCGGCAAACCGTTGGTAGTTCCGGAGGCGGTTTTGCGAGCGACCGAAGTTGAAATAGGACGTGACGGCCACCAGATTCTTCGGCGGGGCGTCCGCAGGGCGGCTGTGCTTCCTCCGGATCATGACGATTGGATACACCGGGGCCCGGACGTCCTCGGCTTTGTCTGGGTCTTCCTCCTTGTCTTCGGCCGAGTCCTCTTGCCGGCCGTGTATGTAGTCCGTGACCAGCCGCACCATTTCCGCCGGCGCGGCCGCGGTCCAGCGGAGCGTGCCGTTGGGCGCGTATTCCAAGTGCTCGTTGGGATCGTAGTCGAACCGGCGCAGCACCGTGTCGCGCCAACCGTACCGCCGCGCCTGGAGCGTTCCGTGAAACAGATGAATCCCGTCGGCTTCCACCCAACCGACGGACGGGACAAGCGGGGCGACATCACGGATGTACCGGAGCGCATCGCGAAGCAGTCGGTTCGACCACCGGCGGAGGTACGCGGTTTCCATATCTCCGTACACCGCTGCCGCCCAGGCCACATCGCCGCCGCCCATGATGACACGATCGTACAACCCGCCGACCCGGGCCAGAAGTTCTCGGCGGGCCGCCCAGGCAAGTCCGGGGAACGCCTGGCGCGGGTCGGCCGACCTCGTGCCATTCTCGATGTTCCTGGCGGCAACGGATTGCCGCCAGGTCAACTGGGGGGGCGCCGTCGCTGTTCAAGTACATCAGTCGGCGAAACGCTTGGACCACGACATGCCGATGCAGGGCGTCGACCAGCCGGTCCGCAAAGTCGTGCTGAAGCAGCAGCACGTCGGCGTCGATCCACAGGACCGATTCGTAACGATCCGGCAGGCGGTCGATCGCGAGGTTCAGCAGGTTTTCCTTGGCGAACAAGCAAGTCTGAGGATCGATGTCGAAACG
>JAVYAJ010000052.1:0-4044 GCA_032229885.1 Candidatus Anammoximicrobium sp. | reverse complement strand
TGGTACTCGCTGGGCCCTTCCTCGTCCAACGCGACGGCCGTTCGCAGCTCGTCGCCGACGATCTCGAAGAGCTCGTTGTCCGCATACCCCTCGTCGGCCACCAGCGCGAACGTGTGCACGTCGCCCGCGTCGGGATCTATCGCCGTCAGCACGCCGACAAACTCGCCAGCGGCGGCTCCCGCAGTCACCGTCGAGGGCGTCAGGATCACGGCAATGGGGGCTTCGTTGACATTCAAGACGTGGATGACGAACACGGTCTCGGCGCTCAAACCGCCCTGATCGGTGGCCCGCACGTGGATCTGATATTCACTCTGCGTCTCGTAATCCAGTTCGATGGCTGTCACAAGTCGATGGCCGTCGATGAGGAACGCCCCGTTGTCCGGATCGCCTTCGCCGGAAACCAGCAGGAACGTATGCGTGTCGCTGGAATTCGGATCGACGGCGTCCAGCTCGCCGACCAACGTACCCAGAGGTGCGTTCTCCGGCACGGTCGTCTCCGACAGCGTCACGGCCGTCGGGGCTCGGTTCGGCTCGACCACCTGGATCGTCAACGCCCGTTCGACGCTCAATCCCTCGGCATCGGTAGCTCGCACACGGATGTGATAGGTACTCTGCACATCGATGTCCAGCGTCGCGACGGTGGTCAGCGTGTTTCCGTCGATCGCGAAGGCCGCATTGTCCACATCGCCGTCGCCGGACACAAAGGTGAACGTATGCGAATCGCCTTCATCGGGATCGACGGCTGTCAACGCGCCGACCGTGGTTCCCTGCGCGGCATCCGCGTCGACCGTGTTCGGCGAAAGGATGATGTCCTGGGGTGCGATGTTGTCCGGCAACGCGGGTATGCCCGGCGTGGACAGCCCGACCACGCGCCGCAGCACGTCGCTGGCGTCCAGTGCGCTCAGCGTCCCATCCCCCGTGACATCGGCGATGATTCGTGGGTCGATCGTCGGATACAGCAGTCGTGTCGGACTCGTCGTTTCCGCGTGCGGTGGATCGACCGCGAATCCGCTGTCGACTGCGACGCCGACGCGAGCGATCAACCTCGCGTCCTCGGCGTCGTAGCGCAGGTTTCGATTGGTATCGCCCGGAAATGCGACGACGTGCAAGCCGTCGGCCGCCGTGGCCGACAGTGCACCGGCGTTGACGTCCACCCGAGTCAAGCGAATCGCTTGAGCGCTCGCGTACGGCGCCGTGGCCGGAACGTCCGCGTCCAGCACGATGATACGAGTCGAGCCTTCGGGCAGTGGATCGAGGGCAAAGAAGGCAATCGTGGCTTGGCCAGCCGTGCTGAGATTCACCGTCACCTGGCTGCCCTCCGGGGCGTCCGGGCCGAGACGAACATCCGAGACATGCAGCAGCGCCGGGTCGAACTCGACCGTGACCGTCAGCGATGTGACGCCGGCGGATGTGCTGAGCGCGATCGGCAAGCCGGAGTCGACGGATGATCCATCTGGCGACGTCAGAAGGTTCACGGCTTGGCCGGGGCCGCGTGCAAAGTTCGGGATTCCAACGACCAGAGACGCGGCATCGGCTACGGTAAACGAGAATACGAAGTCTCCGCCGGCGATCCCATCGCCGGAGGGAAAGACGCCTGAAAACTCGCCGTCCAAGATCGCCCCGCCATCCGCGGCCCGCAGTCCATCGGTCGCACTGCGCAGCAAGACCTGATAGGTGTCGGTGGGTAACGCTCCGTCGGTGGCGACAAAACGCAGGCGATTCTCGGCCACGACCAGCGAACCTTGGATCCGACCGCCCGGATGCGCTCCGGTCAGCAGGTCGTCGCCTCCGAATAGGACTCGAGTCGAGCTCAAACCGAGCACGCCGCTCGTCGCCGGAGGCGTCCCGGGCAAACTGGTCGTCACCAACGCCGGCGCATCGCTGGCCCGCGTCCACCAGAGCAGATAGTCGATATCAACCCATAGCCGGCCGCCGCAAATGGGATCCCAGCACACATCGTCCCCAACCGTACCGCCATCCCACGGCGGCTAATCGACCGTATCGAGTTGGACCGATGACATCCTGCCGACCTTGGTCGAGGCGGCGTCGGTTCGCATACCTGCGGGGCGGACAGAACGCGCTGATTGCGCGCGTGCCGAACCGGCCGCTGCGAGTGCGATCGTCGGCAGCAGTGCCATCGCCAGCAGCAGTATCGGCCGCGTCCAGAGCGATGCGCCAACCACCACCGTCGGGACTCGGAGCGTACGCTCGGCCTTCATATTCACCTCCCGTTTCCCGCCAACAGTATCGGCCGTGCGCCATACAAGCGTTAAAGTTTCCGCAATAAAACGAATCGCGTTATTCCGGACAGGCATCGCACAGCCCGCACATTATCTAGATCTGGCGTATTGTGGCTGCGGTGCCAGAGAACGGCGATTGAGACGGAAGCTTCGGAGTGGCACGGCCAAAAGCCGGAAACTGCCGAGTTACGGCGACATTGGTTTTGCGAGGCTGTTGCGCAGCGCGGACGACCGAAACCGTCTCGGGCGAAGGCCATCTTCAACGTAGCCTGGGGCAACGCCCCAGGAAGCAATGACGACAGCAACGGCGTTCAAATCTGTGACGGCACGCCGCGCAGGGCGTAGGTAGTGGTCGGGAAAGGCCGGCAGAATCCGTTTTGCGACGTGACACGCCGCGCCGTGCTGGGTATAAATCCGAAGTCGTGCATTGCAACGAGGACGGTCGACGGTGGGCGGGAAAGGCTGTGACAGCCGTTTCGCGGCGCGACTGCCGAATCGACGGACGAAAGAACTTGGCCGTCAGGGAAGCGACGGATGACGTATTTGATCACCGGAGCAACGGGGCTGGTCGGTAATAACACCGTGCGGCGGCTGTTGGAGCGCGGCCGGGCGGTGCGGGTCTTGATTCGCCGCGATTCGGATCCGCGGCCGTTGGAGGGGCTGGACGTCGAGCGCGCCTGGGGCGACGTTCGCGATGCCGAAGCTGTTCGGCAGGCGTGCCGGGGCGTGTCCGCGGTCGTGCATGCGGCGGCCGTGGCTCATTTTGGCTGGACCAAGCTCGACGACCAGCGGGCGATCAATGTGGCGGGTACGCAGCACGTGGCCGCCGCCGAGCTCGAGGCCGGCGCCCGGCTGGTGCATGTGTCCAGCGTCAACGCGTTGGGCGTGAATCGCAGCGGTCCGCCGAGCGACGAAGACTCGCCACTGGCGCCGATCGTCCCGTGCACCTATATGGTTACGAAACGCGAAGCCGAAGCCGTCGTGCGGGATTATCTCGGCCGCGGGCTGGACGCGGTGATCGTCAACCCGGGCTTCATGCTCGGACCGTGGGACTGGAAACCCTCGTCCGGGCGGATGCTGATCGAGGTCGTCAGCCGCTTTACGCCCGTCGCGCCGACCGGGGGGTTCAGTTGTTGCGACGTCCGCGACGTGGTCGAGGCCCTGCTGGTCGCGTGCGACAACGCGCCCGCGGGTCGTCAATACATCCTGGCCGGCGAGAACTTGACGTATTACCGCGTCTGGCGTCTGTTCGCCGAGATCGGCGGCGGCAGCGGGCCGTGGTTTCCGGCAGGCCCGCTGATGCGGGTCATCGGCGGCTATGGCGGCGATGTATGGGGAAAGATCACGGGCCGCGAGCCCGATCTCAATTCCGCCGGCGTGCGCGTGTCCAGCCAGTTTCACTACTACCGCAGCGACCGGGCGATCGCCGAATTGAACTACACTCGCCGTCCGTTTCGCCAGACTGTCGCGGATGCCTGGCAGTGGCTCGTCGAACACGGTTACGTACAGCGCCGCCGGTGAGTCCAGGCAAGCAATCGTCGGGCCTATCGGTCGTAGTGGTCGTACAGTACATAGGACTTGCCTGGCGCGGTCAAGAAGCCGGAACCTGTGGAGTTTAGGTGGAATTGGTATGGCATGGCTGCTGCGCAGCACAGGCAACAGCAACCGTGTTGGCCGAAGGCCATCCTCAATGTGTCACCTCCGCCTGCATGAATATGGCCTTCGGCCAAAAGATACGCGCGCGGCGCCAGTCCTGGGGCGTTGCCCCAGGCTACGGTGATCGGAGGCCTTCGGCCAACAGATT
>JAVYAJ010000051.1:0-8605 GCA_032229885.1 Candidatus Anammoximicrobium sp. | reverse complement strand
CCCTTCCGCTTCAATTCTCGGTGACCGTTCTCCAAGGCTCGCTTGTCCTGCAACGCAGGCTGTCGCCATTAGGCTGGCGTGACAAACCGTGAACGACCACAAATCGCCACGCCTTCCCAGCAAACGATCGGACACTAAATGATCGAACGATCCCAATGCGGGCGGGTGCCAGCAACCCCAAAGTGTACTGCACAGACTGGTGTACAAGATGCGCGCACGATATGGATTAAGACTTCAACGGCCAATAGCGCGCGGTCGGGAAGCCCCGTTTGGACGCTGAATCTGTTTGGCCGAAGGCCTCCGCTCACCGTAGCCTGGGGCAACGCCCCAGGGCTGACGCCGCGCGTGTGCCTCCGTTGGCCGAAGGCCATATTCATCCGGGCAGGGGTGACACGTTGATGTTGGCCTTCGGCCAACACGCCTTCTGTCGTCTGCGCTGCGCAACAGTCATCCAAGGCCAATTCCACCTAGCGCGGGCTAGCACCCGCAACCCAAGAATCTGTTTGGCCGAAGGCCTCCGCTCACCGTAGCCTGGGGCAACGCCCCAGGGCTGACGCCGCGCACGTGCCTTTTTTGGCTGAAGGCCATATTCACCTGGGCCACGGTGACACGTTGATGTTGGCCTTCGGCCAACACGGTTGCGATCATCTCTGACTCCTGGGGCGTTGCCCCTGGCTACGTTGGTGATGGCCTTCGGCCAACACGCTTCCTGTCGTCTATGCTGCGCAACAGTCATCCAATGCCACTTCCACCTAACGTGGCCAACTGCCAGCGACCCAAAAGTGTACTGTACAGGCCAGTGTACAAGATGCACGCATCGTGCGCGCATGATACGAACTAAGACTCTAGCGATCGCACGTCCACAATACGTTGCGGATCGAGCCTAATTCTTGGACAGGCTCGTAGGGGCTGAAGAGCAAAGTCGAACCGTGAGCTGCCTCGAAGCCCGAACGTCAATCGCGGACGAGGCACAGGCCTCGGCGACCATTGCGGCGATCATTGCCTTTAAGCCGTAGTCTATCTACACTAGCATTCTTAGGCGATGCGCCGCGCGCTCGGCGCGTGTCCGCGCGCAGAGACTACGCGGTAGGATGCCGCGTCCACGTGATTGGGCGCTCAGCGCGCGGATGTTGCGGCCGTCGAGGCTGTGCAACGTTCGGTCGGTGCGAGCGCCACCGGCGTCTATTTCGGTCAAAGGTGGACCGAAAACGCGCTTGGCCCGCGACGCACCGAGCCTCGACCGGCGCGCGGCTGGCGATGCAAGTCGTGAACACACGCCGCGCGGTTTGTCCCCGTTCCCTTTTGTCAAACGAGCGATGCCCCGTATGTCCGACGCACTTCGACAACGCCTGTTTTCCCAACTTGATGACTGGACTCTGGTCGATCCCCACACGCACATCAATGCGCTTCAGCCGGCGTCCACCACGCTCGCGGATATTTTGGGCTATCACTACTACACGGAACTAGCGCATTCCGCGGGGATGCCCAAGGCACAGATCGAAGAGCCGGGACTTGACCCCAAGGAAAAATGCGCCCGTCTGTTTGCGAACTTAGAGCCTCTGGAAAACACGATTCAGCATAGCTGGCTGTTGGAGATCGCGCGCGAGCTGTTCGGATTCGAGGCCGAGCGGATCTCGAACGACAATTGGGAAGCCTTTTACGACACGGCGGCCGAAAACATGGCGGCAGAGGATTGGGCCGCGCAGGTTCTGGCGAAAAGCAAACTGCGAGCCGTCTTTCTGACCAACGAGTTCGACGACCCTCTGGAAGGCTTCGACACGACGGTCTATATCCCGTGCCTGCGAGTCGACGATCTGGTGTTCCAATTCGTCCAGCCGCAGGTCCGCGCGCGTCTACAGCGGAGCACGGGCGTCGATGTCGGCGATTCCCGATCTTTTCGCGACGCGGTGGGCAAGCTGTTCGAGCGGTTCACCGCCAGCCATGCCAAAGCCTGTGCCATCAGCTTGCCGCCCGACTTTGCACCGGCGCGCATCGCGGACGGCCGGGCGGATACGGCGATCAAGGCGGTGTGCGATGCCGGAGCCGAGGCGTCGGCGGCCGATCGCCAGGCTGCGGCTCGCTTTGCGTTCTGGACCGTGACCGAGTTTTGCGACCAGTTTCGTCTGCCGTTCGACCTGATGATCGGCGTCAGTCGCCGCGTGTACGAACAGGGCGTGTTTCAGGGCCAGGATCTGTACGACAGCCGCGTATCGCTGATTCAATATCGCGAGCTGTTCAATAGTTTTCCTCGCGTGGCCTTTCCCACCTCGGTCCTGGCCAGCGTGACCAACCAAGAGTTGACAAGTTACGCCTGGATTCTCCCCAATGTCTTGCCCCACGGCCACTGGTGGTACTCGAATACGCCGTCGTTCATCGAACGGGATCTGGCCGCTCGGCTCGAGGCCGTACCTCAAACCAAACTGCTTGGGTACTACAGCGACATGTACAAACTGGAGTTCGGCTTCCCCAAGTTTCGCATGTACAAACGGGTTCTGGCTAAAGTCTTGGCCGAACGCTTCGTGGTCGATCGCGGCTGGAGCGAAGAACAGGCTGTGGCGTTGGGCAGACGCGTGCTGTGCGAGAATGTCGAGCGGGTTTTCCAGGTGGGGACCGACCAGACGGTCGAAGCTTTGTTCGAGTGACGACGAGGGCGGTTGACGATGAGCCAGAGCCTTACGGGCGCGGGGGTCGGTGGGCAATGGCGTCTGGGCGGGGCGATCCGTCGCTTGCGCAGCCTCGCGACGCGGGGCCTCGATCTGCTGTTGCCGCCGGTATGCAATTTTTGCGGCGTCGACCTGCCGTCGCCCGCCGAGCCGCCTTTGCTCTGCCAGACCTGCCGCGAAGCGTTTCTGACGCTACGAGGCGCGGCGTGCCGACGCTGTGCCATGCCGCTGGCCCCCGGAACGTCGGACGATGGGTGCTCGTACTGCCGGGGGCGTCGCTATCGTTTCGACGCGGCCATCGCGATGGGCGTCTATCGAGGCGAACTCCGCGACGCGGTGATACGGATGAAGCGGCGCGTCCACGAGGCGCTGACGCTGTCCATGGGATACCTGTTGGCGGATTGCCTGCGCGAAGCGCTGGCCGACAACCCACCGGATCTGGTCGTGCCCGTTCCGGCCCACTGGCTCAAACAATGGTGGCGCGGGTTCAACGGTCCGGACCTGCTGACCGAAGCGGTCGGGCGACGTTTGAATCTGCCCTGGGCGGACGACGTCTTGCGCTGCCGCCGTCGAACCCGTAAACAAGGCACGCTGCTGCCGTCCGAGCGCGCCGGAAATGTGCGGAATGCGTTTGCGTTCCGTTCGAGTTACAATGTCTCTGGGGCTCGCCTGTTGCTGGTGGATGATATCATGACGACCGGCTCGACGGCCAGCGAGGCAGCTCGCACGTTGCGCAAGGCCGGCGCGGCGGGCGTGACGGTCGCCGTTGTCGCGCGCGGGGCCGGGCTCGGTCAGCGGTGATTTTGACGCCCTGCAAGGCGGTTTCAGACGGGATGATGATGGCAGACTTGACGACGAGTTCGACGACCGACAAACCCATTACGATCGGACGCGCGTTCCGCCGCGGAGTCCTGCACGGATTGGGCGTGATCCTGCCGCCGTTGTTGACGGTCGTGGTCTTCCTGTGGACCTGGAATCTGATTTCCGCCTACGTGTTCGATCCCATCGAGAACTTGGCCAGAAAAGCCATCGTGGCCGGCATTCGGGACGTGCGCGCGGGGCCCCAGCCGCCCGAGGGCACGTACTATCAACTGAGCACGGGTGAATGGATCCCCGTTCATGTGTACGAGCAGGTCAAAGCCAACCCCGGGCCCGCAGTGCCTCACACCGGCCTGGGCTATTACCGGCGCTACGTGGACATCACCTGGCTGCGGCGCAGCGCCGTGGTGCCGTTGTTCCTGATCGTATTCGTGTTGATCCTATACCTGCTCGGCAGGTTTTTCCGAGCCGGCGTTGGGCGGTTGATCTGGGAAGCGTTCGAGAGTCTGGTCAACCGCCTGCCCTTGATTCGGAACGTTTACTCGTCGGTCAAACAGGTGACGGACTTCGTTTTCAGCGAACGGCAGATCGGGTTTCATCGCGTCGTCGCGGTCGAGTATCCGCGTCGCGGAATCTGGGCGATCGCCTTCGTGACGGGCGAAGGCACGCTCGATATCGCCGCGGCAGAGAACCAGCCGATGCTCAGCCTCCTGGTTCCCACATCCCCCATCCCCGGAACCGGCTTTACGATCATGACCCCCAAATCCGATGTGCGCGACTTGAACATGACCGTGGATCAAGCCGTCCAGTTCCTGGTCAGTTGCGGCGTCGTGAATACGTTGATCCGACCACTCGAAGACCGCGCGAGCGGCGAACAGACTGGCGGCTCGACGACCAAACAACCGGATTTGGCGGCGGAATTCGCGGGCGCCTGATCGTGGCATTGGCCAAACTCCGCGCGCGGAATACCCTGTGGCGACACCCGCAAAGGCGGCTCGCCCGCCCACGACGACGAACCAGCTCGGACGACACGCCAGCCCAGACGATGCACCAGCCCGGACGACACGCCACGCCAGGCAACACGCCACGCCAGGCAACACGCCAAGCCAGGCAACACGCCAAGCCACACGACGCACTCGATACGACCCGAGACTCGCAACGCGACCCGCCGGATGAAAACCCGATCGCTCGACCAGGAAAACACCCATGAGCGCAGCGCATGAAGAGATCAGACCCGATGGCGTTTCCGCTGGCGATCGATCCGGAGGCGAGCAACGCGGCCCCACAAATCGGACTCGTCTGCGTCTGGGGACTCGCGCTAGCGCGTTGGCCCGTTGGCAAGCCGAGTGGGTCGCATCGGAATTGACGCAACGTGGCGCGACGATCGAACTCGTTCCGATCACAACCCAAGGCGATGTGTCGCCCCAGTCGCTCGGAACGATCGGCGGCCAGGGCGTGTTTACCAAAGAGCTGCAACGCGCCTTGCTCGACGGTGCGATCGACTTGGCCGTCCATAGCCTCAAAGACTTGCCTACGGTGCCCGTTCCCGGATTGCGGCTGGCCGCCGTTCCCCAGCGTGAAAGCGTTCGCGACGCACTGGTTTGCCGCGAGGCGACCAGCCTGGAACAACTGCCCGCCCGCGCGTGTATCGGGACCGGCAGCGCGCGGCGGCGCGCCCAGTTGCTGCACGCGCGGCCAGACCTCATGATCCGCGAGATTCGCGGCAACGTCGATACACGGCTCAGAAAGCTCGCCGAAGGACATTACGATGCGATCGTGCTGGCCGAGGCCGGCTTGCGGCGACTGGGCTTGTCCGATCGCGTCACACAGCTTCTGCCCTCCGAGTTGATGGTGTCCGCCGCCGGCCAAGGAGCGCTGGGCATCGAGGTTCGCGACGATGACGAACCCGCGATTCGAGCCGTGGCGGCGTTGGATCATCGGCCAACCCATACGGCTGTGCTGGCCGAACGGACAGTCCTGTACGCGCTGCAAGCCGGCTGTCTGGCGCCCGTCGGGGCCTGGGCGCGCTGGGTGGAACGGCGCCTCCGATTGGATGCGGTGGTGCTCAGCAGCGATGGCCGCCGGCGGATCGCCGTCGTGTGCGAAGATCCGACCGACGACGCTCGCGCGCTCGGCGAGCGCGCCGCAGCCGAACTGTTGGAACGCGGCGCGGGCCCGTTGATCGCCGAGTTGCGCCGCCCGGGATGATTATCCTGCTGTACACCGTCGCGCATCATGCCATCGATGTGCATCGTGCCACCGATGCGCAAGCTGCGATCGACGCGTGGGCGTCCATCCGCAGCATTGATCGCCCGTCCGATGGCTTTTGCAAACAGTTCTCAACGGATCGTCGATGGATCGAATCCGGGTCAAGACGGCTGCTCTTGCCACGCCCATGAGTCCCCGGATACACTTGATCCAGCGCGCCGTAAACCACGCTGAGGCCGAACACGCTGAGGCCGAACACACCGCGGCGGAACATACTGAACGGGAACACTGCGAGCAGGGCCACTCAGGCTCGGGCCTGGGATGGCCTCGATCAAGCGACCGAAAATCAGCACAGCGAGGCATCCATGACTGCTTCACGGCCAAGGCGGTCACTGATCCGTTACTTGTCGCGGCTCTCCACCGCTCAGTGGATCTGGGCCGTTGCGAGTCTGGCGATCTGCGCCGCGATCGTCACTGCCGGATGGATGTTCGAGCCAGAGGCCCGCCAGCAGGCTCATTCCTTTACAACCGCGATGAGCATCCGGGAACTTGCCCCGAAACTCGGCGTGACCGGCAAATCGCTCGCGCGCGAGTTCGGCCTCCCGCTCGACGTTCCCAAGGGGAAACCGCTGGACAAGCTGGGTGTCACGCAACACGACCTGGACCACGTCACGGCTCATCTCGCGGGCCACGAGCCCAAGCGGCTGAAATACCATTTCTTTGCGGCGCTCGTCGTGTGGGGGCTTGTCTATCTCACGCGCTTGGGGCGGCCTGACGGGTCGCCCACTGCCGAACGGCGGCTGTGGTATCCCCGCGCACCCTATGTGGCCGCTCTCGTGGCGGCGGTAGTGGTTTGTGGATTCGCCCTAGGCAAGTCCCCCAACCCGATGGAGGGTGCTGTCAAGGTCTTCAAGTCGATGGTTGGGCTCTACCCCTCGGTGTGGGAAAAGGTGGCCGCGCTGGTGTTTTTCTTGATGTTGGCGGTGGTCGGAAATAAGCTCGTGTGCGGCTGGGCGTGCCCTTTTGGGGCCTTGCAGGAATTGCTCTACAGTCTGCCCCTGTTCAGACGAATCAAACGCCGCAAAGTCCCCTTCCTCTTCTCCAATATCATCCGCGCGAGTCTCTTTATCGCCATGCTGCTATTGTTGTTTGGCGTTGTGGGCGGGCGGAAGGGTTTCGTCCTCTATCACTCGCTAAACCCTTTCAACCTGTTCAATCTTGATTTCGACGAACTGCTGATCCCGATTACGATCGTCACCGCATCGGTCCTGGCTTTGCTGGTCTACCGCCCGTTTTGCCAGTTCATTTGTCCGTTTGGGCTGATCTCCTGGCTGGTCGAGCGGATCAGCCTGGCCCGCGTGCGGATCAACACCAGCCGCTGCAACGAGTGCGGCGCGTGTATCCGGGCATGCCCCTTGGACGCGGCTAAACACCGGGTGGCCGGCCGCTTGCTGCCGGCGGACTGCTATAGCTGCGCCCGCTGCCTGAACGTCTGCCCGCACGAGGCCATATCCTATTCGATCGTGTTCACCGGTCGGCCGCGGGGTGAGAACACACCCCAGCGTACCGACCAACCGCGGCCTACGCAGCGAGACGGTGCCGGAGTTGCTCGAACCGCTCCTTGATCCATTCGCCAGGGCTGATCGTCAGCGTGAGGGCCCCTGGAATCGCATGAGACGGCCAGCGCGCTGAATGAGTGACTTGCGAAGCGTTTCAGCTCGCTCGAACGTCCAGAGAGAGGCGCGTCCCGGTGTCGGCCACTCCTTCGAGGAGGCGCCGCCGAATAATCGCTACTTTGTGTTCAGCCGTGAAATACGTACGATTCGACATCGAGCCTTTGCCTTTCTTTGGCTGAGTTAAACTCTGCCACATAGATAAAGCTCAACGTCCGTCGAACGCGCAGCACAACCAGTATTCGCATCTATAGCATTGATGGGCTAGGGTTTTCGAATTCGGTGTTGAGCATATACTCGCGAAACGATTCAGATGGATTTTCAAATTCACCTGGTGATAACAGTACAAGGTTGACAATGTCCGACTGTGTGTTTTCGGGAAGTCTTTCAATGAAAGGCTCGGCAATCGAATCCCGTTCTTCACGATCCATATTATCGAAACGGGCATCGATAATTCGGACACGGAGCGACGCCGAGTTGTAGCGATACGAATCGACCCTACTAAATCCAGCCTCTCTCAGCTTAGTTTCGACCATGCGGGATTCATCAGTCCGCATCCTTTCCCAATTCGCTTTTTGTTCCGTTGTCATTGCAATTCACCCTCAACCCATTTGTATATTTCCGCACAGGTTCGTAGCAATCCACGAGTCTCACCCCTGTTACGCCTGCCAACTTCGTATCGCAGACTAACAGCCCAATCAAATCGACGTATCCTTTTAGCCAAGTGAGGCGTTAACGTTACTCCGAGCGTTCGCAATTCTTGGAGCAATGTTTCCGTTTCATGCATTCTAGCACCACGTGTAATTCGCAGCAATTTTTCAAGGCGATCCGCTTCAGGCGTTTTGTCGAGAATCAGTGCTTTGAAGGAGAATTCGATTGTGTATCCTCCAACATACTGAGCGTCCAACGTAAAGTCAGCGGCAAATAGTGCTTCCGCGGCCTTCAAGCGTTGGGCAGCGGCTTTCAGAACATCTCGACTGTTAGTCGGCGGCATAGACTGCAGTAAGAATTCAAGTCAGGCGGATAATGCCTGGGATCAGCGGCGCGCGTAACGCGTCCGCCGGATTACGCTGGATCAATTTGTTGGGCGAAGTCCACTTAGTACTCATTGCGAATGCATATCGCTTCCTCGATCGCTTTGCCAAATTCAGAACTCCCGACATACGCCTGTTTCTCCGTGGTTTTTGGGCTGCCGGCCCCAAGATCGTCCAGAAATAATGAGCGATTGCCGGGAATAAACGT
>JAVYAJ010000050.1:0-15758 GCA_032229885.1 Candidatus Anammoximicrobium sp. | reverse complement strand
GTCGCTTTGGAGAGACTCGCTCTGTCGCTTTGGAGGGACGCGCTCCGTCGCGTCCGCCGTTGCGCGTCCTTGCGTTCCGCTGTGCGTCTTGGTCCGCCGCTGCGCATCGTCGCACGGTCGCCACGGCGTGGCGACGACGCGATTGTACCGCACGCGGCCGCGCCTGTCTCAGATGATCCGTATCCGTCGACGGGCTTTTCTCCATGACGCGCAGCGTGGACGGATCCCGCGCCGTGCTTGCATCGGCTGGGATCGCGCGGGATGATCCGTATCTACGGGCGTCGCGGTCGAGCCGCCCGGCGTCGTCGCCGCGGCACTCGCCACGGTTCACGCTTGACGCGCCGACATACCTGTACGTGTCTGGCCCGATGCGCGGCGCTCGATCGGACGACGCCAGAGAGGTTTGTACCATGTCGCGAATCTGCCGCTCGATCGAGTGTCGAGGCCTCGGTTTCAGGTTGCTCGTCGTGGCCGTGCTCGGCGGAGTGATCGGCACGGCAACCAGCGTCTACGGCGCCGACTCGGGGCCGACGTCGGCCATCGCGACCGACGATGGCCCAATGGACGAACTGCCGATCGAACGGACTTTCATGTCGCCTCCGAAAGCGTGTCGCCCGTGGGTCTATTGGTGGTGGCTGAACGCCAACGTTACGGAATCGTCCATCACCAAGGATCTGGAGGCGATGGCTAGGCAGGGGTTTGGCGGATTCCTGCTATTTGACGTCACCGCTTATGGCCACGAGATCGTGGCGCCTCCCCAGCGCAAGATCGAGTTCATGAGCCCGCGGTGGCGCGAACTCGTGCGGTTCGCGCTGGGCGAAGCCCGGCGGCTCGGCTTGCAGGCCAGCATCAACCTGAGCACGTCCGGCGGCGCGCTGCAGGCGCCGTGGGACATGCAGGAAAACGCCGTTCAGCGGCTCGTCTGGACCGCGACCGAAGTGCGGGGAACCGGTTGGGCGCAACTGGACCGGCCCCCATCGACGGCCCGTTCCTTTAACGAAGTGGCCGTGTTGGCGGTGCGGATTGATCCGCCTGCGACCGCGCCGGCGTCCGCGGATCCCCGGACCGACAACGGCGACGACGCCGCGGGCGGCACACCTGACGACGCAGAGGATCGCGGCGCGGGCGACGTCGCCGCCCATGGCCGCGCATCGGACACTGCCGACACCGCCGCCCAAAATGCCTGGATCGGCCCGACCAGTCCCTGGACGGCGGCGCAAGATCGCTTGCCGGACGACGCGGCGACGGCGGCGGAGGTCGTCGATCTGACCCAAGCGGTCAACGCTCAGGGGCGTCTGCGCTGGCAGGCGCCGGCCGGTCGCTGGATCGTGTTGCGGCTGGCGTGCGTCTCGATGGACGATCGAGCCGAGCATGTCGACATCCTCAGCGCGCGGGCCGTCGAGTCGCATTTCGAGCGGATGGGCCGCGCGCTGTTGGCCGACGCCGGATCGCTGGCCCCGAGCACGTTGACGCATTTCTACAACGTCAGTTGGGAAGGAGAAACGCCGAGCTGGACGTCCGAGTTCAAGCAAGACTTCCGCCGTTTTCGCGGCTACGAGATCCGCCCATATCTGCCGATCCTGGCCGGCATTCGTGTCGGCGACCAAGAGGTCTCGACACGTTTTCTGCGCGACTATGCGTTGACCGTGGCGGACTGTTTCGCGAACAACTGCTATCGCCGCTTCGACGAGCGGTGCCGCGAGGCGGGCCTGCGCTGGCATTCGGAGTCGGGCGGCCCGTGGCGTCGCGACACGTTGTTGTTCCGAGAGGCCGATCAACTGGCCTTCTGGGGGCGGAACGCGATGCCGCAGGGCGAGTTCTGGGTTCCCGACTATCGCTCGAATGTCCGCCATACGGCCATGGCAGCCCACATTTACGGCCATCCGCTGGTCGCAGTCGAGGCGTTTACGCACATGACGCACCATTGGTCGCAATATCCGGCCACGTTGAAATGGTCGGCGGACCGGGCGTTGTGCGACGGCGCAACCCTATTCGTCTGGCACACCAGTTCGGCCTCGCCCGACGAATATGGTGAACCGGGCATCGTCTATTTCGCGGGCACCCACATCAATCGGCACGTCACGTGGTACGAGTACGCGCGGGGGTTCGTCGACTATTTGGCGCGGGCTCAGACCTTGCTGCGACGTGGTCGGTTTGTCGCGGACGTGTGTTGTTACACGAGCCACCGGTACGGCGTCAACTGGACGCGCGGACGGCAATGGGGTGACAAACCCACCCGACGCCTGCCGCCCGGCTACAGCTACGATCTGATAAACGTCGAGGCGTTGATCCAGCGGGTCCGCGTGGCCGAGGACGGGGATCTGGTGCTGCCCGACGGGATGCGATATCGGATGCTGGTGGTGGATCTGGAAGAGGAGACGATGCCGATCGAGGCTTTGCGTAAGGTGCTCGAATTGATCGAGGCCGGGGCGACGGTCGTACTGGGCGATCGGGCGCCCGTGTCTTCGCCGGGCTTGGCGGACCACCCGCGGGCGAGCCAGCAGGTACGCGAGCTGGCAGCCCGGCTGTGGGTTCCGCAACGTGGCACGCGACGGGTGGGCAAGGGCCGCGTGATCACGGGGACGCCGCTGAGCGACGTCCTATCTCAGGAAGGCATCCTGCCGGATTGCGAGGGGACCGAAGACTTTATCCACCGCCGCGACGCGGACACCGACATCTATTTTGTCGCGGGCGAAGGGCAGACAGAGTTGACTTTTCGAATCGCCGGACGCGAGCCTGAGCTTTGGGATCCCGTCAGCGGTCGCACCCGGGCCGCGCTCGAATACGCGACGACCGACGATGGCCGGGTACGGGCGCGGATCAATCTGCCCAAAAACGGGGCGCAGTTCGTGGTCTTTCGGCGCCCGAAGCCGGCCGATCATTTCACGAAGGTCATCGGTCCGGCGGCCATCGACGCCGTCGACCGCGACGACAACCGCGCCCGCGTCCGGTTCTGGCAGAATGGGGATTACGAGTTCCTCACGGCGAAGGGCCAGAGCCGGCGGGTCACCGTGGTGGGATTGGACGAGCCTTTGGCGCTGGACGAGTCCTGGGAGCTGCGGTTTGCGCCAGGCTGGGGCGCGCCCGAATCGATTCGGTTCGACCGCTTGACGCCGTGGGACACGCACGTGGATCCGGAGATCAAGTATTTTTCGGGAACCGCGACGTATCGCAAGACGTTGACCCTGACCGAGGGACAAGCCGGCCGGCTGCTGCGGTTGCGGCTCGGCCGCGTCGGCTGCATCGCACGCGTCCGTTTGAACGACGTCGACTGTGGCGTGGCGTGGACCGATCCGTGGACGACAGAGCTCACGGGCGCCGCGCGGGCCGGCGAGAACCGGTTGCAAGTCGAGGTGGCCAACGTCTGGCAGAATCGGTTGATCGGCGACGCCGGATTGCCCGAGTCGCAGCGACGCACGCGCACGAACGTCATCCTCGAACAGGGTCCGCGCACGCGCCGATTTCTCTGTTCGTCCGTCAACTCGATCGATCCTCTCACGCCGTCCGGTCTGATGGGACCGGTTCGCCTGGAATTCGGAGTACAGCAAGATGTGGCGTTCGACTGACAAACGGATGGGAATGAACGAACGAGTGGTGACGCGCGAAAGGGTGGTGGTGAGCAAACGCGTGGCAACGCGCACACGGCTGCTGGCGACGTTCGTGATCGTCGGTTTCGCGGCGCTCGCTGCAACGCGGCCCGCGCGGTCGGCAACCGACGACGCCGAACTGCTCAAAAACCCGGGCTTCGATCAACAGCTCGAAGGGCAGAATCTGCCTCGCGACTGGTCCGCGTCGCCCGACCGGGTATTGTGTCGCGAGACGGTCTACCTTAGCGGAAACTACGAACTGGTCTCGCGCGGCGAGGCCTATGTGCTGGCCAGTCAGGCTGTCCAGCTCAAGCCCGGCCAACGCTATACGATTCGCTTGACGCTCAAGGGCGAAGGCGGCGCGCTCGGCGGCGCGCTGCTGTTGCATGGCGAACAGCAGGCGACGCGCGAGATGCCGCTGATGTGGAACATCGAGCCGTCGAGCGAGTACGAGACATACGTCAGCACGTTCGTGGCGCCCAATCCGGTCGGGCGGCTGCTGATCTACAACGTGGCCCGGGCGGGGACGATCGCCTACGACGCCGTTTCGCTGCGCGAGGGCGAGCCGGACGAGCCGATCATCAGCCAGTTGTCGCTGCGTCCGATCGATCGCCCGGTGGGCGACATCCCGACGACGCGCCACATCGCCTGGGCGTCGCCGCTGGCCGGCGGGCCGGTGAAAGCCTGTCTGACGCTGCGGACCTTTCTCCTGCTGCGCGATGCGGTCGACCTGAGCCAGCGCGTCGATCTCGATTACGACGTGATCCACACCGGGTACGATGGAGACGCATGCGTTTCCGACACGGCTCGACGCGCGACGAGACGGCTGGCCACGAGCGAATACGAGGTCTACGTCGTGGCCAGCTGCGTGTCCGAGACGCTGGCCAAGACGATCCGCCAGCGAGTCGAGGCCGGCGCCGGCTTGGTCGTGCTCGAAGGCTTCGGCCAGGGTAGCCGATTCCTGCCGGCCGATCGCTGGAAGACCGTCGACGACAGTCACCCGTTGCGCGCGGCCATCCCCTGGGAGCTGATGCCCGAGAAAACGCTCGACGCGGCCCAGGTCGCCGAGCTCGGCGACGGACGAGCCGTGCGGCTGGTGTTCCCCACGCGCACGAGCCGCGTCTGGGGGTTGCTGCCAAGCGAGAACTCGATGGAGGCCTACCAGTCGCGGCAGTTCGAGTACTGGGAGTGGTGGCGGTCATTGCTGGCCCGCGCCGTCGTGTGGGCCGCGCGGCGGGGCGGCAGCGTGTCGCTGGCGGTCAAGCCTGCCGAGGACGCCGTCGCCGTCCGGGTCGATCACGCGCTGCCCGGAGCGCGCGTCCGCGCGGTCTGGCGCAGTGGTCGCGAGATCCGCTTCGACGGCCCGTGGCTCCGCGAGTCGCCGCGCGAGACCCCATTGGCGGCGGACGGCCGTTTGACGCTGCCCGTGCCGTCCAATCTGCCGGCCGGACTGGCGATCGCCGATCTGATCCTGCTCGATGGTCAAGGCCACGTACTGGACTGGCGCAGTGTCCCCGCGCGGACGCCGCAACAGGCGCAGATCATCGCCCTGCAAGCCGATCGCGAGTTCTACGCGCCCGGCGACGACGTGAAGCTGAGCGTCAAGTGCAGCGCGGCGACTTTGGCGGCGCAGCCGGACCGGACGATCGTCGAAGCCCGCCTGATCGATGCCCGCGGCCGCGTCGTCTCGGTCGCGACGCAGGCCTGTTGCCCGGCTTCGGGGGATGCGCTCGAAACGCAACTGACGCTGCCCATCCGCGATCCGCTGTGCGTCCACCATCGCGCGATGGCGCGGCTGCTGTGTCAGGACCGCGAACAGGATAGCCGCTGGGTAGACGTATTGGTTCCGGACGTCGGTCCGCAGCGAGCCGCCGAGGATTTTGTCGCCACGACGTGGGCGCCGGGGATGACGCACCCCAGCGTCCTGGCCGAGTTCTCGCAGCGCACGCAACAACTGGGGCTGAACTCGGAATTCGGTTCCAATCTGTACGCCATGTCCGAGCACGGCCTGCCGTGCGGAGGATACATCGGCGTGCCGTCTGCGGCGTTTCGTGCCGAGAAACACAGTGGCAACGGAATCCGTCGCGACTGTCTGAGCGATCCGCAAGTCGTCGCCCGCTTTACGAGCGCGGCCCGCGAAACGGCTGGACGGCAACAACCCTACGGGATGTTCGCCGTGGGCATTACGGACGAGGCGTTTCTCAGCTCGCGACACAAGCGTGACGAAGTCTGCTTCTGCGATCACTGTCAACGGCGCTTTCGCCGCTGGCTCGAGGCTCGGTACGGAACGCTGGCCGCGCTCAACTCGCAGTGGAACACGTCCTATGCCAGTTGGGACGAGGTCCGTGGCGGCCGGACCGAGGACGTCCGCGGTCAGACGAACTATGCGCAGTTCGTCGACTTTCGCACGTTCATGACGGATGTCTGGGTCGCGGGATGCAAGGACATCACCGACGCCTATCACGAGGTCGCGCCGCGGACGCCGGTCGGCCACACGAACACGTTCGGCGCGGATCCCTTCAACGGGAACGATTATTGGAAGCTATGCACTCACGTCGGATTTGGCTGGGGTCAGGAGTATTCGGAAGCGATCAAGGCCAGCGGCCAGAAGGCCATCTTCGATCTGTGGCGCAGCTTTGTCGACACGCCCCAGTCGCGCGCTGCTCGCAGGGCTGCGCGGCCGGACGGGGCGGACCGCGCGGCCGTCGGCCAAGCGAACAGCAAGTCGAACGCCGAATCGGACGCCGAATCGAACGAAGCGCCGCCCAGCGAACCGCGGCGCCGGCCGGATAGCCCGTTTTTCAACTATGGCTGGATCGGCTACAACCATTGCGTCGAGGCCGCGCATTACGAGCCCTGGTGGTTGGCGCTGCACGGCTCGCGAGGCGTCAGCTACTATGCCACCAATTCGATGGACGTCGTGCGCGGAACTTCGTGGTCGCTGATCTATCCCACGCTGCAAACGACCGGATACTCGCAAGCGGTCGCCGACGCCCTGCGCGACCTGCGCGCAGGGTGCGGCAAGCTGCTGCTCGAGTACGAGCGCCAGCGGCCGCAGATCGCCCTGCTGTGGTCCTATCCGTCGATGCTCGTCTCGTGGTGCGAATCGACCGCCGACGAGCCGGAACCCAACGAACGGCCGGGCAGCGACAGCTTTGTGACGTACTATCAGAGCGCGCTGCATTTCCGTCAGCATGTCAACGAACTGCAGCTCGACTATGTGTACCTCGCGCCGGACCAGATCGAGGGCTCGGACGTGTTGCGGCAATACCCCGTGCTGTTCCTGCCCTTTACGGTCGCCGCGTCGCCTCGGTTGGTGGAGAAGCTCGAGGCGTATGCTCGCGACGGGGGCGTGCTGATCGGCGATTTGCGCTGTCTGCGAACCGACGAGCATGGCTCGCCGTTTACCGAAGCGTCGCCGCTGCAGCGT
Source organism: Candidatus Anammoximicrobium sp. (assembly GCA_032229885.1). Taxonomy (GTDB): domain Bacteria; phylum Planctomycetota; class Planctomycetia; order Pirellulales; family Pirellulaceae; genus Anammoximicrobium. Next base: position 8,741 of record JAVYAJ010000050.1, on the reverse strand, counting down.
CTGTTCGGCGTCGATCGAGGGCCGGGCCGCATGAACTATGGCCGGACGACCGTGTCGTTCACCGCGGCCGACGAAGGTCTCGATCTGCGCGGGCGGCAGGTCGAACTGTACGGGCGCGAGACGCTGAGCGCCGCGGGGGCTGTCCCCCTGGCCGCTCACGCCACGGGCGAGCCGGCCGTGCTGGTCCGCCGCCTTGGCAAAGGACTCACCATCTACCTGAACTTCTGCTTTCCGCCGTACGACCCGACGACGCGCGAGCTGCTGGGCCAGATCGTGACCGCCGCGGGCATCGCGCCCAGCGCGTGGGTCGAATCGATCGCGGACGGTCAGCCGCCGCGCTGTTATGAACGGAACACGTTCGAGCGCGGGCCGATCGCGATTCACGCCTTGATCCGCGACTTTCGCCGCTGCGCGGACACCGATCCCGTGAAGGTTTGTTTCGACCGATCGGCGCACGTGTACGACGTGCGGACCGCACGGTACCATGGGATATGCGACGCGCTGACCACCAGCGTGGCGCCCGGCGAGACGATCCTGCTGGCGTGTCTGCCGTACCGCGTCAGCCGACTCGAGCTGCGCGTCCCGTCGCAGGCCGCGGCGGGCGCGAGCGTCGAGCTGCGCTGCGTCGCGCACGCCGATGCGCCGCAATTGGGCGATCATGTCTTCCACGTCGAACTGCTCGACCCGACCAACCAGCCCGTGCCACACTATGGGCAGAATGTGCTTGCGCCCACGGGTCGCGCGGACGTGCGAATCCCGCTGGCCCTGAACGAACCGCGCGGCTCGTGGTCGGTTCGGGTCCGGGACGTCTTGACCGGCGAGACCGCGGAGGGGACATTTCAAGCCGTCGGCCCATAGCCATCGCCGCGGCAGCGTCTGCCGATGGGACGCGTACGGACTTCCGGGAATGCGGCGACAAAACGCCCTTCGGTCGAGGTGATGATTCGCGTTGGGACGAAGCCGCGGACGGGCCGTCGTCCGAGAGTCTTAAGGAGTTGGAAAGATGCGAGCGTTTGCCGTGTTCGGAGCGTGTTGGCTGGGCGCGGCGTGCGCGGCGTTGGGCGCAGCGCCGCAGGCGGAGACGAATCTGCTCGAGGATCCTTCGTTCGAGATGCCCAAAGAGCCCGATCAGTTCGGGCGCGTGTTCGCCAAGTGGGGCGGCTGGAAGTACGAAGGCGATTGCAGCTTTGCCGTCGGTCAGGTGGCGCGGACCGGGCGGCATTCGTGCCTGCTGGTCGGCGGCGCGGGCGCCAAGATTCGCGTCGCCCAACTCAGAGAACTGGACCGCGGCCGCTATCGGATCACCGCCTATCTCCGCGGACTGGACATCGGCACGGGGATCTGGAACGCGACCACCGAGTTCATGTTCGATGGCAAGTACATGCAACTGCGCAAGAACGGCACGTTCGGCTGGACCAAGTTGACCTACGTCGGACAGATCGCGGAAAAGAAGCAGGCCGGGCCTTCGTTTGGGATGTTCGCGCCCGGCTATCTGTGGATCGACGACGTCTCGCTGGTTCGCGTCAGCGATGACACGCCGCTGACCGAGACGCCCGTGCTGGACTCCGAAGAAGCGCCGCTCGCGCCGCCCGGCGATCTACCGCCCGACGCGGTTCGCTGCGCGATGTGCGCGTATCGCAACGCGCCCGCGTGGAAACGCTGCTATGCCTGTGGCTCACCGTTAGAGGCGATCGACACGTCCGCCGGCGGTCCGCCGCTCAAACAGATCACGTCGTTCGAGGACCGCCATCCGTTCCGCGAGGGCACGGTTGTCGAGCAGCACGCGACCGATGGCAAACGGGCGTTGCGGATCGATCGTTCGTACGCGTCCATGGACGGCCCGCAGGACTGGTCCGGCTACGATTATCTCAAGGCCGACCTGTACGTCCCGGCCGACGATCCGCTGGAACTGTGTGTGGAAATCCGCGACGCGGCGACGCAGGGCTATTGGACGCGGGTCAACTATACGACCGTTGCGCCGCCCGGACCGAGTACGTTGATCGTCCCCATCCAGCAACTGTACGTCGGCGAGAAGTCGCGGCCCGGGCGGGCCCTGATGCGAGACAGCGTCACCCGGCTGGTGTTCAACATCGGCGACGCTCCGAACGGTCCGCTGTTTGTGGACAACATCCGGCTGGAACGGGACACGTCCGCACGGGATGTGGCGTTCGACGGGCTGTTCGCGTTTGACCTGGGACCGGCGGGCAGCCCGCGGATGGACGGGTTTCAGGCCGTCACGCCCAGCACGATCTACAGTCGCGGCCGCGGCTATGGCTTGAAGGGCGCGCAGGTTTGGCGGGCCTTCGACGCGTTGCAACCGGATCCGCTGTACCAGGACGTTGTGTGCATCGAGTCTGGCGGGCTGGCTGTGGATGTGCCCAATGGCCGTTATCGGGTGATGGTGAACATCGACAGCCCGTCGGGGTTTTGGGGCGAGTATCAGGTGTATCGCCAGCGAGCGATCCTGGCCGAAGGACAGCCCGTGGCGACCGATCGAATGGACTTCGCCCAGTTTCAGGAGCGATACTTCCGCTTTTGGAACGTGGAAGACACTCCGACGGACAACACGTTCGACAAGTATCAGAAGGTGTATTTCTGCGAGAAGACGTTCGATGTCGACGTGACCGACGGCCAGTTGAACATCGTGTTTCAGGGCCAGAACTGGGCGTGCTGCGTGTCGGCGGTCGTGATCTTTCCGGTCGCCAAGGCCGCGCAGGGCGAGGCCTTCCTGGACTTCGTCACGCAGCGGCGACGATTCTACTTTGACAACTACTTCAAGCGCGTCCTGCATCGGCCAACGGGCGCCCCCTTACAACCGACGGACGCGGACCAACGTCGTGGCTACGTCGTGTTCCAGCGCGACTGGATACGCGAGGTGTACTACAACGACACGCCGCTGGCGTCGGAGATCGGCGGCCGGCTGGGGGCCGAAGCGTTTGCGGACGAGCTGGAACCGCTGACCGTCAGCCTAGTTCCGCTGCGAGATCTAGGCCAGGTGACGGTGACCGCGAGCGAGCTGCGCGGGGCGGGCGGCGCGATCCCCGCGTCGGCGATCGACGTGGGCTTCGTCTCGTACCGGCTCAGCCGAGTCACGATGGAAGGCTCGGTCTATACGATCAGCCCGCGGCTGATCATGCCCAGCAACACAGTCGCCGCGCCCCAGCGCGTGACGCGTCGCTTCTGGTTGACGGTCAAGACTCCGGCCGACGTCCCGCCGGGCCTGTACACGGGCGAGCTGACAATCCGACCCCAGCACGGCGAGACGACCACGCTGCCGATCGAGTTTCGCGTTCGCGCTGGGACGCTGGATCCGGTCGATATCCCGGCGGGGCCGTGGGGTTATACCATTTCCACTCCGTGGTACGGCGACGATCCGGCGGCGGCGGCCTGGAATCAGCAGATGACCCGCCGCAGCCTCGACAAGATGCGCCAATACGGCTGCACCATGTGCAGCGGCGCGCCGACCATCGCGTACCGCGGTTTCCGGGATGGACGGCCGACGCTGGACTTTGCCGCCGCCGACCGTCAGATGAAGCTGCTGCGGGACCTGGGCTTTCTGGCCGTGGTCTCGTACGGCGGCGGAGTCTCTGGATTCAACGCCTACTATCGGGACGAAGCGGCGATGAACGCGGCGGGGTTCCGGGATTATGCCCAGTTCGTGCGGGCCGTCTACGCGCCGATCCAGCAACACGCCGAACAACACGGCTGGATCCCCGTCTATTACAACCTGGGCGACGAGCCGATCGGTGACGACCTGCGACGGTCGGCCGAGAACGCCGCGGCCTACCGCGAGGCGTTTCCGCACGGCCCGCCGTTCTTCACGGCCGCGAGCAGCTTTCGCGGCGATGATCGAAACGATCCGCATTTCACGTTGTCCAAGCTGCTGCACGTGGCCAACTGGAACCTTCACGACGAGCCCTCCGTGCGGTTGTTGCGCGAGGCGGGCAGCGACTGGGCGTTCTACAACGGCGGCAGCCGCTGGACGTTTGGCGATTACATGTACAAGGCCGTCAAACAATTTGGGATGAAGTTTCGGATCTCGTGGCACTGGAACGTGGTCGCGGGCGATCCGTACTATGCCCTCGATTGTCGCGAGGACGACTATGCCTGGTGCAATGCGTCGCCCGCCGGAGCGTTGATCCCGTCGATCCACTTCGAGCATATTCGCGAGGGGCTGGACGATTACCGTCGCCTGCTGACGGCCGCGCGGCTGGCCAAGGCGCAGGCCGGAACGCCGGCCGCACAGGCGGCCGAAGCGTTGATCGAGCGCCGCATGGCTGCCTTCAAACTGGGGCAGCGCGACCACGAGGCGCTGTTCGGCCCGGACGATTGGAAGACGTTTCGCGGGCAGATCGACGACGCGATCGAGGCGTTGCGAACGGCCGCCTCGCCCTGACGCGACCGAATCAGCCGACGCGACCGACACGCCGACCGGCCCCGTGTCGGCGCGTCGCCCCGCGACGGTGCGTCGGGCTGGCAAACCTCCTCGACGCCCCCCTTCGACGTCCCCCAGCGACGCACGCGCCAGGGACGCATGCGCCAGCGATGTCGTTCAATCGGGCCGCTTGTCGCCCGCCGCGTCTTGATCACTCCACGTGATCGCATAGCGGCCCGCCCCGGGCGTGGCGGTGCGCAGCACCAGCCGTCCATCCTGCCAAGCGAACTCGGCTGCGCCCAACGATTCTTGGGCGCCCGCGCTCAGCGCCGTGACCCGGATCCGTTGTCGATCGGCGGCGGGCGCAAGCGCGCGCAGGTCGAGACTGACGCGCACGGGCCGGTCGCGCGGATAGGGCAGGACGACCAGCCGGTCCGGTTCGCGCTGGATCTTGGCGGAACCGTCCGTGGCCAGTTTGCCGAAATCGATCCAGGTTCCCGGCGCGTTCAAACGAGCGGCAAAGTCGATCTGCGCGCCCGTGGCGGATGGATCATCGGGCGCGGGCTTCTCGGCCGTAATCTTGACGATCTTGCTGCTGTCGCGCCGCAGCTCGAGTCGCGCCACCAGAATCCGCTCGCCCGTCCGCCGCGCTCCCTTCAGCCGCACTCGCCCGTTACGGTACAGCCCCATGACCAGATCATACGCATCGCACTCGTCCGGTACGGACAGCTCGTAAGGACCATCGACGATCACCTCGCCCGCGCGCCATTGGCTGGTCGGCTTGGGCAGGCTGTGGTCCTGCTGAAAGTCGATGTCCTCCGGAGCCGAGCTGTCCGAGTGAACGCCGTGGACAAAGCAATGATAGTCCTGGTCCAACGTGTCGTTCACCACCCATTCGTACGTGACTCGAATCCGATTGCCGCCCAGGTACTCGAAGTTGCTCAACCGCGGTTCGATGTCTGTGCGCGAGCGTCGGTGGGGCATCGGAAAATCGGTCCGCGCATCGACGAAGACGTACTCGGGACACTCGGCGTAATCCGCATATTTTCCGTCACACAGGCTGGTGACGACCTCGGTGTCCGGCCCCCGAGCCAGGAATCCCCATTGGGGCAGCACGTGGCCCTCGACCGTCCACGGCTGGTCGCGCCAGTTCACCCACACGCACAGCCCGCTGTCGTAACGGATCCGCTGGCGTCGCGTATCGCCCGCGACCAGCGCGACGCTGGCCGTCACGAACTGGCCGTCCACCTCGTACCGGATTTCGGTGGCCTGCGCTGCCCCGTACAGTCGTTGGACAGGGTGCATCAGATGATGCTCGCGGACGACCCACCGCAGGTTGTCCACCTGAGCTGCACCGACGAAGCCCGCGTGACCGTAGGCCAGTTCCTGGGCGCGATACTTGTCGATCTGCTCGATGCTGCCCGTGTCCTCGCCCCAGCGATGGTCGTACCCGGCGCGGAACCAGCGTTCATAGTAACCCATGCCGTGGTTCACCATCTGAGGATGGATCTTCAGCAGATCGAAGTCCAGCAGCGGCGCGTGATCTTCTCCACCGCGGACCTGGGCTTCCACGCCGTCGCAGCGGCCGGCCCAGTAGAAATGGTTCGAGCCCTCGCCGAACAGCGGGCCGCGATGAGTGTCGCGCATGAACTGGAACAGCTCGGCGTCATGCTGCACCTTGGCTAACGCCATCGCTGCCTGCGGCTGGTCGGCCTCGTGATCCAACTGATGCCACGGCGGCACGCACGTGTGGACATCCAGGTACGCGGCCGTGGTCTTGAACCGCCGATGGATCTCGGGCGAGTTCTGTCGCGCGAACCCCAACGCCCGGTTGCATTTCAGGCCAAAGCTCTGTACGCGGGTGCCCCTGTTGTACCAGGCCGGCGACGGCGTCCCGTCGGCCCGCAGCACCCGGGCCGCCGGGTCGTAGGACGGCGCGTCCGGGTACAGGTCGATGTAGTTCTCGTGCAACGCCCACACGTAACCACACGCGTTGGCCGTCTGGCCGAAGACGATCATCCCCGCATCGCCGCCATACGCCGGGTTGGCGGGCAGATGGTCGGGCAGCTTGACGTCGTAGCCGTAGCGCTGCCAGACGTGCGAGATGATCGCCAGATGATCGACGCCGTGGTCCTTCAAGGCCAGCAGGTTGTCGGCGTCGCCTTGATACGTGCCCTGATGATGGCCCCAGATGTCCAACATGATCCGCGGCGCCAACGAGGCCAGATACGGCGATCGCGGGTGCGGGATATTCGGCAGCACCTCGCCCAGATCCGGCGAGACGGCGACGTAGCCGGTCTCGATCAACGGGTTTCGCGTTCCGTCTGTCTTCGGATCGTACTCGGCCACGCCCTGCGGACAGCGCGAAGCGCCGGACACGGCCCAGTCCAGATAGCGACCGACGAAGACGTTCTGCAGCGGCAGATACGCCACGTCGCCCGCCAGATAGGGGATCGGGATGATCCGGTGCAGCGGCGCCAGGCCCGCGCTGCCCAGCGACAGCCGGCTGACCAGCGGCGTCTCGCACCGCGCCGTGATCTCGAGCGACTTGCCCCGCATCCCGTAGGTCCAAGCCACGCGCACCGCGTCGTCTCCGACCTCGTATTCCCACAATATGTTCAGCCGCTGGCGGTCGGCTCGGATCTCGACCGGCCGCCCGCCCCGCAGCGGCACGTCGATCGCTTGGCCGGACTGGTCGATCGTCGCCGTTGCGCCACCGCCCAAGGCCGGCGCAAACGGCCGACCGTCGTCGAGCTGGGCGCGAAAATCGTCCAGGTCGCCGTTTTCCGGGGTCCACTCGTATTGCAGGTGACAGTCATCCGCATCGTAGGTAAAACGCCACTGCGTCCCCACCTGTTCCAACCCGTTCTTGGATGGAAGCAGATTGCCGGGCGCAACGCCTTGATCCGCGCGGTTGGCCAGACGGGTCAGGTCGGCCTGCGCCGTGGCGCGATAGGCGCGGGTCGCGGTCAGCCGCCGCACCAACTCGGCGCGGGCCACGGGTCGATCGCCCACCAAGATGTGCGCATCGCCGAAGAACGAGTAGTCGAACGAGGCGTTGTTTTTCGGGCCCGGCTCGACCTGCAGACACAGCTTGATTGTCCGCCCGGCATACGGCGCCAAATCGAAGTCGAAGTCCCGCCAGCGGGCCTCGGACTGATGCTGGCGCATCAGTTCGACCTCGCGCCCATCGGCGCTCAGACGACACGAGAAGGTCACGCCGTCGCTGCGGTCCGGACGAGCGACATCCGGGCCCATGGCGATGCCGAACCGTAGCCGGATCGGCGTCGCGCGCGGCAGGGCCAACTCGTACTCGACCCATGCCCGTCCCGGCGAGACACGCCACGGCGAGTGCAGCAGCAGCGCCCGCCGGCTGAGAACGGCGCCCCAATCCTGATACGACACTCCCGACCGCGACTCGAAGTGTCCCGACCAGGACACGGGCATCGCGACCGGCTGTTGGCCGTATGACTGCCAGAACACACGATACATGCCGATCTCGGCCAACGGCGTCTCGCCCGACAGCAACGGCACGGACAGATCCGTCGCCTGGTCGGCTCGCGCCACAGATCCCGTCGATGCCGCCCACCAGAACGCGATGGCGGCCAGCGGCAGAACGAACAGCGCGGCGTTACGGCCGCCAGGAAAAGCAATTCGATCGGTCATGGCAATCAACTCCCGGTGGGGACCCTCGTGCAGCTCGACTGGGCTCGGCTGCAACCAAACGGATTCAGATTCGCTTGGGTAAGCACCCTTTGAACAATACTTGTCCGATATCCCGCGTCTTTCCAGCAAGCAGACAGGGCGACGCGGTGCAAAGTGCGTCAGTTGTTTCTCGAACGCTGCTAAAGCTCGCGTCATGGATGGGTGCCGAGGCATAATACGCCGCCTAACGCGGCGCAACGAGCGTGGACGACGTCTGTAGCGCCGGCTGCTGGTCTGAAATGCTGCCAACCGCCGTGCGGCGCTCTGGGGACGCGATGCCTCGCCGCCTGCCACCAATGTACCTCGATCCGCGCGGCGCAGCCGCCCCGCTCTACGACGGATATCCTTTGGCCACGGTGTCCGTGTTTCGCGCCAAATCCAACGATCGCCAGCAGTACCAGCTTGCCACCGAGGCGTACGGACGCCACGGTGCGGCGATGGCTCGGCTGCTCGCCGTGTTAGAGTCTTAGTTCGTATCATGCGCGCACCGTGCGCACATCTTGTACATTAGTCTGTACAGCACACGTTCGGGTTACTGGCACATGGACGTGTTAGGTGAGATTGGCATTGGATGACTGTTGCGCAGCACAGACGACAGGAAGCGTGTTGGCCGAAGGCCATCACCACCGTAGCCTGGGGCAACGCCCCAGGAGTCAGAGAT
>JAVYAJ010000049.1:0-9877 GCA_032229885.1 Candidatus Anammoximicrobium sp. | reverse complement strand
GTGCCAGCATCGCCCGTGCCAGCATCGCCCGTGCCAGCATCGCCCGTGCCAGCATCGCCCGTGCCAGCATCGCCCGTGCCAGCATCGCCCGTGCCAGTGTCGTCTGCGCCAGTGTCGTCTGCGCCAGCACCGTCCGACGAGGGTGATGTCACGCGCGAGCCGGGGCGGATTGCCGGCGATCGAGCGCCGTACTCGCCGATGGGGCACAGCGAGCTCGACGGCACTCGGGCCGATCGCACCCAGACCGTCTATTTGGTCGATGCTTTTTCGCTCATTTTTCAGGTCTTTCATGCCCTGCCTGAGATGACGGGGCCCGACGGGCAGCCCGTGGCAGCGATCCACGGCTTTATGCGCGACCTGCTCGACTTGCTGGAAAAGAAAAGACCCGATTTCCTGGCGTGTGCGTTTGACTGCCCTGGCGGCACGTTTCGCGACGAGCTATATCCGGAGTACAAGGCCGGCCGCGCCGAGATGCCGGCCGATTTGCAGGCACAGATCCCGCGGATTCGCCAAGTGATCGCCGCGTTGGGAATTCCTGCGGTGGAACTGGCCGGCTACGAGGCCGACGATGTGCTCGCCACGCTGGCTCGGCGCGCCGAGCGCGCCGGGTACGCGTGCTATCTCGTCAGCAGCGACAAAGACCTCCGGCAACTGATCACCGATCGCATCAAACTGTACAACCTCCGTCGAGACCAAGTTTTCGACGCGGCTGCGCTGTGGGAGGAATGGGGCGTCCGCGCCGATCAGGTCGTGGACTTCCAGGCGTTGGTCGGGGATAGCGTGGACAACGTGCCGGGGATACCGCTGATCGGCCCCAAGATCGCCCGCGACCTGCTCGGCAAGTACCAGACGCTGGACAACGTGCTCGATCACGCCGGGGAAATTGCGGGTCCGGCGCGTCGAGAAAACTTGTTGAACGGCCGCCAGACAGCCTTGCTCAGCCGGACGCTGGTGGCGCTGGTCGACGATCTTCCGTTGGAGCTCGACTGGGACGCGGCACGCCCTCGACCGTTTGATCTAGCCGCGGTCGAGCGGCTGTGTCGCGAGTTCGATTTTAGACGGATGATCGAGCGAGTTCGCCGCGTGCGCACGTCTTTAGGACCGCCCGATTCCGCGACGCCCGCCGCCGAGACATCTGGCCGCGCGGACTTGGTCGACTCGCCGGCGGTCGCTGCGGCATCCGCGGCGCCCGATGAGATCCCTGCGACGCCCCCTGGCCCGTTGCCGGCTGAGGGGCCCGTCCGTCCTGTTTGTCACATCGTCGCCACGGCGCAGGATTTCACCCATTTCATCGAGCGGCTTTCCCAACAGCGGCAGATCGCGCTGCACGTCGAGACGAACGCGAGCAATCCGCGGTGGGCCGAGGTTGTGGGCTATGCGTTCGCGTGGCAGCCGAACGAAGCGTACTACATTCCCATCCGTGCGCCGGCAGGCGATCCGACGCTGGGGCCGGAGTTGGTTCACGCTGCCCTGCGTCCGATCTTGGAAGACCCGAGGATCGAGAAGGTCGGCCACGACTTGAAGCGGGCCTTGGTTGTTTTGCGATCGGTCGACATTCACGTGCGGGGTGCCGCGTTCGACACGATGGTGGCCGCCTATTTGTTGGACCCGGGCGAGCGCACCCACGGTTTAGGCAATCTGGCCAAGCGCCATCTCGGGTACGTCGCGGTCAAGATCGACCAGGTGTTGGGAGTTGGCAAATCGCGCAGTCGCATGGACCAGGCGCCGACGGCGCTGGCTGCCGCTCGTGCCGTCGAGCGTGTGGACCTTCCGCTGCGCATCGGGGACGCACTGGGGCCCCGGTTGCACGCCGATGGCTTGATGCCGCTGTTTCGCGATCTGGAGATGCCGTTGATCGATGTCTTGGCCGAGATGGAGTTCAACGGGATCGCCGTCGATCGGCGCGCGCTCGAGCGGTCCGGCGAGCGGTTCGCGACGCGGATGGAACAGTTGGCCCGCGAGATCCATCAACTAGCTGGCGGCGACTTCAACATCAACTCGCCGGCCCAGTTGGCCAAAGTCCTGTTCACGGATCTAGGGCTGCCGCCGGGCAAGCAGACCAAAACGGGCGCTAGCACCGACGTGGGCGTCTTGGAGAAATTGGCCGAGCTGCATCCTCTGCCGGCCAAAGTCATCGAATACCGACACTACGGCAAGCTGTGCAGCACCTACGTCGATTCGTTGCTCGGACTGATTCATCCGCGGACCGGCCGCATCCATACCTCGTTCCGACAGGACGTCGCGGCCACGGGGCGGCTCAGCTCGACCGAGCCCAACCTGCAGAACATCCCGGCGCGGACCGAAGACGGCCGCCAGATCCGGGCCGCGTTCGTGGCCGGCGAGCCCGGTTGGAAATTGATTGCGGCGGATTATTCGCAGATCGAGTTGCGGATTTTGGCGCATTTTTCCGGTGATCGGGCGTTGCAGCAGGCCTTTGCCGCCGACGAGGACATCCATGCCACTGTGGCCAGCCAGATTTACGGTGTTCCGCTCTCGCAGGTGACCCGTGCCCAGCGGCAGGCGGCCAAAGCGGTCAACTTTGGCGTGATCTACGGCCAGAGCCCGTTTGGGTTGGCCAAGGCATTGAACATCGAGAAGGCGCAAGCCGCCGAATTCATCGACGCCTACTTTGCTCGCTATCCGGGCGTAGAAGACTTTATTCAAAGGACCCTAGCGGAATGTCGAAAAAACGGTTATGTTAAGACGATCCTGGGGCGGCGACGAGCTGTCCGAGGCATACGCGACCTCTCATCGATCGGCGATTCACGGCAGAGGAACCTACCTGAGCGAATTGCCATCAACACAGTGATTCAAGGGTCCGCGGCCGACTTGATCAAGCGGGCGATGATTCAAGTCCACGGCGGCATGAAGCACGACAAGTTGCGGGCCCGACTGTTGTTGCAGATACATGACGAGTTGGTGTTGGAAGCACCGAGCGAGGAAATCGAGCCTTTGGCAAGGTTGGTCCGCCGAGAGATGGAATCGGCCGAGCGACTGACCGTGGCGCTACGGGCGGACGTCAAGGTCGGCGCCAATTGGGCGGATTGCGAGCCTTGGCCATGACCACGACGGACACGACGCTCGTCGTGATTGGGATCTTGGGCGGCGTGGCGAGCGGCAAGAGCGAGGTTTCCCAGCGTTTGGGATGGCTGGGCGCCGAGGTGTTGGACGCGGACCGCCTGGGGCACGAGGTATTGCGCGAAGCGGCGGTGAGGCAGGCGGTGCAACGCCGCTGGGGCCAGCGAGTAATGGATTCGGCAGGCGAGATCGACCGACGAAAGCTCGCCGAAATTGTCTTTGCAACAGGTCCGGAGAGCACTCGAGATCTAGCGTATTTGGAGGGGCTGACTCACCCGCGAATCGGGCATCGACTGTGCGAACGCCTGGCTGAACTGCGCGGTCAAAGCGTCGCGGCGGCGGTGCTCGACGCTCCGGTAATGCTCAAAGCGGGCTGGGATCGGCTGTGCCAACGGATCATTTTCGTGGATGCCCCGCGGTCGATTCGGCTCGCCCGAGCGCGGCGTCGCGGGTGGACGGAAACCGATTTTTCAGCGCGCGAAGCCGCGCAGGAGAGCGTCGAAGTCAAACGTCGTCGCGCGGACACGACGTTCGGCAACGCGACGAGTCGCGAGCAACTGTACGCTCAGATCGATCGGTTTTGGCAGAGCCTGTTTCCGGCGCGCGGCCAGCCCGCCCACGGCGCGGCGCGCGATTGAGATCCAAGCGGATGTTTTAGACGACCGGCATGCGATTTTCCATGTCCTCACGTTTTGGCAATACCGACTTTGGCCCGCCGCGAATCGGACCGAAGTCCACCGCTGCGTTTGGTTGCGGCTCGCCGCCGCGCTAGTTTGCCCACCGCCGACAACATTCGCGTGTCGGCTTAGCCTTTTCTGTCAGGAGTTACGCAACATGCCTCGAATCAGATCACTCGACTACGACGAACGAGAGCCCCTGTCTCTGGCCGAAGAGTTGGCCGAAGAGGCCGATCGGCAGGGGACCACGGCCGAAGAGCTGTGCGACCGTTATGAAAAGATCAAGCAAGGCGAGGTCCACATCGCCGAGCTGCAACGCATGACCATGCCCCAGTTGATCGAAGCCGCCCGGCAAGAGAACGTCGGCGACGTGACGGGCAGCAAGCGTCAGGATCTGATCTTCAAGATCCTCAAAGAGCGCGTCAAGATGAACGGGCTGATGTATGGCGAGGGCGCGCTGGAGATCCTGCCGGACGGGTTCGGATTCCTCCGCAGCCCCGATTACCACTATCTGCCGTGCCCGGACGACATCTATGTTTCGCCGAGCCAGATCCGCCGCTTTGGCCTGAAGACGGGCGTCACGGTCTCGGGTCAGATCCGGCCCCCCAAGGAAAACGAGCGCTATTTCGCGCTGCTGCGCGTCGAAGCGATCAACTATCAGGATCCCAACCTGGCGTCCGAGAAAGTCAGTTTCGACGACCTCACGCCGCTGCACCCGGACACGCGGATCATCATGGAGTACGATCCGGAGGACGTGTCGACGCGGGTTGTGGACATCATGACGCCGATCGGCTTTGGCCAGCGCGGCTTGATCGTCAGCCCGCCTCGCGCGGGCAAGACGATCCTGATGCAGCGAATGGCCAAGGCCGTGCGCAAAAACTATCCCGACGCCTATGTCATCATGCTGCTGATCGACGAGCGGCCGGAAGAAGTCACCGACATGGAACGCGAGGTCAAGGGATCGAATTGCGAAGTCATCAGCTCGACGTTCGATGAGCCGTCCTCGCGGCATGTCCAGGTGTCAGAGATGGTGATCGAGAAAGCCAAACGCATGGTCGAGTATGGCCACGACGTGGTCATTTTCCTGGACTCGATCACGCGGCTGGCGCGAGCCTGGAACTCGGAGTGCCAGCAGTCCGGCAAGATCTTGTCGGGCGGTTTGGACGCCAATGCCCTGCAGAATCCCAAGCGGTTCTTCGGGTCGGCCCGCAAAGTCGAAGAGGGCGGATCGCTGACCATCGTCGCCACCGCTCTGGTCGATACCGGCAGCAAGATGGACGAGGTGATCTTCGAGGAGTTCAAGGGAACCGGCAATATGGAGATCTGCCTCGATCGACGGTTGGTCGACAAGCGAATCTGGCCGGCCATCGACATCAACCGCAGCGGCACGCGGCGCGAAGAAATGTTGTTGGACCCCGAGGAATATCGACGGGTGGTGGTTCTGCGTCGCGTTCTGAACGAGATGAACGCGCCCGAAGCGATGGAATTGCTGGTCTCGCGGATGCAGAAGACCAAATCCAACGCCGAGTTCCTGATGAGCATGAACGTTTCCAAGTGAGCGGGAGTCCGCCATGCCGAATGTCTACGAGGGCAAACCCGACCCAGGGGGAGCGAGGTTTGCCGTCGCCGTGTCGCGATACAACGAGACGATCACCCAGAGGCTGCTGGATGGCGCCATCCAGACGCTGCGGGATCACGGAGTTGTGGACGACGCCATCGACGTGGTCTGGGTCCCCGGCGCGTGGGAGCTTCCGCTGGTGGTCCAGCGGTTGGCTGCATCGAATCGTTACGCGGCCGTGCTGTGCCTGGGCGCGGTGATCCGCGGCGAGACCACGCACGACCAGCACATCAATCGGCAGGTCAGTTTGAGCTTGGGACAGACGGCGCTCGCGACAGGGGTTCCCGTGCTGTTCGGCGTACTGACCTGCAACAGCCTCGAACAGGCGATTCACCGTTCGGGCGGCAACGTCGGCAATAAAGGCAACGAGTGCGCCCAGGCCGCCCTGGAGATGGTCAACCTGTTGAAACGCCTTCCCTGAGCGGCGACCTCGCCACCGCGGGCACGTCCAAGGTCTTCGCCGGGACGACGCGCTCGCGGGTGTGCGGCCAAGGCCACGCGCGTTCCACCCTGCACCGTGCCATTTTCAACCGCGCCATCTCCAGCCGCGCCATTTCCAGCCGTGCGAGACGGACCCTGCGCACGGACGGGAGCGGTCGCCCGAACGCCAAATTTCGGAGCGGCCAACATGGGCCAGAGTCGGCCTCCGAGATTTCAGTCCGAGCCGCGCGATACATAGCTACCCGTGCACCCAATGTCCACTCGCAGCCGAGCCCGCCGAGCCGCCCTCCAGACTCTGTACTGGGAGGATCTGAACCCGGATGCCGACCCCGGGGTGATTGCTCAGTTCCTGCGCAAAGAGCTGAAACGCAACGCCTTGTCGATCGACTTTGCCACGGTTCTGCGGGATGGCGTGCGGACGCATCGTCAAGTATTGGACGCTGTGCTGACGGACAAGGCGCAGCGGTGGAGCGTCAACCGGATGGCGCCCGTGGATCGCAACATCCTGCGATTGGGGGCCTACGAGATTCTGTATACGGATACACCCGCGCCGGTGGTGATCAACGAGGCGATCGAGCTGGCCAAAGCCTTCGGCGACCAGAAGTCGAGCGCGTTTGTCAACGGGATCCTGGATCGCGTGATGCGCGAGCAACCGCCGGCGTCGTTACCAAGCAAGGACTGAACAACATGGGACTATTCGATCGACTGCGTGGCAAGCCTGCGCCGCCCGTGTCGCCGGATGCGGAAATCCCAACGCCAGGCGACCAGTCGGCACAGCCCGCCGCCGCGTCCGAGGGCCTGTTTGCCCGCTTCAAACGCGGCCTGAAGCGGACCGCCCAACTGCTGAACACCGACATCCGGGATCTATTCAAACAGGAAGGGCGGCTGGTCGATGAGGACTTGACCCGCGAATTGTTCGCCCTGCTCATCCGCACCGATATGGGCATCGGTCCGGCCAACGCGATCTGCGAGCAGATCCAGACGGATTTTCGCGCGCGTGTGATCCGGATGGACGAGGTGTTGGAAATCATTCGGGCTAAACTGCTGGAACTGCTGGCCCAGCCCGAACAGCCGATCGCGTTCGCCGAGTCCGGTCCGACGGTGATCATGGTGGTTGGAGTCAACGGGTCGGGCAAGACGACGTCGATCGCCAAGCTAGCCCACCTGTTCCGCAGTCAAGGTCAGCAGGTGATCCTGGGCGCGGGCGACACGTTTCGCGCGGCGGCGGTGGAACAACTGAAAGTCTGGGCGGAACGTCTGGGGGTCGAATTGGTCCAAGGCGACGCCGGCGGCGATCCGGCCAGCGTGGCCCATCGAGCGGTGTCCTTGGCGATCGAGCGCGGCGCGCAGATCTGCATCATCGACACCGCCGGCCGGCTGCAGACCCAGGCCAATCTGATGGCGCAATTGGCCAAGATCCGTCGCGTGATCGGCAAGCTGATCCCTGCGGCCCCGCACGAGGTGCTGCTGGTCCTGGACGCGACGGCCGGTCAGAACGGACTCTCCCAGGCCAAAGGCTTCTCGGATGCCGCGGGCTGCACCGGCATCGTGCTCGCCAAGCTGGACGGCACCGCCAAGGGCGGGGTTGTGATCCCGATCCGGCAACAGTTCAACATCCCGGTCAAGTACATCGGGATCGGCGAGCAAGCCGAAGATCTGGCGTTATTCAACCCGGCCGAGTTCGTCGACGCGCTGTTCGCCGACGCGGATGCCGAGGCCGGTTGAAACGGCGCTGGCAAGCAGCCCGTCCAAATGCAGGCTTGCGCGGCGTCGCCGTGTCTCCCGGCGTCTGTCCACGCGCGACGGCTGGCCGGACTCAGACCACCGGCAGCGGGCATCGCAGCCAAGCCTCGAGGACATCGCGCGTCTCGAACACTTCGTCGCCCGTCCGCCCAAAGCCCCGCTGGTTGACGTGAACCTGGTCGTCGAGCTGCCAGCCGCGCCGCTCGGCTTCGAGCGCGTGCTCCAGAGGCGTGGGCGCGTCGATCTCCGCCTGCTTGTCACAGGTCCACTGAAACGCCTTGATGGCGGCCTGTTGGGCGGACGGAGCGGCGAAGATCAAGCGGACGGCGCCGGATTCGACGTAGAATTTGGCCATCGTAATTCCCTTTCGTGTAGTTTGGGTCTCGACAGACTATTCATCGCCGACGCCGTGACACGATTGGTCCCGCCGCACGCTCGGGCGGGGCTTGGCTTCGGGAGTAGCTGGCCGTGGCGATCCGGCGGCTTCGCGCCGCGTTGCCGCGGGACGCGGACATTGATCTTCCGGTCATTGCCGCAAGACGCTGCGCAGCGCGTCGAGGCGGCTGGTGTCCGGCGACGCATCGGGCCCGAGCGTCGGGATCAGCCAACCGCCTTCGTCGTTCTCGTTCCAGGCGTAGATGATGACGGCCTGCGTCGGATTCAGATCCACATTGGCCCGCGTCCAGTTGATCGCTTCTCGAACGTGTCGAGCCAACTGCGCCGGGGTGGCCGTCGCGGCATCGATCAACGGATGTTGCCGCGCGGCCGGAGTTGGGTCGGGCCGCGCGTCGATCGGCATCCACGGCGCCGGATGCTCGATCCGCGGTCGCGGATCCCAGCCCGTTGTGGCGAACGTGATACAGGGAATTCGCCGCTGGCGACACACGTCCCAATACGCCGTCCGCACGTGTTCGGTCAGTTGGGCGTAGGACCACTGCTCCCAGCGATACCCGACGCCCGCGGCGTAAGCGGAAACCGCGTCGAACCCCAGCCCGCGAGCTTCGTCTGCATCGGTCCGAGGATTCCAGCCCATGAGCACGAAATAGGGGCGTCCCAGCCCGGCAGCCTGCGTCTGCTCGGCTAGCGACGCGAATTCCCGACGCCCGATCACCTTCGGACGACCGAAGACGAACAGCAGCGGTCGGTCGCCGAGGACTCGTTGATAATCGGGACTCTGAAAACAGGCCGTCAGCCGCGGCCATCCGGACGTCCCGATCTGATCGATTCGTCCCCCTTCTTCGATCAGACAGAACCGCAAGCCGCGTTTGTCCTGCGCCTCGCGATAGCGTCGCAACGCGATCCCCAGGTTGCCTTGATCCCAGTAGTCGACGAACGCCCAGTAATTCAGCCCGGCACTCGCCGCGTAGGCGATCTCCTGCTCGATCACCTGCGGCGCGTCGCCATCGATTGAAACCGAGTCCGGGGACTGGATCCGGCCAAAGAACGGCAAACGCCAGTGGTACTTCCGTGGCCCCAGTGTTTTTTCGACCGCCGTCACGGGCGCTCCGCGCCCATACCACGCATCCCAGCGAATGACGCCCACAATCGGACGCGTCGCGCCAACCGCGTTCGGTTCCGATTCAATGGGCGGATCCGCGCCTGAGACGCACGAAATGAACAGACCCATCAATAGCAGACTCGCAACACGCGGCATCATCGTCGCTCGATCGAATCTCCGAAACGAATGACCGACAAGCCTCCCGACTATATCATGTGATCGTTTGAGTGCAATATTTTGGATCGTTGGAAAATTTTCTCAATTTTACGCAATTTGCCATTTCACCCCCTCCCATCATGCCCGCGCCACTGCTACAATGCTTGCGAAATTCAACGTAGCCGTGGCATGTTATCCAGCGTGCGCAATCGGATCCTCCGAGCCACTGGTCGCGGTAACGTGCCTTGAATGCGGAGGCGCGGCGTTGTCTGCGTCTGAGATTTTGTGCAGCGAGTTTTGTGTTGCGCGGAACGGATCGCGTCGTCGTGGTGGCGACCGATGATCAGACCGCGGCGAACTAGGTTGTGTGGTTTCACACTTTCGTTACGGGAGGGCTTTGTGATGCGATTGTTTCTCGCAGTAGCCGTTTTGTGCGCCACGAGTTGGGCGGTTTCCAGCACGATGGCAGCCGACGAGGCTAAGCCGGATCAGAGCAAACCTGATCAAGTTGCTCCGGACCAGAGCAAGCCGGACCAGAGCAAGCCGGACCAGAGCAAGCCGGACCAGAGCAAGCCGGACCAGTGCAAGCCGGACCAGTGCAAGCCGGACCAGTGCAAGCCGGACCAGTGCAAGCCGGACCAGTGGAAGCCGGACCAGTGCAAGCCG
>JAVYAJ010000048.1:0-19723 GCA_032229885.1 Candidatus Anammoximicrobium sp. | reverse complement strand
TCGCGCGGCGCCCGGCCGTTGTGCTCGTTGGCCTTGCCGTAGCGGTCCCGCCACTGATAGAACTTGCTGGCGGCCAGCCCCAGCCAGCCCAGCAGCCGTATGACGGGCAGTTCCGCCCGGCGGGTCCACCGGTTGACGTAATCCACCACCTCGTCTCGCGTGTCGTGAGGAACCCAACGTCCGTTTAGAGTTCCCCATTGGCTTTTTTTGACCGGACGTTCTCCGCCATCAGTTCGGCGATGACCTCGTTTTTCTGGACGAGCTTCTCTCGAAGCCGGGCGATCTGCTGGTCCTTGGCCTGCTCGACGCATCGCGAGGCCGGCTGTTTCTGGAAGGCCCTCTCGGCCTGGTCCAAGACCTGCTTGACCCACAGGTGGATCTGGCTGGGCTGAACCTTCAGTTCGTCGGCCAGGGCCGACACGGCCTCTTTACCGGCGAGATGTCGGCGGACAATCTCGGCCTTCTGTGGGGGGGGTGAAATGCCTTCGGGTTGCGTTGCTCATGGAAAGTACCTCCGCATGGGTCTATACTAACCCAAAACCGCCCAACAGTCCAGTTTCAAGAGGAGCAAGACAAATCCGAAACAATCCGAAGCCGTTCTTCCTACGATCCTTGGCATGGCCAACGCGCTATTCGCTGCGGCGATAGAAGCGGTTGGACAGCAGATGTTCGAGGCCCAGGGTCAAGGCCAGCAGGAGCAGCAGGAACGGATAGAACTCGCGTCCCATGCGCGCTTCGCCGACGCCCAACACGATCTCGTTCTGGTTGCGCGCATAATGGGCCCGCCCGGCCCCGAACATCTCGTCCAGCGCAGTCCGATCGAGCCGTTCCAACTGGCTGGCCGAATCCGGCAGATTCACGGCGAAACCTCGGACCACCGGGTGTTCCAGAAACCCTTTCAAGCGATAGGCGCCGGGCGTTTCGGTGAACTTGACGCTCAGGCTGTCTTCGTCGGCCGTCACATCCTGCGGCAGGTCGGACGGCGAAAACAATTGGTATCGCGCCGGCTGCCGCGTGTGCGCGTTGGGCAACGACGCGGTCTGGCCGGTCAGATAGTTCAAACGCGTTGCGTCCGCGCCGGTCAGGTAGCGCGCCAGCTCGTGAACCAGGACCACGAACGGCCAGGCGTCCTCGCCCGTCGGCAGTTCATTCCACGCCTGACGGCCCGGCGGGCGGGCCGGATCGGACAGCGGCGTGGTCATCGTCAACGCGCGTCCGCGTCCCAACGTCGTCTCGATGATGGCCGGCTGGTTGTTGCTGTAACGGACCACGATGCGCGCCGCCGGCGCGAGATCTTCCAGCCCCCAGTGGCGATAGACCGGAAAGCGATCCCACGGGACGTTGGCGGCTAGGTCGCGAAACGCGGCCAGCAGCGGATGGCTCAGGTCGCGGGCGGTCACGAACACGTCGCCCGGCGTACGCCACGGGCGATCCAATCGGCCGCCTGTCAGCAGACGGGCCGGGGGCGCGTCCCAGGAATCGGGATCCGCATTGTGCCCCAAGAACACTCCCAGGCCGCCGCCGTCCCGAACGTATCGGGCCAACGCGTCCCAGGCGGCCGGCGTCAACGGGGTCGGGTCCAATAGGCACACGGCAGAATACTCGTCCAGCGACAAGCTCGCCAAACGCGATTGATCTTCGATCCGGCAGGCGAATCGCGCGCGTCCCGTGCGGCGAAACTCGTCGGGCGCAAGCGCTTCGACAAAGTATTTCGTCTGCACACCCGGCGGCGCCAGCACCAGGACGTCGACAGCCGGCTGCGTCTCGACGGCGAAGAAACGCGTATTGTCACAGGCCAACGCATCGGTCTCGGCGATTCGCACCGTCCCTTGCTGGACGCCCACGCCGAGTCCCGCAACGCGAAATCGGACCGTCTTCGAACCGTTGTCCGGCAGTTCAACGATCTCCATCGCCCGCAGCTTGGATTCGGGCAGCACCACTTGGCCGTCGCGCAGCATCGGCAGTTCGATGCTTGGATCTTCGAGCCGCAGTTCGACCGTGTACGTCCCGCCAGGGCCCAGACACGCCACGTTCGCCTGCACTTCCAACGTCTCTGCCGCCGCGAGCACGTCGCGGTTTAGCCGGGGCACGCTGACCGAGACGTTTCGCGGCGCGTCGACGCCGACGTCGATCACGTACCACAGCGCGTCGGGCACGTCGCGCAGCCGCTGCGCCAGTCTGTCCGGCGGTGCGTCGGTCCACGCGGCCCGGCTGAGGTCGCTGAACACATAGACCTCTTTCCGCGGCTTGGCGCTGGCCTGCGTCAGCCGTAGCGCCTGCTCGATCACCTCGGTCAACGGCAGCGGAACTCCCGTCGTCTGCAGCCGTTCGACCGAACGTCGGGCCGCGGCCAGATCGACGGCGAACGCCGCGCCGCCCGGACGCGAGTCCAGCACGGCGACCTCGCTGTTCGGAGGCAGTTGTCGGATCAGCCAAGCCGCGATGTCGCGTGCCTCGTCCAGCCGCGTCCGGTTCTGCCGCGTGTATTGCATCCGCGGCGAGGTGTCGAACACCAAGACCGCGGCCACCGGCGCGCGCTCGTCGCCCAGCGGCTGCGACTCGTCGCGAGCCAACACGCGGCTGGCCATCACCGCCGACGCGATCATCAGGATGGCGGCCGCCACGCTCAAACCGCCGCCCAGCCACCGTCCGCGGCGCTGCCACAGCGTCACCACCGCCAGCGCGCCGGTCAGCAGGGCGGCGGCCACCAGGATCCCGATCACAATCCAGTCGCCCAACGCGGCGCGAGGCACGCTGGGACGGGCCAGGACAAGCGCTAACAGGCCGATCGCCAAGCCGCGCAGCAGCAACAGCAACGCGTGCCGCAGCCGCAATTGCCGCCGGTTGGCGTCCTGCCGTTGTTGGATGAACCGCAGCGCGGGAAAGATCACGTGCCGGGGTTGCTGGCGCATCACCAGATGCAGCACAACGGGAATCGCCAGCAGCAGGCCGCCCAACAGCAACGACGCATTGACCAGTGCCATGGATCAACCCAGCGTCGCCAACGTCTCGCGGGCGGCGTCCAGCGTCGCCTCGATGTCCGCGTCGCTGTGCGCGGCCGACAGGAACATCGCCTCGAACTGGCTGCAAGGCAGGTACACGCCCCGCTCGATCATGCCCCAGAAGAACCGAGCGTACCGCGTGCGATCGCTGCGGGCGGCCACCTCCCAATCGGTGACCGGGTCCGGGTTGAAAAACAGCGTCATCATGCTGCCGACTCGCGGCGTCGTGTGCGGGACGCCCGCCGCCGTCGCGGCCGCGCTCAGGCCATCGGCCAGCCGAGCGCCGAGACGCTCTAAGCTTTCGTACGGCGGCTGGTCGCGCAGGGTCCGCAACGTGGCGATCCCCGCCGCGGTCGCCAGCGGGTTGCCGCTGAGCGTGCCGGCCTGAAAGACCTTACCCGCCGGCAACACGCTAGACATGATCTCGGCCCGGCCGCCGTAGGCGCCCAACGGCAGCCCGCCGCCCACGATCTTGCCCAGCGTCGTCAGGTCCGGATCGATGCCGAACAGCGTCTGCGCTCCGCCATACGCCACGCGGAATCCGGTCATGACCTCGTCGAACACCAGCAGCGCGCCGTGCTCGCGCGTCAACGCGCGGGCCGCCCGCAGAAAATCGTCCCGCGGCGGTACGCACCCCATGTTGCCGACGACCGGTTCGAGGATCACGGCCGCGATGTGCGAGCCGTGCTCGGCAAACGCAGCTTGCAGCCCGGCCGGGTCGTTGTACCGCAGGACCAGCGTGTCGCGGCTGGTTCCCTCGGTCACGCCGGGCGAGTCGGGAACGGCCAGCGTGGCGGCCGAACTGCCGGCCGCGACCAGCAGGCTGTCGACGTGGCCATGATAGTTGCCGGCGAACTTGACGATCACGTCGCGTCCCGTGTAGCCGCGCGCCAGGCGGATCGCGCTCATCGTCGCCTCGGTGCCCGAGCTTACCAGCCGCACCATCTCGATCGATGGCACGGCGTCCACGATCAGCTCGGCCAGCTCGTTTTCGGCCGCGGTCGGCGCTCCGAAACTGGTGGCCCGATCCAGGGCCTCGCGAATCGCCGCCACCACCCGCTCGTGACCGTGGCCCAGGATCATGGGTCCCCAGGATCCGATGTAGTCGATGTAGCGATTGCCATCCACATCGACCAGATGGGCGCTCCGGGCGCTGTGCAGCACGATCGGTTCGCCGCCCACACCGCCGAACGCTCGCGCCGGGCTGTTCACCCCGCCCGGCATCAATTCCTTGGCGCGACGAAAAATCTCGTGACTCTTGACATGAGATCGCATGATGGTGTTCTTTCCCCGGTCGAAGTGCTACACTGCAAACCAGATTTGCCCGAATCCTTTTGGCTGGTTTCAGGAGCGTGCAGCATGTCACTAAGATACCGATTTCTCGTTGTGCAGATAGTCTGCCTGGCCTTTTTCGCCGGTCCCTGGGGACTGGCCCATTCCAGCGCGGCGGACGGCTGGAAAGCGGGCGTGGGCAGGGCCTGCATCACGCCCCAGCACTATATGTGGATGGCCGGCTACGGGAGCCGCGACCGTCCGGCGGACGGCAAACTGACGGACCTCTGGACGAAGGCCATTGCGTTGGAAGACGCCGGCGGCGAGCGAGCCGTGCTGATCACGTTGGATCTGGTCGGGATCAGCCCGCAACTGTCCGCGGAAATCGCCGCCATTCTGAAGCAACGACACGGGCTCGAACGACGGCAGCTCGCGCTGTGCACGTCGCACACGCATTCCGGTCCCGTGGTGTATCAGAACCTCGCGCCGCTGCACGAGCTGATCGTGGATCCCGAACAGCATGCGCTGATCGTGGCGTATGCGGCAACGCTGCGGGACAACATCCTAAAGGCCGTCGAGGCGGCGCTGGCGGATCTCAAACCCGCCCAGCTTTCCTGGGGCAGCGGCACGGCCACGTTCGGCGTCAATCGGCGGAACAATCCCGCGGACAAGGTTCCCGAGTTGCGCGCAGCGGGCAAGCTGCGCGGCCCGTTCGATCACGACGTGCCAGTGCTGGCGGTTCGCGAGCCGTCCGGCAACCTGCGGGCCGTCGTGTTCGGCTATGCCTGTCACGCGACCACCTTGGCCCAGTACCAGTGGTGCGGCGATTATCCCGGTTACGCGCAGCTCGATCTGGAACAGGCGCATCCGGGCTGCCAGGCGATGTTCTGGGCCGGCTGTGGGGCCGATCAAAACCCACTGCCGCGACGAACGGTCGAACTGGCCATGGACTACGGTCGCCAGTTGGCTTCGGCCGTCGACGACGTGTTGAACCAATCGATGCAGCCGGTCGCCCCGAGTCTGGCCAGCGATTTCCGCGAGATCGCCCTGCCCTACGCGACCGTGCCGACGCGTGAACAGCTCGAACAGACCCTCCAATCGACCAATCGCTACGAGGCGGCTCGGGCGAAGTACCTGCTGGCGCAGATGACCGATGGTCGGCCCCTCAGCCCGACCTACTCGTATCCGATCCAAGCTTGGCAACTGGGCAACGACGTACAGTTCATCATCCTCAGCGGCGAGGTCGTCGTCGATTTTGCCCTGCGGCTCAAGTCCGAGCTGCACGGTCCGCGGACGTGGGTCGCCGGCTACGCCAACGACGTCATGGCCTACATCGCGTCGCGCCGCGTACTGCAAGAGGGCGGCTACGAGGGCGGCGGCGCCATGGTCTACTACGGCCTGCCCTCGCCCTGGGCGCCCGAGAGCGAAGATCTGATCATCTCCGCCGCGCACGAAGCCTGTCGGGCCGTAAAGCCCAAATAGGAAAGCCCAAATAGTGTTTCCCGGCCGCCCACCAGCCGATTGTGCGGCGCGCCCATAACTCGGCGTGCGTGAATCCCCCCGCACGTCGAGCTACACGACCGTCCGGACGTCGCGCATCGCTGCGCAGCCACAAACCGGCCCCCCGACGATCGCAGCCCGTGCGCAACTGGCTTGGCTCGCGCGTGTGCGGGCGCGGATGGTAAACCTAGCGCAACCCTTTGCAACTCCCCCTGACAGCCGCGTCGTTTGTGCGTGCCCTTGGTTCGGTGACTCTCAAAGCTCGCCGTCTCGAGTCTCGATCAATTCCCGCAGCCTTGCCCCAAGCGCTGGCGGGAAACGCTCGCACCACGTCTGGTCGATCAGCCCCACTTCCAGCAGATCGAGCAGGTGGACCTTGTCCTTCAGGCAAAACGAAGTGAGTTTCATCCGCACCAAGGCGTCGAGCGTGGCGACGGTGAACTCGGGCCCTGCTTCTGACTCGGTCACGTCCGGGGCGGGAAAAAGGTACTCGGGCCGCGTCTTTTCCTGCGCAAAGACAACATGGACCGCACTCCTGACAGATCCCTCTGGGCCATCCAGAAACAGGTCCACCCCTGCGACGTTCTGGTAGATGAAACCGACCGCTTCGGCGACCTGGATCACACGCTCGAAATCTTCGCGGCGGATCAAGAGATCCACGTCCTTTGTGTTTCGCACCGCCTCGACGTCCACCCGCGCGACCCAAGCCGCGATCGCATTCCCGCCAACCATCGCATGCTTAATTCCGGCTTGATCGAGCGCCGCGGCCATCCGGCGCGCACGTTGTCGAACAGCATCCACGGCGGCCGCCATCCTTTCCCAGGAAAAGTCGTTCAGCTTGGCAGTCGTCATGTCGAGGCTTCCCATGGCCACCCTGCGCGACTTCGCCGAGCTGCCGTTCGTGCGTCGTCCACTCATACGTTATGGGTTGCGATACTCGCGATATCGCGGACTTGTCCGTCTTGACAATCCCGGTTCGTCCTCGATTAGCACACTGCCCCTTTTCGTCGTCGCGCCATACGCCTTTCTTCCGCGGGAAAACCGTGGCGCCGTCAGACAGTCGCCCCAGCGTGTCCAGAGTCGCCTCGCCTCATCTCATTTGGTCGATCGACGAGGTACCGATGCACGATGTCGACCATCGCATCCGCGTAAGTTTTCGTAACGCTCTTGTTCATGGCAGCCTCCGCTGCATCAGACGGAGACGAAATGTCCCCACCCGTCCGTAAGTGCTGTTGACGTCAATGTCTCGCGCACCGGCGCCAACATTTCCCGGCTGTGTGAGTAGAGAATCGCCTTCCGAAATTGCAGTTGCCCGACAACGATCCCAGGATGAATCTGATGAAGATTGGCGAATTGACTAATGTTGGCTTTCGAAAACCGCGGTTTGTGTCTCACAATGAACGACGCGAGCGTCGCTTCAGGAATCAGGAAATTGCTCGCCTCCTCGTCAGCTCGCCGTTCGATCTCCGGTTTACCTGCCTCGTCCACGCGTTGGGCGCCCACCAAGTCGACGTCGACGCTGCCATCACCGTGTAAGACGTGTGAGAGTTCGTGCGCGAGCGTGTGCCAGAAGCAGTCGATACGGTCGTATCGCATCGACACGGCGATTACCGGTGACCTCTCATCCAGCCACAAAGTCGCACCATCGATTCGCGATCGTGGCAGATGCTCGACGACAACGAAGCGAATACCCATGCTCGCCAAAACCGCGGGGACTTTATGAACCAGGCTTTCGCTGACCGTCAGTGCACGCAATTCCGGTAAGGCTGCCGTTGCTGCGTTTTGGTCAAAAGAACAGATACGCAACGTTTCCGCCAAGCGTTTTGCTCGAAAGCACCATGCGAGCTGCGCTGGAGTTGGAGCTGAATATGAGGTTGCTTTTCTCGCGGCGTGTCCCAGTGACGGATTTTCATCCAGCGATTTGATCTTGAAGAACTTCAACACGGCAGATTCCATTTCATCTGCCGTGCGCGATTCGGGAATCCATCGTCGCTTGATCATGTCTTTGACCGGTGCGATTTCAAAAAGCCGCGCACGCTTCGCGACAGCAGTTTGCTCTTTACGATCAAGCGCCAGACGATACGCATTTTCCAGATTCAGCCACAACTCGGCAGTCGTCCCGAAGGCTGCTGCCAACTCCTGCGCCGTTTGCGGAGTCACCGCCTTTTTGCCCGCGATGACCTGGTTAACCGTGCGCAGCGGCCGACCGAGAATTTCGGCGAGATCCTCCTGGGTCCAATTCCGAGCCTCAAGCTCGTCTCGAATAAATTCGCCAGGGGGAAACAGTTCGATTTGCGTCATGACCATTGTCCCCCAAAGGTCCTAGTGGTAGTCTTCAATCGCGACGATCACGATGACGTTCTTCGGCTCAGCTTTCTTAATCTCAATGATCAATCTCCATTGGCGATTGATGCGAAGAGAGTGTTGATGATTCCTGTCACCTTGGAGCTTCTCGAAGTTCAGTGATCGCATCGCTCTGAAGTCACGCTCGTCGGGAGCTGACCTGATAAACCGAAGCACCTTTCGATAGCCGCGCACGATGGCCACGCCGAACCCAGCGTTAAAGGCCGTGTCCGTCTCCAATCGCGCTAGGTCGTCGTCCGAGAATTCGATGTCCATTCTACTTTTGGCCGACAGTGTCCATTCGCCGAACTCTATCCCAGACTGCGGCCTATGTCAATTGCAAATATGAGCTTTAGACTCCAAGGATCATTGTCAGATCGAACGGACCCCGCGGAACGGATACGGCCGAGGGCGGGGGATCGGGCGCAGAAAAAAAGCTGGCTGAAGCGAAGGCGCGGCCGGATCGTCAGGCGTGCCGGCGTCTGGCCGAGGCCGTGGGCGCGGGTGGTCTGCGCACGTCGTTGCGGCGGTGTCGCGCGAACGGCGCCGGCCGCGGGTGGAAGCTCGCCGTACGTTCCGCTAAGATGTGGCCTTTTTGACGCGCGGGCAGCGTCGTTGACGCGCTGGTTGCGTCGTTCGAGATACGCCAGAGCGGAGTGGGCCTCTGGAGGGGGAGATTCGAAATGACGACACGATGGATGTTGGGCGTTCTGCTGTGGGCAGTCATCCCTGCGGGCGCGCCGAACTGTAATGCCGGAGAGCAGCCGATGGAGAATCCGTTTTGGCGGGAATTCGACACGCCATTCGCAGCGCCGCCTTTTGAACGCATCAAGATCGACCATTATGCGCCCGCCTTCGAGCGCGGGATAGAGCGGCAACTGGCCGAAGTCGCAGCGATCGCCGACAACGACGAAGCGCCGACATTCGAGAACACGATCGAGCGGCTCGAGCGCTCCGGCGAACTGCTGACGCGCGTCGGAGGCGTGTTCTTCAATCTGACCTCGGCCGACACGAGCGACGAATTGCAGGCGCTGGCCCGCGAGATCAATCCGAAACTGGCCAAGCATCGCGACGACATCTATCTGAACGAGCGGCTGTTCGCGCGGGTCAAGGCCGTGTACGACGCGCGGGACCGGGCGACGTTGGGGCCCGAAGCGCGCCGCCTGCTCGACGAGACCTATCGCGACTTTGTCCGCGGCGGCGCCAATCTGCCGGCCGACCGCAAAGCCCGCTTCCGCGAGATCAACACCGAGCTTTCGGTCCTCTCGACCCAGTTCAGCGACAATTTACTCAAACAGACGAACGCCATCGCCCTGCTGATCGAGGATGAAGCCGATTTGATTGGGCTGCCTCAGTCGGTTCGCGACGCGGCGGCAGCGGTCGCAGCCGAGCAGGGACACGCCGGTAAATGGGGATTTACGCTGCAGCGGACCAGTTGGACGCCGTTTTTGCAGTTCTCGCCGCGGCGCGATTTGCGAGAAAAGCTGTTCAAGCAATACATCACGCTGTGCAGCCGCGGCGACGAGCTGGACAATCGCGATCTGGCAGCGCGGATGGCGGCCCTGCGCGCCGAACGGGCCGCGCTGCTGGGCTATGCGACCCACGCGGATTACGTCTTGGAACGTAGCATGGCGGCGACGCCCGCGCGCGTTTCCGAATTGCTCGACCGGCTGTGGAAGCCCGCGTTGGCCAGCGCCAAACGCGAACGCGCCGAACTGCAAGCGCTGGGCGAACAGGAGACCGATGGCTTTCGCCTTGCCGCCTGGGATTGGTGGTTCTATGCCGAGAAGCTGCGCAAGGCCAAGTACGACTTCGACGAGGAAGCCGTCCGTCCCTATCTGGCGCTGGACAAAGTCTCGCAGGCCGCGTTCGATGTGGCTCGGCGGCTGTGGGGCGTGACGTTCACGCTGCGGACCGACGTGCCCGTCTATCACCCGGACGTCAAGGCCTACGAAGTCCGAGACGCTGATGGCAGCCCGGTCGGCCTGTTCTACGCCGATTATTTTACGCGCGGCAGCAAACGCGGCGGCGCGTGGATGAACAACTATCGGGAACAGCGGCGAGAAGGCGGCCAGAACATCCGCCCGATCATCGTCAACGTGTGCAATTTCGCGAAGCCGGCGCCGGGCCAACCGGCCCTGCTGAGCTTGGACGAGGCAGATACGGTATTCCACGAGTTCGGACATGCCATGCACGGACTGCTGGCCAACAGCACGTATGCCAGCCTGTCGGGCACCAACGTGCCGCGAGATTTCGTCGAATTTCCTTCGCAGATGATGGAGAACTGGGCGCTGGCGCCCAAGTTCCTGCCGACCTTTGCGCGGCATTACGAGACGGGCGAGCCGATCCCCGCCGAGCTTGTGCAAAAGCTGCAGCGGGCCAAGAAGTTCAACCAGGGCTTTGCCACCACCGAGTACCTGGCCGCCTCGCTGCTGGACATGGCGTGGCACACGCTGCGGGATACGACGGTTCGAGAACCGCTGGCCTTCGAGGCGCAGACGCTGGACAAGATCGGCCTGATCCCGGAGATCGCGAGCCGGTACCGAACGCCGTACTTTGCGCATATCTTTGGCGGCGGATACTCGGCGAGCTACTACAGCTACATCTGGGCCGAAGTGCTCGACGCGGACGCCTTCGAGGCGTTTCGCCAGCAGGGCCTGTTCGATCCCACGTTGGCTCGTTCATACCGCACCAATATCCTGGAACGCGGCAATACCGAGCCGCCCATGGAATTGTACCGCCGTTTTCGCGGCGCCGACCCGCAGATCAACCCGCTGCTGGAACGTCGTGGCTTGACCATGAGCCAGTCGGACGCCGATTGACGCCGGCCGCTGCGCGCATCCCAAATACGTGCACGGCGTCGCGCCGCGCGGCAGGAGGAAAATCGGTCACGATCGATCAGCGGTGTTCGGCTCCGCCGCGCTTGCGTCGGCCGGATGCCAGTCGCGTCCGACGAACGCCCTTCCGAGCAGAGCTCACCCTCGGTCCGGAGCGGAAAAACCGTCTGGCGAACACGCAGGCCGCGCAGAATTGTCCGGGCTGTCGAGCCCGTTCGCAAGCGACCTGATTTGGGCGGTGGCGCTCATTCTCCACGATCCGGAACGGAACACGCGGCGAGGCGCATCGCGGGGGTCCCGCGCATCGAGGGCGAAAATTGACGTCGAGCCTTGCCGCGCTCTCTATCATTTGGCGAGAAGGAGAACGAGCATCAAACGACCGCCAATTCTCAGCAGCGTTCCAGGAACTCCCGTTCGCCCGTGCGCGCCACGGCCGGCTGGATCCGCGCGATTGCGGCGGCTAGGCTTGGTCGGCGCGTTGGCGCTGATGGCATTGGCAGCCGGCTGCAATGGCGGTGGAACGGCGACGGAAGATCCTGTCTCGCGCCGCGACGGTGTGGCCACCATCCACATCACGGGCAACGATCAGATGTTTTACAACATTACCGCGTTTACGGTTCATCCGGGCGAAAAAGTACGCATTGTGCTCGAAAATGTCGGGATGATGCCGCGGCATACGATGTCGCACAACGTCGTGGTGCTCAAGCAGGGCATCGATTATCGCACGTTTGCCACCGCGGCCGCCGCCAAGGGTGGTTCATTTGAGAACGACTATTTACCCGTCGAACTGCGCGGCGACGTGATTGCGCACACCGAGATGGCGGGTCCGGACGAAGAGGTCGAAGTCGAGTTCACCGCGCCCGAGGCGGGCACATACTCGTACGTATGCACATTTCCCACGCACTTTACCGTCATGCATGGAACGATGACCGTCGAGTGACGGGAGGCGTCCGGCGCCCTTGTCGGCCGCGTCGCGTGACGCCGGGTTGGCCGACGCGCTCGGTGAATCGGACGAATCGGATAAACGGAAATCAGATAAATCAAACCGATCGGACGCTTGCCAAAAAAGTCTTCATCGATGGCTGCACGGACTCCAGATCACGAATCGCCTCAGCCCGCGCAGACGGTGGCCCGCCGGTCGACGGCGCGCCCAGCGACAGGGACAGCGGATTTCGCGTTCGCGCTGTCGGCGGACGCGCGCACGGCCGCGGCGTCGTCGGCGCGACCCTTGACGCGGCGCGACATGGTTCGCCGGGCCGCGTACCTATCGTTGGCGATCCCCGGTTTGGGCGTGACCCTGTCCGGTTGCCATCAGCACTCGGCCATGTCCGGCGCGGACAGCGACGCAGCCGGCGACATGATGCATGGCGGCGCCGGCACGGCGATGCCGATCAGCCCCGAGCTGATCGAGGCTGCCAAGACGGCCAAACTGACGACGGTCGATGCGACGTTGCCCGCCGCGCCCGCGTCGGGCGTGCTCAAACTGGATTGGCGATCCCAGGAGACAGCCATCCGCATCACCTCGAAAAAGGTCGTCGCGGCCTGGACGTTCGAGAAATCGATGCCGTCGCCGACGGCGCATTGTCGCGTAGGCGATACGGTCGATTTCACGCTGACGAACGACGTGCTGATGCCTCACTCGATGGACTTCCATGCGGCCCGTGTGGACCCTCAAGTGGCGTTTCGTTCGGTCGACCAGGGACAATCGGTGAGCTTCTCGTTCCAACCGCGGTACGCCGGCGCATTTCTGTACCATTGCGGTACGGAACCGATGCTGTGGCATATCGGCGCCGGCATGTTCGGCGCGCTGATCGTTTCGCCGCGCGAACCATTGCCGCCGGCTCGCGAGTTCGTGCTGGTGCAGAGCGAGATGTATTTGGGCGAGCCGACCGACAAGGTCTTCCCCTTCGATTTTGGCAAGATGCTCAACGCCGTGCCCGAGATGGTCGTCTTCAACGGCCGCCCCGATCAATATGTCACGCATCCGCTGCGGGCAAAGCTGGGCGAGCGGGTTCGTTTCTGGGTCGTCAACGCCGGTCCGACGCATCCGTGCGTCTTCCACGTGGTGGGCATCGTCTTCGACAAGGTCTATCTCGCGGCGCCGCCGGGCAACTTTATCGAGGGCGTGCAATCGTTCTCGGTGCCCGCGGGCGGCGGGATGGTATTCGAGCTCGAGTGCGATGTTCCGGGACGATTTCCCTTTGTCAACCATGCGTTGGGCTATGGCCAAAAAGGCACGATGGGCTATTTGATTGTCGAGGAGACCTAGCGCGTCGGCGGGGCGCGAGACCGTTGTGGCCGTGGTCGCCACCGTGTGGGAATCCCGCGCCGTGGGGTGTGCGGCTGGGTGAAAATCAAAACAGGGCAACGCCCGAGCCGCAGCCGCGGCCGAACCGATGGTTCACAGGCGTGCCTTGGCGGCGGGCGAACCGCGGTGATCGAGCGCGAACCGGCAAGTCTCGAACGGACCAGACACACACCAATCACAACGTAAACACAGCATCCATTCGATCCCCGAACCAGGCTCTCGCCGACAGCGCGCGGTTCCCAGCATCCGCGGGCAACGACGGGCCAAGGAGCAAGTCAAGCGTGAGCGTCGAACTGACACCCCAGGCCGCGACGGAAATTCGCACGATCGCTCAGGATCAGAAACTAGACCTCTCCGCCTCGTGGCTGCGCGTCGGCGTCAAAGGGCACGGCGCCGGGCGGCAGTTTACGCTCGACCTGACCGAAAAGGTCGACGACAACGACGTGTTCTTCACCTCGCACGGGATCACCATCGCCTGCTCGGCCAACGACTTGACTTCGCTCGACGGGACGGTGATCGATTTCCGTCACGACGATGTCCAGGGCGCCGGCTTTGCGTTCGACACGAAAGAAGAAACGCACGTCACCCATGCGGCGTACGACGAAAACAGCCCGCCTCCGACGGCGGCCCGCGTACTCGAAGCGCTGTATCTGGTCGATGACCCGGAGGTCGGCGTCAACATCGTCGATCTAGGATTGCTGTTCAACCTGGCCATCGAGGGACGCGACGTCAAACTGCGGATCACGATGACGACGCCTGCCTGTCCGCTCAGCGAACACATTCGCGGCGAGATCAACCACAGCGTGCGAACGAAATGTCCGGGGATCGACGCGATCGAAATCCAGATCGTCTGGGACCCCAAGTGGTCGCCGGCCATGATGAGCCACGAAGCCAAGAAACAGTTGGGCTGGATCCGTTGACCGGCCCGTTCCGACGGCGCGGCGGCCAGCCGTCACTCTTGTTCCGGCCGCCTCTGAGAAAGGAGCCCTAACCATGGCTACCGATAGTGGCACCGTGATCGATGTTCGCCCCATGCCTCCCTTTCAGCGTCATGGCACGATCTTCCAGACCTACCACGGTTTGAAGGACGGCGAGACGTTCGAGCTGGTCAATGATCACGATCCCAAGCCGCTGTATTACCAGTTCGACGCCGAGCACAAAGGCCAGTTCACCTGGGAGTACCTCGAACAGGGCCCGGTCTGGCGCGTTCGCATCGGCAAGCCGG
Organism: Candidatus Anammoximicrobium sp.; assembly: GCA_032229885.1. Classification (GTDB taxonomy): domain Bacteria; phylum Planctomycetota; class Planctomycetia; order Pirellulales; family Pirellulaceae; genus Anammoximicrobium. The sequence continues at coordinate 5,236 of JAVYAJ010000048.1, read as the reverse complement.
CCGCGGGCTGAGCAGTCGATTGCGTCGTGATCTCTTGTCAGCGAGTGGCAGACAAACGCATCGCCGCCCGGCCGTCTTTTCCGGCCGGCGGCGTCTCCTTCGCGCGTCCCCACCGATTCGGCCTCGGCGTAGTCTTGAGCTTCGACCCGCGAGTCGCACACCGGTGCGGCGGCGTTCCGCGGACATGAAACGCGTCGCGTCTCTTTGCCACTGGCTTGTTTTGCCCATACCCGGAGACACCTCATGATTATCCCGAGTTTAACCGAGGCGGCCAAGTTCGCCCCGGAGCGTTTTCAAGGCGTCGCGCTGGCTCAGACCCCGCTGAGCAAGACCATGGTGGTCGGGCTCGAAGCCGGCCAGGCGATCCCCGTCCATCATCCTCAGTCCGATCTGACGATGATCGTCTTGTCCGGCGAGGCGTGGTTGGTCGGCGAGGGTGAAGAGTTGGAACATGCCGGTCCCGGCGCCATGCTACATTCGGCCGCAGGCCAGGCTCGCGGCGTGCGCGCCCAGACCAAGACCGTGTTGGCGGTCGTGGTCAGCCCGCCTCCGACCGAAGCGGATCACCGCGAGCTGGCCGAACATTTCGCCAAAGGCACCTGGCGCTAAGGCGCGCGTTTCAAGGCCAGTCGGCACGGGCGGACGACTCGCGTGCGCCCGCGACGGGTGACGCGGCGGCGGGTGACGCGGCGGCCGAGGCCGCGGCGGCCGGGGGCGTAGCGGCGAACCCAGACGATCCGAGCCTGTGTGACGCCAGCCAAAGCGACTGCGCCAAGACCAAGCCGCCCTTCACACGCTTGTTGGCCCTCACGAACAAAGCGTCGGGGCCAGCGCATCTGATCCCTGATCCTGGCCGTCGATAAACTGATCTTGTCGCAAACCGAAAGAACATGCGATACTACGCCTGCTTGGTGTCTTGGCCCGCTTGGCGTCTTGGCGTGCTTGGTTCTGGCGAGAAAGAATCGACGGGATAACCAGGCATCCGGCGCCCGCGAGCCGATGGCGCGGGCCACGGCTCGCAGCCGGCGTCGACACGCGCGTCGCCGGTCGGTGCGAGAAACGTCGTCAGATGCTTCAACCGCAGGGAGGTTCACATGTTGGTGCTGACTCGCAAGTGGGACGAAAGCGTCGTGTTGGCGGACGAGATCACCGTGACGGTCGAGAGGGTGTCTGATCGCGAAGGCGCGCGTCTGACGGGAACTCGTGTACGGCTGGGATTTCAATGCCCGCGCTACGTCACCATCGAGCGCAGCGAATGCCGCTCGCGGAGCGCGGGGTTTTCGCGCGGCGCGGGCAGGATGCCGGCGCGCCCGCGCGCCGGGACGCTGACCAAGATCGACGACGCCGAAGTTTGCTTGCGGATCCACGTTCCGCCGCGGGTGCCCGTGCGTCTGAACGGGGCGCCGACGGCGCAGGCCACCGAGTCAGCGGCAGATGACCGAGGCTCGGGCGATGCGATGGCCATGCACCGCATCACCTGCCGTCCGGAAGACGTGATCACCATCTGCGGCAACATCTCCGTGGCGCCGGTGGGCATCTTCCGCTTTGTGCCGGCCGATGCGTCTCAGCCGGATGAAGAGCGGAACGTATCCGAGGTTTCGGCCACCGCCCGTTCGCACGCCTGTGATCGAGCGACTGCGGCGCCGGCCGTTTCTTCGTAGAGCCCGTTTCCGTCGGGCATCGTGCGAGGCGGCGGAAATCCGGATGGCGGCGGACTGCCCGCGGGCGGCACAACGCGGTATAATCCGCGGCCAGATCGTCCGGTCTGCGCCCGCTGCGCAGGCAGCCCCTGAACCTTGTCGACGGCCCTCGAAGCCGTGCCACCATGCTCGACCTGTTGCGTCAAGAAGTCACGGCCACGGCCCATATCTTGGTTGTCAAAGTCGGGACGCGCGTCCTCACCCACGCCGACGGTCGATTGAACGAGGACCGGATCGCCAGCCTGGCCGAAGACATCGCCGCGGTATACGACGCGGGCCACCGCGTGGTGCTGGTCAGCTCGGGCGCCGTCGGTGCGGGCCTGGGCCTGCTGGGGTTGAAGCAGCGGCCGACCGACCTGGCAAAGCTACAGGCCGTGGCGGCGGTCGGGCAGACCAATCTGATCGAGACCTATGATCGCACGTTCCGCAAATACGGCCGCCGTGCGGCGCAGGTGCTGCTGACCGCCGACGACCTCAGCCATCGCGTTCGCTATCTGAACGTGCGCAATACGCTGTTGTCGCTATTGGAGTTCAACGCGATCCCGGTGATCAACGAGAACGACACCGTGGCCGTGGACGAGCTGATGACGGCTTTCGGTGACAATGATCGCCTCGCCGCGCTCGTCGCCAACCTGCTGCGAGCTCCGCTGCTGCTGATCCTGTCCGACGTCGATGGACTGTACGACGGCGACCCGCGGGAACCAGCCTCGCGAGTGATTCCGACGATCGATCGGCTGAACGACGCTGTCCGCAACTTGGTGCGCGACCGTTTGACGGGCTTGAGCAAAGGCGGGATGGCCAGCAAGCTCGAAGCGGCCCGGATCGTCACGATGGCGGGCGAGAACGTGATCATCGCCAGCGGACGGCAACCGGAGATCCTGCGCCGCGTCCTAGCCGGCGAACCCTTGGGAACGTTGTTCCTGGCACAGGGCCATGCGGTCAGCCCGTGGAAGCGGTGGATCGGCTTCTCGGCGCGCCCGGCCGGCCGCCTGCTGTTGGACGCGGGCGCCGTGCGCGCCGTGGCCGAGCAGGGCCGCAGCCTGTTGGCGATCGGCGTCGTCGCGACAGAAGGCGAGTTTTCCAAAGGCGACGCCGTGGCCCTGTGCGCGCCAGACGGCCGCGAAATCGCCCGCGGTTTGACGAACTATTCAGTCGGCGACCTGCGCCGAATCCAAGGCCTCGCGTCGAAACGAATCGCCCAAGTCCTGGGACATTGCCCCTACGAAGAAGTCGTCCACCGCGACAACCTCACGCTGGTTGGCAGTGACTAGACGGACGATCCGCACCCGCGCGAGCTGCGCCGGCGCGCTGCTGCGGCCTCGTTCACCCGTTTAGCGAAGACCCGGTTCGGGCTATACTGCCCGCGGCGCGGAAGATGGAGGCTCGTCGGGTGGGCTCTCGCTCGCCCGTGCCGCGCAAGACGTGGCGCTCGCGCGGCCATCGTCGCCCGCTTCGAGTTCAACCCGACAACTGGCCAATCACGTCCAACCGCCATCCAGTGTTAATCCAGACTCTGCAAACGCCATGACGTATTTTCGTCCTGAAATCGAATCCATGTCCGGGTACGTGCCCGGCGAGCAGCCGCAGGCCGGCAAGTTCATCAAGCTGAACACGAACGAGAACCCGTATCCACCCTCGCCGCACGTGGTTCGCGCGATCCAGCAGGCGGCGGAAACGTCGCTGACACGATATCCCGATCCGCTGGGCAATGCGTTTCGGGATCGGGCGGCCGCCATCCTGGGCGTCGAACGCGACTGGATCCTGTGCGGCAACGGCAGCGACGACATCCTGACGATCGTCACCCGTGCGCTGGTCGGCGCGGGCCGACGCCTACGGCTGCCGTATCCCAGCTATGTCCTGTACAAGACGCTCGCCCAGCTTCAAGGCGCCGCCTGGGAAGAGGTGCGGTTTCGCGACGACTGGAGCCTGCCGCCCGAGTTTGCGGCCCACGCCGACGATTTGCGTCTGGTGTTCCTGCCCAATCCGAACAGCCCCACCGGCACCGTCGTTCCGCGCGAGGCAATCCTGGATCTGGCCCAGCGACTGCGCTGCCCGCTGTTGGTCGACGAGGCTTATGCCGATTTCGCCGAACAGAACTGTGTCGATCTGGTGGCTCAAGACGAGCGGATCATGGTCGCGCGGACGCTCAGCAAATCGTACGCTTTGGCCGGGCTCCGGTTCGGCTATCTGATCGCCCAGCCACGCCTGATCGACCAGTTCATCAAGGTCAAGGACTCGTACAACTGCGACGCGCTGTCGCTAGCCGGCGCGACCGCGGCCATCGACGATCAAGCGTGGCTGCGGGACAACGTGGCGCGCGTTCGCCAAACGCGCGACCGATTGACCGCCGGCCTGCGAGCATTGGGGTTTGCCGTCTTGCCATCACAGGCCAACTTTGTGTGGTGCACCCACGCGCGACGCACGGCGGTTGAACTGTACGAAGCCTTGAAGCAGAATCGCGTACTGGTCCGATATTTGAACTATCCCGGCTGGCAGGATGGGCTGCGGATCAGCGTCGGAACCGATGAACAAATCGCCGCCGTCCTCGAACTGCTGAAAGCAATGGTATAGACGAATGGCCCGCACAGCGAGAATTGAACGCCGCACCGCGGAAACCGAGGTGCAACTGGAACTCGAACTCGATGGCGACGGCCGATCGCAGATCCGCACGGGCGTCGGGTTTCTGGATCACATGCTCGAACTGTTCGCCAGGCACGGCAACTTCGACCTGCGCGTGGACGCCCAGGGCGACCTGCATGTCGACCAGCATCACACGGTCGAAGACGTCGGAATCTGCCTGGGGCAGGCGATTCGTCAAGCGCTGGGCGACAAGGTCGGCATCCAGCGCTACGGTCACTTTACGCTGCCGATGGAAGAGACACTGGTCACGACCGCCGTGGATCTGAGCGGTCGGTATTTTCTGGTGTTCCAGGCTGCGTTTCCCTCGCCTCAGATCGGCCAGTTCGACAGCGAGCTGGTCGAAGACTTTTGGCAGGCGACGGCCGCCAACGCGCTGTGCAATCTGCACATCATGCTGCATCATGGCCGCAACAGCCATCACATCAGCGAGGCGATCTTCAAATGCGCCGCGCGGGCGCTGCGGATGGCCGTCCAACGCGACCCGCGATCCACGACCGTGCCCAGCACCAAAGGCACGCTGACCGGCTGAGCCCCGCGCAGATCGTGTGCCCGCGTCACCGCCGCGTCGCCGTGCGTAAGCCCGTATCAATGCGGTGCGAAGGTCGCTGGCCCCGAGACGCCGTTCGCGCTTCGTCTAGACGAAGTCTAAGGACTTTGTCCAATCCTAATTTTCGGGGCGTCGCACTCGGCAGAGCGAGGAAGTCCCGCGGCCCGACAATCGCGGCTATCCCCGATACCTAGCCTTGCCGTCACGCTCGCCGTAATCCCGGTCGCCGGGGTGCGGGGATCGCACACTCTACTACTAACCTCAAACATCGTGAAGTTTTTAACAATGTTTTCAGCCAGCGAAAAATTTCTGCGTCCTTCTGCGTCTTCGGCGGCCAACGTCCGCGGAT